>JANPDG010000177.1:0-17200 GCA_031431335.1 Polaromonas sp. | reverse complement strand
TTTTGTGCTGTATTGGTTTGGGAGCCAGTTCGTTAGTCTAGTACGTGCGCTGCTGCGTGACCGCGAGGTATCAGGACAGTAATAGCTCAACAATCCGTACGGTGCTGTGCAGTCCAACCCCTGCGCCTGCGCTAAGATTGCGTCATGCATACCGCTACGCTCAACGCACCGTCACCTGCTGCTATCCCGCTGCGCAAAGACGCCCACGTCATGGGCCTGGTGGGTTTGGCACATGCCAGCTCGCACTTTGGCCACATGCTGCTGCCCCCCATGTTCCCGATTTTCATGCGCGATTTTGGCCTCAGCTTCTCGCAAGTAGGGCTGCTGATGACCGTGTTTTTTGTGGTCTCAGGCTTGGGCCAAGCAACGGCGGGGTTTTTGGTGGACAAGGTGGGCGCGCGGCCTGTGCTGTTTGCGGCGCTGGCGACGTTTGCCTTGGCGTGCCTTGCGGCATCAATGGCCACGGGTTACGCAGGGCTGGCGGCAGCGGCGGCACTGGCGGGGCTGGCGAATGCGTCGTTTCACCCGGTGGACTTCACGATTTTGAACCAGCGGGTCTCAGGCTCGCGCATCGGCCATGCGTTTAGCGTGCACGGCCTCACGGGCAGCTTGGGGTGGGCGCTGGCGCCGCCGTTTTTTGTGCTCATGCTGTGGGTCAGCGACTGGCGCACGGCCTATGTGGTGGCGGCTGCGCTGTATCTGCTGGTGCTGGCAGTGATGGTGCTCAACCGTTCGCAGCTACTGACGCAGGTTGCGGGGCGCGGCGTTGCTGACACCGCACAGGTTAACAAGGCGGATGCACCGGGCACGCAGCCCAGCACCTTGGCATTTTTAAAGCTGCCCGTACTTTGGTGGTGCTTTGGTTTCTTTTTGCTCTCCACCATGACACTGGCGATGGTGCAGAGCTATGCCGTGCCTATTTTGCAGGCCATGCACCAAGCCAGCTTTAACCATGCCACCGCCACGCTCACCGCCTACATGCTGTGCAGCGCGCTGGGCATGCTGTTGGGCGGCTTTGTGGCGGCGCGCATGGGCCAACAGTCTGACCGCATCGTAGCCCTGTGCATGACCGCAGGCGCGGCCTGCATGGCACTGGCTGCCACAGGCTGGCTGGGCGCTATGGGCTCAATGGCAGTGCTGGCCGCCACAGGTTTTGCCATTGGTATCGGCGGGCCGAGCCGCGACATGATGATCAAAAAAGCCACTCCCAAGGGCGCTACAGGCCGGGTGTATGGCATGGTGTATTCGGGGCTGGACGTAGGCTTTGCTATCTCGCCACTGTTGTTTGGCGCGCTGATGGACAGGGGACTACATTACGCTACTCTGCTGGGCGGCGCGTTGGTGTTGGTGTTGTCTGTGGGTGCGGCGCTGGCTGTAGGGCGGCGCACGGCGGTTGTCGCTGCAACTTGAGCTAGCTATGCCACTGGCAAAGCGCCGCAGCACTCTCGTCTCCACGCTCTAGCGCACCCGCTTGGGTGTCGCTGCATTCTTGTATTTCAGCCGTCTCATACGGCATCAACTGGTAAGGCTCTTGCCCCCTGGTAAGCGCCAGGCCTGCGTTGTGCACCAGCGCCCAGTGCAAGTCAGCGTGCGACATTAGCAAGGCAGCACGGTCTAGTTGGCCCATGAACTCTCCTTTTCTGAGTATTTTCACTGTCAGATAATAGGTTTATCCAGGCGCTACGGCTAGCCTAGATATGTCAAATGTGTCGCAATTTGAAACTTATTTACTATATATTTAGTAGCAAACTATCCAATATCCACGTCGGAAAAATGCCAAAAAACTCACCCAAAATAAGATTAAGCAGAAGCCAAAACACTGGCCAGCCATTCACGGCACCACGCAGCCCCCTCGGTCTCGGGCAGGGTGCCGTCTGATGCGTTGTGGCACCACACTTCGCCCACCCGCTGCGCACCCAAACCCTGCAGGCGCTCGTCAAACTTTTTGCCGCCAAAGCAAAATGTTTGCATGTAGGTGCTGTCGCCCAACGCGATCACACCGTAGCGCACATGGCCTAAAAACTTCGGTGCGCTGTCTAGGCTGTCATACAGCATGCGTGCGTTGTCCGGCACATCGCCGCTGCCGTAGGTGCTGGTGCAAATCAAATACAACGCATCTGGGTCATCAAAGGCGCTGATGTCCAGGCCGTCCATCAGCTGCACATCGATCTGGCTTACCAAGTCAGCGCAGTCCATTTGAATGGCCTGCGCTACGTAGTCTGCGGTGCTGGTCATGGTGCCAACGAGGATTTTGAGTTTGGTCATATGGTGCATAAGGTCGATTTTAAAACATGCAGTAAATTGCTTGACATTCAATTTAAGTGCAATATACTGCATTTAAATTTGAAAATCAAGCCAAAATGCCCATCATTCTCACCGCCACTCCACAAGACAGCAGCGCCAGCACACTCACTGAGCTGGGCAGCCGTGTGCGTGCTTGGCGTGCCCGCCGAGGTATGACGCGCAAGCAACTGGCGGCAGACTCACAGTTGTCAGAGCGGTTTTTGGCCGATATGGAGGGCGGCAAAGGCAATGCCTCGCTCACTACTTTGGAGGCTGTGGCCCAAGCGCTCAACATTACCACCCTAGACTTGCTGCAGGATACACCCAGGCCCGCGCTGTCTAGAGTGATGTCGCTCATTCAGCGGCTGGACGACGTGCAGCTTGACGCCGCTTATGCTGCGCTGAGCACCCAGCTGGGCCTGCCCAGCTTGCAGGGCCGGGCCAACCGCATTGCACTGCTGGGCTTGCGCGGCGCTGGCAAAAGCACGCTGGGCGCGCAGCTGGCCGCAGGGCAAAACGTGCCGTTTATTGAGCTGGACCGCGAGATCGAGCGCGAGGCGGGCACCAGTATGCAAGAAATCATTTTGCTGCAGGGTCAAGCCGGCTACCGCCGTTACGAGCGGCGCGCGCTGCTGCGCATTGCTCAGCAGCATGCAGGTGGCGTGGTGCTGACCACGGGCGGCTCAATCGTGAGTGAGCGCGAGACATTTGACTTGCTGCAAAGCCACTTTGTGTGTGTATGGATCAAAGCCAGCCCTGAGGAACACATGGGCCGCGTGGTGGCGCAAGGCGATATGCGGCCATTTAACACGTCAGACAACACGTCAGACAACGCGGCTGACGGCCAGCCCTCTGGCGCTAACTTGCAGGCGCTGGACGACATTCGCCGCATCTTGGACAGCCGCCAAGCGCTGTACGCCCGCTCGGACGCGGTGGTCGACACCAGCGCCCGCAGCGTGCGCCAGAGCTTAAAAGACCTGCAAAAAGCCATTGCCTAAAGCTATTAAACCCACAAGAGACAAATATGCATGCCATGACTGAAACTAAACTGTTCACACAAGGTGATCGTGAGATGGTCAACTTTCAGATCCATCCCAGCCTTTATCAGCACTGGGCGCTGAGCGTCGACGGCGATGTGGCGCGGCTCAAGCTCAATATCAACGAGGACGGCGGCATCAAGCCAGGCTATAAGCTCAAGCTCAACAGCTATGACCTGGGCGTTGACATTGAGCTGCACGATGCCATTAACCGTGTGCGCTTTGAGCACCCGTCGGTCAAAGTGCTGGTGTTTGAAAGCGGCAAAGACAAAATCTGGTGCTCCGGCGCCAACATTTATATGCTGGGTCTGTCTACCCACGGCTGGAAGGTGAATTTTTGCAAATTTACCAATGAAACGCGCAACGGGCTAGAAGACTCGTCTGCCCATGATGGCCTCAAAGCTATTGCATCCGTTACCGGTGCGTGTGCAGGCGGCGGCTATGAGCTGGCGCTGGCCTGCGACCGCATCATTATGGTGGACGACCGCTCCAGCACCGTGAGCCTGCCCGAGGTGCCCTTGCTGGGCGTGCTGCCGGGCACGGGTGGGCTGACCCGCGTGACTGACAAACGCAAAGTGCGCCGCGATTTGGCTGATATTTTTTGCACCACATCTGAAGGGGTGCGCGCAGACCGCGCCAAAGACTGGAAGCTGATTGATGCCCACGCCAAACCGCTGCAGTTCAATGCGCTGCTTGAGCAAGAAATACACAACGCCCGCGCAAGCTCTGGCCGGGACGCAGGTCTGGCTGTGGGTGCAAAAGGTGTTGATCTCACGCCTTTGCAAGTGACTATTGACGACGCAGGCTACCACTACGAAACAGTCGATGTGCAGGTTGACCGCACCAAGCGTATCGCCACCTTGACCGTGCATGCGCCCAAGGCTCCCATTGAGTCGACAGCAGCAGCGATTGAAGCCGCAGGCGCGGCTTGGTGGCCGCTGAGAATGCAGCGCGAGCTGGACGACGCTATTTTGAATCTGCGCACCAATGAACTGGAAGTGGGCACTTGGGTGTTGCAAACCCGTGGCGACCACAACTTGGTCATGCGTGCAGACGAAGTCATGCTGCACAACGCATCGCACTGGCTGGTGCGCGAGACCACGGGCGCACTGCGCCGCACACTGGCCCGCATCGACGTGACCAGCCGCTCTCTGATCGCTCTGGTGGACGAAGGCTCGTGTTTCAGCGGCATGTTCTATGAGCTGGCTTTGGCGTGCGACCGCATTTACATGCTCGACTTGCCCGACAGCCCTGACGCGGCCCCCGCACTGCAACTGAGCCCGGCCAACTTTGGCACCTATCCCGCTGTCAACGGCCTCACGCGCTTGCAAACCCGGTTTTGTGAAGATCAAGAGACGATCAAACTGCTGCAAGGCCTCAGCGACGCCCCACTGCGCGCTGACCAAGCACTGGGCCTGGGCTTGGTCACCGTTACGCCAGATGACATCGACTGGGCTGATGAAATTCGCCTCATGCTAGAAGAGCGCACCTCCCTGTCACCCGACGCCATGACCGGCCTAGAAGCTTCACTGCGCTTTCCCGGCAAAGAAACCATGCAAACCCGCATCTTCGGCCGCCTAAGCGCTTGGCAAAACTGGATATTCATCCGGCCTAACGCCGTGGGCGAAGAGGGCGCTTTGAAGCTTTTTGGTACGGGGAAGAAGGCTAAGTTTGATTGGAAGCGGGTTTAACTCGAATACCGAATACCAAGTTAGCGTCCTTCACATCCATAAGTCCAACCCCTACCTCAGCCTATCAACCATCTAACCATTTAACCGTTAATCAAAGGAAAACACCATGAGCAGTATTGACCTTCAGGCATTGATCCCTAACAACGTAGGATTGGGTGAGAACCGCCAGTTGCAGCGGGCGTTGGAGCATTGGCAGCCTGCATTTTTGAACTGGTGGGACGAGATGGGGCCTTCGGACTTCAAGGCCAACGATGTGTATTTGCGCACGGCCCAAGGTGTGGATGCGTCTGGCTGGGCCAGCTACGGCTACACGCCCATGCCCGATTACCGCTGGGGTATCTTTATGGCAGACAAAGAAGAGGGCCGCAAGATTGGGTTTGGTGATCACAAAGGCCAAGATGTGTGGCAAGAGGTGCCGGGTGAGTTTCGCCGCGATTTTCGCCGCCTGATAGTGACGCAGGGTGACACCGAGCCTGCATCTGTAGAGCAGCAGCGCCTGCTGGGCCACACGGCACCGTCGCTGTACGACCTGCGTAACTTATTTCAAGTCAACGTCGAAGAAGGCCGTCACCTGTGGGCGATGGTCTACTTGCTTCACGCGCACTTTGGTCGCGATGGACGCGAAGAAGCCGAAGAGCTGTTAGCGCGCCACAGTGGCGACGTGGACAAGCCGCGCATTCTGGGCACATTCAATGAACCAATGGACAATTGGTTGTCATTTTTTATGTTCACCTACTTTACGGACCGTGATGGCAAGTTCCAGCTCAAGAGCTTTGCCGAGTCTGCATTTGACCCGCTGGCCCGCACCACACGGTTTATGTTGACCGAAGAAGCGCACCATATGTTTGTGGGTGAGACCGGCATTGGCCGGGTTATCAAGCGCACCCTAGAAGTCATGAAAGAGCTGGGCACCGAAGACCCACAGCGCATCCGCGCGCATGGCGCGATTGACCTGCCTACTGTGCAGCGCTTTATGAATTTTTGGTTCACCAGTTCACTCGATTTATTTGGCTCTGAGCAGTCGAGCAACGCAGCCACTTATTTTGCCAACGGCATCAAAGGCAGGCCGGACGAAGCTAAGTTTGCCGACCATGTGGAGAGCGACACCGAGATGACCATCCAAGTAAGCGACGGCAACGGCGGTGTGAAAAACGAAAGCATTGCTGTGCGTAACGGCATGAACGAGATTACCCGCTTAGAGTATGTAAAAGATTGCAACGTAGGCTTGACCCGCTGGAATATGGGCATCAGGCGCGCCGGCGCTGAGTTTGAGTTTAAGTTGCCGAGCAACCGCTTTCGCCGCGAAGTAGGCGTGTGGGCAGGTCTGCACACCGACTTAGAAGGTCAGCCGATCAGCGCAGCAGAGTTTGATGCGCGCAAGGCCGAGTGGCTGCCCACCGAAGAAGACCAGAGCTTTGTCAAAAGCCTCATGCACCGCGTCACTGAGCCAGGCAAGATGGCCGGCTGGATCGCCCCGCCAGACCGCGGTATCAACGCGCAAGCAGTTGAGTACGAGTACGTGCGGCTCTAAACTGGTTGGATCCTGGGGGTTTGCCTCACCTCGGTCATGTCTATTGACTCGGTGGGCTGTCTGGTGTCACGGCATCGGCTGCAGCGCCTACGGCTTTTCCGGTTAACTTGACGGTGCCTATGGCAACATCAGCGGCCACGCCGACAGTCTTGACCGCCACAGTGCCTACCGTGTCGGCTATCGCCAAAACGGTGCACCCTTGCACACTCAGGGCTAGCGCTACCACAGTCAGTGTGATGTGCAGAGCACGCGAAATCTTTTGCATATGAAATTGGCTTAAAGTAGCTAAGATTCTGATAGTACCGCCTCGCAGGCTGCTACGCCTGATAATTGAAATAATAGGTAAGTTGCAAAGATGAAGACGCAGACGATTGGCCTAGCAGGCTACGGCGAAGTAGGTAAGGTATTTGCCTCTGGGTTGCAAGCTATTGCGGCTGTGAAATCAGTTGCGGCATGGGACCTTATTTTTGACAACCCAATGGTCAGCAAAGACGCATTCATGCGTGCCGAAGATGCGGATGTAGCGGTATGTGAGTCAATGCAGCTGCTGTGCGAGCACAGTGACATTCTCATTTCAGCTGTTACCGCATCCAACACTCTGGCAGTTGCGCAGAAGGCCGCGCAGTTTATTCGTGCGGGCACTGTGTTTTTAGACCTTAACTCGGCTTCGCCCAGTACCAAGCAGAAGTGCGCGGCTGCGATTGAAGCAGCGGGTGCGCATTATGTGGAGGCGGGGGTGATGACCTCGGTGCCGCCGTATGGCATCAAGGTGCCCATGCTGTTGGGCGGGGCACGGGCCCATGAGCTTGGGCAAGTACTCAATGCTTGGGGCATGAATACCAAGGTGGTGAGCGACAAAATAGGCGTAGCCAGCGCCATCAAAATGTGCCGCAGTGTGATGATCAAAGGGTTGGAGGCATTGGTCATTGAGAGCTACACGACAGCGCGTGCGTATGGCGTGGAGGACTATGTCTTGCCTACACTGCAAGAAACCTTTCCGGGCATTGACTGGCACCAACAAGGGGCTTATTTTTTCAGCCGTGTCGTGCAGCACGGCAAACGCCGCGCCGAAGAAATGCGCGAGTCTGCCAACACAGTACGCGAAGCAGGCTTTGAGCCGCTGATGGCCACCGCAATTGCCCATAAACAGCAATGGGTGGCAGACTTGGCCGGCGAAGGTGTGTTTGCGGCTCTGGACAAAGATACACTTTGGCAAGAGTATGCCGACCGCTTGCTGGTGCATGCGAAAGGGGCTTGACCTGTGTATGGCGCTGCACCCGCGCAGGCTGGGGCCTAGCCGCTGCGCCGGTAGGTCAACTTGCGGCCTTTGTAGGCTTGTGTAGAGCCCGCTGCTGCGATGTCTAAGCGTTCTTCTTGCAGGGTAAAGCCTAGAGCGAGCATGCGCTGGCTAAAAGCGCTGCGGTTACTGCGATCAGGGTCGATGATGCAGACCTCTACGACAGGGTTTGCGTGGCTGGCTATGAAATGGGCGAGATCGCCTTTGGCATCGCGCTCATAGAGCACGTCGCTGCCCATAATGAGGTCGTAGCGCTGGCGCGGTGCGGCTTGTGGAGTGTTATCAGCGACAAGCTCTTCAGTACCGCCCCATTGGCCGTGCAAATAGGGCATAGGTGCCAAGCCATTGATGCGCAAATTGCACAGCAAAAATCCTGCAGCCAAGGGATGGCAATCACTGGCGGTGACGTGGGCGCCCCTGCGGTGCGCAACCAAGCTGGCCAAAGCCAAGCCACAGCCTATTTCTAAAATATGTTCAGCGGCGTTGACTGGGCGCAAAGCCATGTGCTCAGCCAAGCGCGAGCCCGATGGCCACAGCATGCCAAATAGTGGCCATGCGGCCGACGAAATACCCAAGCTCTCGGCATCGCCTGCGGGGTCAAAAAACTGGTTGCGGTTTAGCAGCGACCTGATGTTCAGGTGCGCAGCGCCTGCGACAGCGATATGCTCGTGCTTGGTTTGGTAGCCGGGAAGCATGGCAGGGGCAAAGCCTGCTAAAGAGCTTTGTAGATGGGGTGATTGAGCAAGCACGATGGAACTTATATTCAAGCCATGATAAACCTCTAAGGGACCGACGGTTACAGTGCTGAACCATGTTGGGTACCCAATGCCGGGTCAGCACACTTAAGTTTGATGTAAAAATAAACCTTTCGTGTTCATAATGTAGTTGTCGTGCAATACATTTCTCTATTAATGTGAATTAATGCACGCGATAATTGCCATTGCGCACAAAGCTTAGTTTGTGTTAATTTGCTTACACATTCATGGAACAAGACCCGATGTCATCTGATGCTAACCGCAGCACTCTGCGCAAAGCTTGGCTGCGTTCAGCCAAGCTGCGCTGGTACGCGCTGGCGCTGTTGGCGACCATCCTGTTGGCATTGCTGCCTGGCCTGTCAGATGCGGCGCCCAGCGTGGATTTGCGCAGTAGCAACTTACATGACTTGCGTATGGACCTGCGTACCCAATGGCAAATTCACCGCATGCAGACTCCCCATCCGCAAGCTTTGCAGTCTGTGGGTGCGGCCACTGTGTGGGGCTGGCCTGACAGTCAGTTTGCAACTGGGCTTGACCTCAAACCTGTGAAGCTGGCTTTGGGTGAGCGTTTGGTGGGCAGGCTTGCACTACAGATGAAGGAAGGCGATCAAGGCTTGGTGTTGGAGCTGCCCATGCCTAGGCTAGATGAGGCGCATCTGAGCTACCGTTATAACGATGGGCCTTGGACGCATGCCATGGCGGGGGACCAAGTTCCGATGGTGCAATGGCCTTTTAGCCACCGCAATCCTGCATTTTTCTTGCCAGCCAAGCAAGGTGAGTTGCAGATGGTATTGGAGATAGGGCATCAAGGCTTAATGGCCAGCCCTGTCATGCTGCTTGGCGACAGGCAGTTTCGCGCCGAGCGTTTTGATACTGCTCTGCGCACGGGCGCTTTGTTGGGCTTGGCCGTGGTGCTGACGTTTGTGGGCTTTGGTGCTGCTGCGGTGTTTCAGCGCTTTAGCTTTATGGCGGTGGCCTTGCTGGTGGTGTCGGTGGGATTGGCGGTATTCACCCAAGGCGGTGTCGCGGGCATGTATGTGGGTGTGAACTCCCCGCGCTTTAACGACATTAGCAAATTTATCTCAGGCATGCTTTGCGGTGCGTTTTTGCCTTGGGCTGTGGCTACGGTAGTGTCGCAAAAATCGTACTCAATGCTGGTATGGCGCGGTGTGCTTTTGTGGATGGCACTGGGGCTGCTGGCTGTGCTGCTGTTGGCGGGCACCAGCGCCCGTGTGGCCCAAACTCTGTTGCTGCCGCCCTATTTGCTGTTGAGCTTACTGTTTGCGCTGGCCATGGCGGTGGTCAGTGTGTTGCGCCAACAGGCGCATGCTGCTTGGACGCTGGTGGCGGTGTTGTTTGTGTGTTTGGGTATTACTGCGCCATTGCTGGGATATTGGGGTTTGGCTGATGGACCGCAAACCTTGACGGTGGCCAGTGTGGGATTCTTAGTCTCTACTTTGCTGTTGTTTTATGCCCAGTTGCTGCAGTACCGACACGGCCGTTTGGTTATGGCGCGGGCGACCCACTCTGAGGGGCGCGATGCGCTGACTGGGCTGCTCAATCGTGCAGGTTTCGAGCACATGCTGAGCAGCAGCTTGAAACGGATGAAGGCTGAAAAAAATCATGCAGCTTGTTTTTATATCGAGGTGGGAGACGTGGCTAAGCTACAGGAGCACTATGGCGGTGAGGGCTTTGAAACAGGCTTATTGCAAATTGCTGCAGCTGTGTCGTCCAGCGTGTCTGTGGTGGACACAGTGGCCCGTGTTGCGCCTAATGCATTTGCCGTGACGATTGTGATGCAGCGTAATGCCGCTGCTGCGAATGCTATGGCGCAAAAAATCATCACACGCACCATGGCCATTGCCAGTCACGGTGTACCCATGGCCCAAAACTCGCGGATTGTGATCGCGTGGCTGCCCACTTTTGGTACCGTGCTGGCCGATATTGAGCGCCGCTCGTTGGCTGTGCTGCGCAAGATGGAGCCTGGCAAACGGATTGGCTGGGTGGGTGGAAACTATGCCCAAATTGATGCACAAGAGCACCCTGAGGGCGGTGTTAGCGCCTTGAGCACCCATCCCCCGTCCGACCTGCCGTTTGATGAGCAACTGCCCAGCTTGCCCGGCATCATCAACCAAATCGAGCGCGATATGTTTGGCAGCGACAGCGAAAAGT
This sequence comes from Polaromonas sp., assembly GCA_031431335.1. Classification (GTDB taxonomy): domain Bacteria; phylum Pseudomonadota; class Gammaproteobacteria; order Burkholderiales; family Burkholderiaceae_C; genus JAAFIP01. Next base: position 6,434 of record JANPDG010000177.1, on the reverse strand, counting down.
CGCAGTCTAAAGCCCAGCGCCCTATGCGCATCTTGCGTAGCACCCACTCGGCGGATGAGCCGCCAACGGGTAGATAAACTGCATTCATCAGGATGGGTGATTTTTTGGCATTTTTCCGACGTGGATATTGGATAGTTAGCTATTAATTTAGTAGTAAATCAGTGATAATTAGACCGCAATAACGCTAACCTGCAGCCACAGCGCACTTAGAAATACTTGTGCATTAGCTCTGTAATGAGCTCTTGCATAGCGCGTTGTGTGAGCGTAGCAGGGCGCTGCGCGCTGGTGGCCATGGACAAGCGGCTGCGCAGCCCGCTCACGGGACGCATGCTGAAGTACTCAGGGTGCGCTGCGGTGCGCACCGCGTTGGCTGGCAGCACAGCGGCCCCTGCGTTATCGGCCACCAAATCCAACGTGGCTGCAACGCCGTCAATCTCTAAAATAATACTGATCCGTTTGCCTACTGCACCCATCTCGCTCTCTACCAATGCGCGTAGCGCGTTGGGCCGGGTGGCAATGACCAGCGGCACACTAGCGAGCTCCCTGATGCTGATGGGCTGACCCTCTTTGCTGCGGTGAGCGCTGTGCTGCACTAGGACAAGATCCTCTTCTACCAGCTCTGTGAGTTCGACATCGGGCCCGGCTAAGGGGTTGTAGAGCAGGGCAATATCAAGGCGCCCAATCATTAGCGACTCATGCATAGCGACCGACAGGCCCTCACTGATCGACAGTGAAGCCTCTGGCATGCGCTCTTTGAACGCGCGAATCAAGGGCACGGTGAGCACTTTGGCTACGCTGGTGGGCATGCCCACAGCCACGCGGCCCGCCAAACCACCGCGCACGCGACCCAGGTCTTCGCGGGCACGCTCTACTTGGTGCAAGATGCCGCGCCCGTGTTCGAGCAGCATTTTGCCCGCCTCGGTGGTGGTAGCACCGCGCCCGTTGCGTACCAGCAGGTTTTGCCTCAGCTCGACCTCTAACAGCCTGACTTGGCGACTCAGTGCGGGCTGGGCAATATTCAGCGCGACAGAGGCGCGTGTAAAGCTGCCCAGCTCGGCGACGCGCACAAAATACTCGATTTGCTTAAGATCCATCAAATTAGTTTATTGATATATCTATGTTTTGGCTATAAGTGTTTGTTCTAACAGATAGGGCCTGCTTTCTGTTGCGCGAAGCACCCCAGCAGCTAACATCCTGACAAGGCGCTAAAAGCCCAATTTTTACCTATGCAAACGGCAATTCCTTGTTATTTCATGCGCGGCGGCACTTCTAAAGGTGCGTTTTTTGTAGAAACTGACCTGCCAGTTGATTTGGTCGTGCGCGACCGTGTGTTGCTCTCGGTCATGGGCTCGCCAGATCCGCGCCAGATTGATGGTCTGGGCGGCGGCCATCCGTTGACCTCTAAAGTCGCCATTGTGCGCAAAAGTCTGACACCGGGTGTGGATATCGACTTTTTATTTGCACAATTGCAGCCCAACAAAGACACAGTCGACACTACGCCCAACTGCGGCAACATGCTGGCTGCCGTGCTGCCTTTTGCCGTGGAGCGCGGCCTGGTGGCACCGCAAGGCAGGACCACGACCGCCCGCGTACTTACTCTGAACACCGACATGCAATGCGATGTGACGGTGCAAACGCCCGCAGGCCAGGTGCAGTACGAGGGTGATGCCCGTATCGACGGCGCACCCGGTTTGTCGGCACCGATTACGATCAACTTTTTAGATACGGCAGGCTCGGTATGCTCGGGCTTGCTGCCCACAGGCAAGGTGCGCAATACCGTGCATGTACAGGGCGCAGGATTTGCTGCGTTTGACATTGAAGTCACTTGCATCGACAACGGCATGCCTTTGGTCATGCTACGCGCCAGCGACGTGGGCCGTACAGGCTACGAGAGCGTAGCCGACCTCAATGCCGATACCGAACTCAAAGCCAAGCTCGAGGCTCTGCGCTTGAAAGCATCGCTGCACATGGGCTTGGGCGATGTGAGCGCTAAGAATTATCCCAAAATGACTTTGATTGCCGCGCCCCGCAGTAGCGGCAGCCTGAGTACCCGCAGCTTCATCCCTCATGTGTGCCACGATGCAATTGGCGTGCTGGCGGCTGTGACTGTGGGCACGGCGTGTGTGCTGCAAGGCTCAGTCTGCGAGGGCATCGCGGTGGTGCCTATAGGTGTCACCAAGAAAATATCTGTGGAGCATCCCACGGGCGAATTCAGCGTAGAGCTAGAAACCGACCCTGCTAACCCCCAAACCGTCACCAAAGCAGCGCTCCTGCGCACAGCGCGGTTGATTATGCGCGGCGAGGTGATGGTGCCATCTGAGGTGTGGGTGGGGCATGGATCTTAGCGCCCTTCGCGTCTTGAAGTCCGATTTAAATCCTTAGAAAAACGATACCCCATGAGCCAAGAAAAACCGATAATTATTGACTGCCACGGGCACTACACCACGGCTCCGAAGGCGTTGGAGAATTGGCGCAATCAGCAGATCGCTGGTATCAAAGACCCCGCCATGATGCCCAAGGTGGCTGATCTTAAAATTAGCGACGATGAGCTGCGCGAGACCATCGAGCAAAACCAGCTCAAGCTGATGAAAGTGCGCGGCAGTGACCTGACCATTTTTAGCCCACGCGCCAGCTTTATGGCCCACCATATTGGTGACTTTAATGTCTCGTCCACTTGGGCTGCTATCTGTAATGAGCTGTGCTACCGCGTAAGCCAATTGTTTCCTGACCATTTCATTCCCGCTGCCATGCTGCCGCAGTCGCCGGGAGTCGATCCTGCGAGCTGTATTCCTGAGCTAGTCAAGTGCGTAGAGCAATATGGCCATGTCGGTATTAACCTGAACCCAGATCCATCAGGCGGCCACTGGACATCGCCGCCACTGCCGGATAAGCATTGGTACCCCATTTACGAAAAGATGGTTGAATACGATGTCCCTGCGATGATTCATGTGAGCACCAGTTGCAATCCCTGCTTTCACACCACAGGAGCCCATTATTTGAACGCTGATACGACGGCGTTTATGCAATGCCTGACCAGCGATCTATTCAAAGATTTTCCAACTCTTAAATTTCTAATTCCGCACGGTGGTGGCGCAGTGCCCTACCACTGGGGGCGCTTTCGCGGGCTTGCGCAAGAGCTTAAAAAACCTTTGCTCAAAGAGCATTTACTTCATAATATTTTCTTTGACACCTGCGTGTACCACCAGCCCGGCATTGACCTGCTGACCAAGGTGATTCCTGTCGACAATATTTTGTTTGCCAGCGAGATGATTGGTGCTGTGCGCGGTATTGATCCTGAGACGGGTCATTATTACGACGATACCAAGCGCTATATCGAAGCATCCACACAATTGAACGCGCAGCAAAAATACCAAATTTATGAGGGCAACGCCCGTCGCGTGTTTCCGCGGTTAGACGTCGCCTTGCTCAAGAAAGGGCAATGATATGTATGAACTCGGTGTTGTATACCGCAACGTGGTCCGTGCAGACAAGACAGCTGCCGATCAACTGGCTGCGCTGGGCTCGGCCACTGTGCACGAGGCAATGGGTCGGGTGGGGCTGCTCAAACCCTACATGCGGCCCATCTACCCGGGTGCGCAGGTCAGCGGCACCGCAGTGACGGTATTGCTGCAGCCCGGCGACAACTGGATGATGCATGTCGCTGCAGAGCAGATTGCGCCCGGCGATATTGTGGTGGCGGCCGTGACGGCTGACTGCATCGATGGCTATTTTGGTGATTTATTGGCCACATCGTTCCAGGCGCGCGGAGCGAGGGCGCTGATTATTGATGCGGGCGTACGTGATGTCAAAACACTCAAAGAAATGAATTTTCCAGTGTGGAGCAAAGCTATCAGCTCCAAGGGCACGATCAAGGCCACGCTGGGCTCGGTCAACATTTCCGTGGTGTGCGCAGGCATGTGGGTTACGCCTGGCGACGTGATCGTGGCAGACGATGATGGCGTGGTGTGTGTGCCGTCGGCTATGGCGGTAAAGACACTAGAAGCTGCACAAAAACGAGAAAGCTTTGAAGGCGAAAAACGCGCCAAACTGGCCTCCGGCATATTGGGTCTGGATATGTACAACATGCGCGAACCGCTGGCAAAAGCGGGCCTGCGTTATATCGATTAACAATATGACTTTTGAAAAAACTCCGGGCTGGCTGGACTGGTACACCGGCCCAGCTAAGCCTGGGTTTAGGTTACCCGCCGGTGCCGTAGATGCCCATTGTCACGTCTTTGGCCCTGGGGCAGAGTTCCCCTATGCAGCAGAGCGAAAATACACCCCCTGCGATGCCAGCAAGACGCAGTTGTTTGCATTGCGCGATCACTTAGGGTTTGATAAAAGCGTCATCGTGCAGGCGACCTGCCATGGCGCAGACAACCGCGCCATGGTCGACGCCTGCCGTAGGTCTAACGGCAAAGCGCGTGGCGTGGCTACGGTCAAATGCAGCGTAACCGACCAAGAGCTGCATGACATGCACGCTGCTGGTGTACGCGGGGTGCGGTTTAACTTTGTCAAACGTTTAGTGGACTTCACACCAAAAGACGAATTGATGGAAATTGCAGGTCGCATTGCCAAGCTTGGCTGGCATGTGGTTGTTTATTTTGAAGCGGTGGATTTGCCCGAGCTGTGGGACTTTTTTACTACGCTGCCCACCACGGTTGTGGTGGATCACATGGGACGGCCTGATGTGAGCAAGCCCGTGGACGGCCCTGAGTTTGAACTGTTTGTGAAGTTTATGCACCAGCACCTTAATGTGTGGACCAAGGTGAGTTGTCCTGAGCGTTTAAGCGTGACTGGCCCTAAAGCTTTGCAGGGCGAGCAAAATGCCTACCAAGACGTGATTCCCTTTGCCCGACGCATTGTGGAGGCTTTTCCGGACCGCGTGCTGTGGGGCACAGACTGGCCACATCCTAATTTGAAAGACCACATGCCCGACGACGGCTTGCTGGTAGACTTTATTCCCCACATCGCCGTGACCCAAGCGCTGCAACAAAAGCTATTGGTAGACAACCCTACTAAACTGTACTGGAAAGACTGATGCCATTACACAAACCATACCAAGATGTGCCAGGCACGACATTGTTTGACATGGATGAGTCTCGCAAGGGCTTTCACTTGAACCAGTTTTGTATGAGCCTGATGAAGGCGCAAAACCGTGAACGGTTTAAAGCCGATCAAAGAGCCTACCTGAGCGAATGGCCGATGACCGAAGCGCAAAAGCAGGCCGTGCTGGATGTTGACCTCAACAAAGCCATTCAATTGGGCGGCAATATTTATTTTTTAGCCAAACTGGGCGCTACGCATGGCAAGAGCTTTCAGCAAATGGCAGGCAGCATGACAGGTATGACCGAGGACGAATATCGCAACATGATGATCGCAGGTGGCCGATCTATTGAGGGCAACCGCATAGTAGGCGAGGGCGGCACCGCCCAAGCGCATCGTCAGCCGCAAGGTGCGGCAGGCCACAAAGCGAGCGCGTAATGGCCCGCATCACCGCCAGTGTTTTTACATCCCATGTGCCCGCCATCGGCGCGGCGCTAGACCTAGGCAAAACCCAAGAGCCTTACTGGCAGCCGCTGTTTAAGGGCTACGAGTTTTCTAAACAATGGTTCAAAGACAGTCAACCTGATGTGATATTGCTGGTCTTTAATGACCACGCTACAGCGTTTAGCCTAGAGATGATTCCTACTTTTGCCATCGGCTGCGCAGCAGAATATGCGGTGGCTGACGAAGGCTGGGGCCCGCGCCCGGTGCCTAAAGTCGTTGGTCATCCTGAGCTGGCTGCGCACATCACGCAATCTGTGATTCAAGATGATTTTGACATCACGATAGTTAACAAGATGGATGTAGACCATGGTTTAACAGTGCCGCTCTCGCTGATGTGTGGCCAGCCCCAAGCCTGGCCTTGCCCCGTGATTCCGATTGCGATTAACGTCGTGCAATATCCCGTGCCCTCGGGTAAACGCTGCCTCAATCTTGGCAAGGCTATCCGCAAAGCGGTAGAGTCGTTTGATAAAGACCTGAATGTACAGATATGGGGTACAGGCGGCATGAGCCACCAGTTGCAAGGCCCACGCGCGGGCCTGATCAATAAAGAGTTTGACGCGGCCTTTATGGACACCATGATTGTCAACCCTGAGCAGCAAGCCGCCATGCCCCATATTGACTATGTGCGCGAGGCGGGCAGCGAAGGTATCGAGCTGGTGATGTGGCTCGCGGCACGCGGAGCGATGGCAGATTTGAACGGCGGCAAAGCGCCCAAGGTCGTCCACCGCTTCTACCATGTGCCAGCCTCGAACACGGCAGTAGGGCATCTCATTTTAGAAAATTCACTATGAAAACTATCAAGGTCGCCTTAGCAGGTGCTGGTGCGTTTGGCATCAAGCATTTAGATGGGATTCAAAATATCGACGGCGTAGAAGTGATCTCGC
>JANPDG010000176.1:0-26267 GCA_031431335.1 Polaromonas sp. | reverse complement strand
TGACCGCTACTTTTTAGACAACGCAGCAGAGTGGATTTTGGAGCTCGACCGTGGCTCAGGTATTCCGTACAAAGGCAACTACAGCGACTGGCTAGACCAAAAAACCGACCGCCTGGAGAAAGAACAAAAAGGCGAAGATGCGCGCGCTAAAGCACTGAAAAAAGAACTTGAGTGGATTCGCCAAAACCCCAAAGGCCGCCAAGCCAAGAGCAAGGCACGTATTGCCCGGTTTGAAGACCTGTCTAGCTACGAACACCAGCAACGCAACGAGACGCAAGAAATTTTCATCCCCGTAGGCGACCGCTTGGGTGCCAGCGTGATTGAATTTAAGGGGGTTAGCAAATCGTTTGGCGACAGATTGTTGATTGATAACTTGAGCTTTACGGTGCCTGCGGGCGCTATTGTCGGCATCATTGGCCCCAACGGTGCCGGTAAATCTACGCTGTTCCGCATGATCAGCGGCGCACAAAAGCCCGACAGTGGCGAGGTGAATATTGGCGCGACCGTCAAGATGGCCTTTGTCGAGCAGTCGCGCGAAAACTTAGAAGGCGACAAAACCGTGTGGGAAGAAGTCTCGGGCGGGCTGGATATGCTGCAGATTGGTAAATTTACCGTGGCCAGCCGTGCCTACTGCGGCCGCTTTAACTTTAGTGGGGCCGACCAGCAAAAGCGCGTGGGCACCCTGTCAGGCGGTGAGCGCGGGCGCTTGCACTTGGCCAAAACGTTGATTGCAGGCGGCAACGTGCTGATGCTGGACGAGCCATCTAACGACCTGGACGTAGAAACTTTGCGTGCGCTAGAGGATGCGTTGCTCGAGTTCCCTGGCTCAATCATGGTGATCAGCCACGACCGCTGGTTCTTAGACCGGATTGCGACCCACATTCTCGCGTGCGAGGGTGACAGCCAGTGGACTTTCTTTGATGGCAACTACCAAGAGTACGAGGCGGACAAAAAGAAGCGACTGGGCGAAGAGGGTGCTAAGCCTAAGCGCATGCGCTTTAAAGCGTTGGCTTAAAGCCCACAATCGCCGCATTTACAGGCTAGTACGCATTGCCCAGAGGCTAGAACTACACCCATAATGTAGACACATATGAGTTCACCCGCACCGCACAAGCTCGGCGTATCTGACGACCCTCACGGGCCGCGTGTAACGCTGCGCCAGTGTTTGGAGGCGGCTTTGCACCAGTCTGAAGGGTTGATAGACAAAGCCTTGGATGGACTGCTGGGTAAAAATAGCAAAGGCGTGGTGGCTCACGGCAAGCCTAACTTCCCGCCCGCAGTGCAAGCGTCGGTGGACTTGCTAATAGCCCAACGCGCTGGACTCAAGGCCAGCTTTAACCAGCACTTGCGTGCCTGCGTATATAAGGGTGTGGGCGTAGACGCGCAAGCACCCCAGATGATGCGCTTTGAAGACCTCAAGCTCTTCGAAGAAGAGGACTTGGACGAAAGCATTGAAATAGCGCGCGCCTTGCAAGAGATTGGCATGCTGGTGGACGAGGCGGTGGCCCCGCTGGACGCGTTGATGAGCTCGCTCTTGGGTTGGATTACCGTGCAGTCGCAAATCAACCCACTGCGACCTGAGATGTATGCGAGGGCTCTGCGCGAATGCGTGGCCGAGTATGTGACCGATGTGGATCTGCGCGGCGCTATTTTGTCGCAGCTGGCAGGGCGCTTGGGCGCATCGCTGCACAAGCTGTATATCGAGCTGTGCTCGTGGCTTAAATCATGCGGTGTGGAGTCGGCCAGTGTGGTGCCGCCTCACCAAGTGCAAAGCAGCATGGCCAAGCCCAGCGTGGTGGGCAGTATGGGCAACTCGGTGGCCCGCACCTTGCTCACGCTAGACCGCCTGCGCAGGCTGCTCTCGGGCGAGCTGGACACCGACGCGCGCCGCCCGCAAGACTTTTTACACACTGTGCCGGCCTCTGTGGTGGCGCTACAAGACATGCGCCAGGTCGAGGCGATGGTGCAGCGCCTAGAGACCAAAGCGCGCGCAGCAGCCAGCAACCCAGATGCAGACGCAGCGCGCAAAAAAGCCGCCGCCCGTATGGCACTGGCCGATGGCAAAAACTTAGGCAAACAACTGGGCGAAGAAGTGGTACGCCTCATGTTGGACAACCTGATTCAAGATGAGCGATTGCTCTCTGGTGTGCGGGGGCAATTGCAAACGCTAGAGCCGATGTTGATGGACATTGCCAAGGTGGACGGCCGGTTTTTTAGTGACAAGCAGCACGCGGCGCGCCAGTTTTTAGACAAAGTGACCAGTCGCAGCTTGGCTTTTGCCCAAGAGCGCGACGAGGGGTATAGCCAGTTTCTCAAATCGATCGAAAAGAGCATTGCCTCATTGCGCAAAAAAAGCAGTGCGGGCGAAAGCGCGTCGCAGGCTTTTAGTGAGGTGATGCAAGACCTAGAGAAAGTGTGGGAGCGCCTAGACGCAGAAGACGGTGCGCGCCGCGAGGAAGCCACTCGCGCACTCATGCACGCTGAGCAGCGCAATATGCTGGCGCAGTATTTGGCCCAAGAGTTTCGCACCAACGCCGAAGGGGTGGATGTGCCCCGCCCAGTGGTGGATTTTGTGTGTGGCCCGTGGGCGCAGGCAGTGGCCGAGTCGCAGCTGCGCTGCACCGACGGCACCAGCGACCCGCAGGGCTACCAAGACTTGGTGGCCGAGCTGTATTGGAGCGTGCAGCCGCGCGTTGCCAAGCGCAACCGCAAGCGCTTGGTGCAGATTATTCCCGGCATGCTGGGCAAGCTGCGCCACGGCTTGCAGTTGATCGAGTTTCCGCCTGAGCGCATAACGGACTTCTTCTCTGAGCTGATTGCCATGCACGAGGCAGCGCTAGAGGGCGGCAGACCCAAGCCAGTGGTGCCTGATGCAGCTGCGCCCGAGGTGGTGTTGGCAGCTAATGAGGAAGCCGCCCTGAGCGACCGCGTAGAGCTTGAGGCGCTGTATGCCGCTAGCGCTGTGGCTCCGCTTGAAGCGGGCGATACCCGTAGCGACATAGTCAACGACACACCCGCTCCAGCCGATGCGCCCAAGCAGCCTGCCAACACCGACAAGAGCGGCGTGTGGCTGGCCAAGCGCGAAGCCGAAGATGCGGGTTTTGTAGAAGAAGACGCTGTCACGCCACTGGGCGTACCCGCGCCAGACTCAGGTACTGCCAATACCAAGCCTGTGATGGTCAACGCCATTGCCATTGGCTCGTGGGTTGAGGTGATGCTTGAGGACCAATGGATTCGCGCGCAGCTGACCTGGGCCAGCCCGCACCGCACCTTGTTCATGTTTGTCTCGCACGGTGGCAAGGCACACTCGATGTCTCAGCGCACCATGGACAAGCTGCGCGCTCAAAACATGATCCGCGTGGTATCAGACGGCCGCTTGGTAGACAAAGCGCTTGACGCCGTAGCTCAAACCGCGCTGCGCAACAGCGTGGCCGACCAAGACACCACTGCGTCCTAAAGCCCGTTTTTAAAACGGGCAAGCGCACTGCCAGTGCATCGCCTGCCCCGTCACCGGATGCACCAGCAAGAGTGCCTGCGCATGCAAATGCAGATGCGCATAACCATTGTGCCCCGCCAAAGCCTGTCTGCCATACAACCCATCGCCCACCATCGGATGCCCAATGGCCAGCATATGCACCCGCAGCTGGTGGGTACGGCCTGTCTCAGGCTGCAGGGCTAAGCGTGTAGTGTCCTCTGTGTGGTTGTAGGCAATCACTTGGTAATGCGTGAGCGCAGGCTTGCCTATGGCGTAGTCCACTTTTTGTTTGGGCCGCGCGGGCCAGTCCGCTGCCAGCGGCAGGTCAATGCTGCCTTGGCTGGGCGACACCAGGCCGTGCACCAGCGCCTCGTAGCGTTTGTCCACTTGCCGCTTTTCAAACAAATTGCCCAGCGCTCGCTGCATGGCAGGGCCGCGCGCCAGCAGTAGCAGGCCCGAGGTGGCTTGGTCAAGGCGGTGGACAATCAAGGCATCGGCAAACATCTGCTGCACCAGCAGGCTAGCGCAGTGCTGTTTGTCAGCGCCGCGCCCCGGCACGGCCAGCAAGCCAGACGGTTTGTTGACCACCACCAAGCTGTCGTCTGCGTACACTAGCGCGATGGCCAGATGCTCAGAGTGGGGTGTGTGGCTTAACACAGTGAAATAGGATGGTGAAGTAGTATGGTGGGGTGGGCAGATTTTAAATAGTATTTTTTAAGCAGACAGTGTTTTGAAAAACCAGCATATTGTGATCGCAGGGGGCGGCATAGGCGGCTTGGCAGCTGGCTTGGCCTTGGCGCGCGCGGGCCAACACGCGACGGTGTGTGAGCGCGCTGCTGAGTTTGCTGATGTGGGCGCGGGCATTCAGCTGGGGCCTAACGCAGTGCATGTATTAGCCCAGCTGGGCGTGCGCGATGCAGCGCTGGCGCGCGCCTGTATGCCCGAGTCGGTTGCCGTGCGCCACGCCATCACAGGCCGCAGCATCAGCCATATCTTGCTAGGCCGCGCAGTGCTACAGCGCTATGGCGAGGTGTATGCCTGCGTGCACCGCGCTGACCTGCACGCCGCGCTCTTGCAAGCCGCGCTGGCCGAGCCACGCATTACGCTGCACACGGGAGAGGCGGTGAGCGGCGTGAACCCGCCAGCGCCTCACGAACAGACTACCGCGCAGCAGATTGATATTCAAACCACAGCGCAAACACGACAAGCCGACGCGCTGATAGCCTGCGACGGCGTGTGGAGCCCCGTGCGCCAAGCCGTGTTTGCCGACGCTGCCCCCCGCGCCACCGGCCACGCCGCCTACCGCGTGCTGCTGCCCATGGCCCGCGTGCCTGCCCCGCTGCAGGCCATGCAAGTAGGGGTGTGGTGGGCACCCGATGTGCATGTGGTGCACTACCCCGTGCGCGGTGGTGAGTTTTTAAATGTCGTGGTGCTCAGCCAGCACAGAGCAGCCCAGGCCGTACCCGGCTGGGCCAGTGCCGCCAGCCATGCCGAAGTAGCCAGCGCACTCAAGCACGCCTGCCCGCTGCTTTGCGAGCTGCTGCACAGCGCGCAAACCCACCAGCACACTTGGCACAGCTGGCATCTGTACGACCGCCCCGCAGCGCGCAGCTGGGTAGGCTCAGCAGGTTCACTAAAGGGCCGCGTAGCCCTGCTGGGCGATGCCGCCCACCCCATGCTTCCCTACTTAGCCCAAGGCGCAGCCATGGCCCTAGAAGACGCCGCCGTGCTAGCCCAGCAAGTGCGCCAGCACAGCGAGTGGCCTGCAGCCCTGCAAAGCTACCAGCAGCTGCGCAAATCGCGCACCGAGCGCGTAGTGGCCACGGCCCGCCGTAATGGTTACATCTTTCACCTTAGCCCCCCGTGGTCACTAGCACGCGACGCAGTGCTCACCCTGCAAGGCACCCAGGTGCTCGGCCTAGGCTGGCTGTATGGGCACCGGGTGTGATGGCATATTCAGAAAGTGATTTTTGGAAGATTTTAGGGCAGTTTTCCGACGTGGATATTCAATAGTTTGCTATGTAAATTATAGTGATGTAGCAAATTAAAATAATTAAAATACTGTGCAAAGTACCAGTCGCATCCCGCACTAAAGCTGCGTCCTCAGCTTCCATATCTCCGGGAACAGCACCACGTCCAGCATCTTGCGCAGGTAGCCCACGCCGCCGGTGCCGCCGGTGCCTTGTTTAAAACCGATGATGCGTTCTACGGTGGTGACGTGGCGAAAGCGCCATTGGCGGAAGGCGTCTTCTAGGTCGGTGAGCTCTTCGCCCAGTTGGTACAGGTCCCAGTGTTCTTTGGGCTGGCGGTAGACCACGAGCCATGCGGCTTCTACGGCGTCGCTGCTAGCGTAGGGCTGTGTCCAGTCGCGCTCTAGGTGCGCGGGCGGTATGGCCAAGCCGCGTCTGGCTAGCAGGCGCAGCGCGTGGTCGTACAGGCTGGGCGCAATCAGTGCTGCTTGCACCTGTGCCAGCAGCGCGGGCGCGTGTGCGTGGGGCTTGAGCATGCCCGCGTTTTTGTTGCCCAATGCAAATTCTATGCAGCGGTACTGCGCACTTTGAAACCCGCTGGAGCTGCCCAAGTAGGGGCGTATGGCGCTGTATTCTGATGGGGTCATGGTGGCCAGCACGTCCCAGGCATGCACCAGCTGCTCCATGATCTTGCTCACGCGGGCCAGCATTTTGAAGGCGCTGGCCAAGTCATCGTGCGCAATGCTGTGCATGGCTGCTTGCAGCTCGTGCAGCATAAGTTTCATCCACAGCTCGCTGGTTTGGTGCTGGACAATGAACAGCATTTCGTTGTGGTCGAGGCTGCGCGGGTGCTGCGCGCCCAGAATGCGCTCTAGGTCTAAATAATCGGTGTAGCTCATTGACTGGCTAAAGTCGGTTTGTGCGCCCGAGCTGTCCGAGCTGTCTGATATGTGTTGCGACGACATGGTGCAGCCTCAATTGTTTAAGTCACAGCTTGTTTGCGGTTGAACTCTGGCCGCAAATACTCTTGGCCCGCCATCACCTGCACCCAGTGCTCCACCGCCTGCCATACATCGGCGTAGCCCAGGTACAGCGGCGTAAAACCAAAGCGCAAGATGTCTAGACGGTCGGCAGACGTTGCGGGCGCGCGCGCGTCGCCTGTCCTAAAGTCGCCAATCACACCGCGTGCTGTCAAAGCTTGCATAATGGCGTAGCCTCCCTCGGCGCGGCTAAAGCTCACATGCGAGCCGCGCTGCGCGCGCGCGCGCGGCGTGGCCAGTGTGAGGCCATAGCCTGCACAGCGCGCCTCTACCAGCTGAATAAACAAATCAGTCAGCGCCAGCGACTTAGCCTGCAGCGCAGCCATGCCGCCCAGCGGCTGGGCTGCCAGCAGGGTGTCTAGGCCGCAGTCCAATGCCGCTAAGCTGATGATGGGCTGGGTGCCGCACAAATAGCTGGCAATGCCGGGAGCGCTTTGGTAATCGGGCGTAAACGCAAACGGCGCTGCGTGGCTAAACCAGCCGGTGAGCGGCTGCTGCGCCGCGCCCAGATGGCGCGGATGCACCCACACAAACGCGGGCGCGCCCGGCCCACCATTTAAGTATTTGTAGCCACAGCCCACGGCAAAATCCGCATTGGCTGCCTGCAGGTCAATCGGCACTGCGCCCGCGCTGTGGGCTAAGTCCCACACGGCCAGCGCGCCCACTGCATGGGCCTTGTTTGTTACAGCCGCCATGTCGTGCATCGCGCCGCTGCGGTAGTGCACATGGGTCAGCATCACCACGGCCACACCGGGGGTGATGGCGTCCATCACCTCGTGAGCCTCTACCAGCCTGAGCGTATAGCCGTGCTGGGCGCACAGGCTTTGGGCAATGTACAGGTCGGTGGGGAAGTTGCTGCGTTCCGATATTACTACTTTTGGATGAGTTTTTTGGCTGTTTTCCGACGTGGATATTGAAGAGTTTGCTATTAATATCGCAGCATGCATCACCTTGAACAGGTTAATGGAGGTGCTGTCAGTGGCAACCACTTCACCAGCCTGGGCGCCAATAAGCTGCGCTATTTTGTCGCCCACGCGGTGCGGTAGCTCTATCCACTGCGCATCGTTCCAGCTGCGAATCAGGCCACGGCCCCATTCGCTTTGCACCACATTGGCAACGCGCGCAGCAGTGGTCACAGGCAGCGCGCCCAGCGAGTTGCCGTCCAAGTAAATAACGCCATCAGGCAGGGCAAATTGGGCACGTAAGCTGCGCAGCGGGTCTGCAGCGTCTAGCGCTTGGCATTGGGCTAATGTGGGAATGCGGAAGTTGTCTTTGCTTGTCATAAGCTATGAAGGTAGCACCGTTCAAAAACCCGTGGTGTCGGTTAATTCCAACATTGTGTAAAAATCGTGGCTATGCACATTGAAGAAAAACCACCCGAAGGCACACCGTTTGAATGGATTGGCGGAGAGCAGCGGGTCAAAGCGCTGGTAGAGCGCTTTTATGACCTGATGGACTTGGAGCCTGGCTTTGCCCGGCTGCGCGAGGTGCACGGCACCAGTCTGGCGGGGTCGCGGGACAAAACCTTTTGGTTTTTGTGCGGCTGGCTTGGCGGCCCGCAGTACTACACCGAAAAGTTTGGCCACCCGCGCTTGCGCATGCGGCATATGCAGGTGCAAATTGGCATCTTAGAGCGTGACCAGTGGCTCTCTTGCATGGACAAGGCGATGCGAGAGACAGGTGTGGAAGACTCGCTGAGAGCGCGGTTAAATACTAGCTTTTTTCAGACTGCGGATTGGATGCGGAACTTGAATGGATAAGTTAGCTTGCTTGGCGTGGTCTGGCGCGAGCGCAACAGAACAAAGTATCATTGGCCCATGACCCTTCCCGCGATTGAAGTTGTTCTTATTACTGGCATGTCTGGCTCTGGTAAATCGGTGGCTTTGCATGCGCTGGAAGATGCGCATTACTATTGTGTGGACAACTTGCCGCCTGAGCTCTTGGGCGCGTTTATTGAGGTTGAAAAAACACACCACGTTTACCAAATAGGCATTGCTATGGATGTGCGCAGCGCCTCGTCGCTGCCCCTGCTGCCTGCGCAAATGCAGCAGCTGCGGGCTAAAGGCGTGGTGATTAAAACGGTGTTTCTAGATGCCCGCACCGATGTGTTGGTGCACCGGTTTTCTGAGACGCGGCGCAAACACCCGCTGTCTAACAACAACGAAACCGACCAGCAGCGCGCGCTGACCGATGCGATTGAGCTGGAGCGCTCGCTGCTGGCCGATCTGCGTGAGCAGTCGCATGTGATTGACACCAGCCTGATCCGCGCGACGCAGCTGCAGGGTTATATCAAAGGCATGCTGTCTGCGCCCGCCAAGCAGCTCACTTTGGTTTTTGAGTCGTTTGGCTTTAAGCGCGGGCTGCCCACCGATGCAGATTTTGTGTTTGATGTGCGCATGCTGCCTAACCCGCACTACGAGCCAGCGCTTCGGCCGTTCACTGGCAAAGACGCCCCTGTGGCCGAGTTTTTAAAGCAGCAGGCCGATGTGCGCAAGATGTTTGAGCATATTCATACGTTTTTAACCCAATGGCTGCCCAGCATGATGCAAGACCATCGCAGCTATGTGACGGTGGCCATTGGCTGCACGGGCGGGCAGCACCGCTCGGTGTTTCTGGTGGAAGAGCTGTCGCGCTATTTCGCCAAAGACTGGAGCACACTCAAGCGCCACCGCGAGATTGATGGCAATGTGTTTGCGTCTAACGTGAGCTAGCAGGCTCTAGGCCAGCAGCTTGCGTATGGGTGCTGGCAGGCCAATATGAGTCAAATCTGTTTTTGATGCCCACTGGGCTTGAGCCGAGGCTTGGTCTGGGTTGGCGCTGTGCTGCTGTGTCGGCGGCGCTTTGCGCGCCCACGCCAGTTCCACCACATGCAGATGCATATCTTTGTGGGTTAGCACATGCATAAAAGCAGTGTGCTCGATGCAGGCGGCTTGTTGCGCGGCAGTTAGCGTGCCCATCAGCGCCTCGCGGCTGTCAAACATTGGCAAACTGTACAGCCCTGCCCACACGCCGGGGGTAGGGCGTTGCTGCAAATACACTTGACCAGCACTGTCAGTGGCGCGCAGCAGCCATAGCGACAGGCTAGAGCGCTTGAGCTTGCGGGTCTTGACGGGGTATTGCTCAGGCGTGCCCTGCGCTTTGGCTGCGCACACCTGCGCCAGCGGACACAGCATGCAGCTGGGCTTGCGCGGTGTGCACACCGTAGCGCCCAAGTCCATCATTGCTTGGGTGTGACGCGGCATGGCGTGGTGCAGGTCATCTACTGGTAGCAGGTCGGTGGCGTGCTGCCACAGCGCGCGTTCGTGTGCGGCCACACCCATGTCGTGGCCAAAGCCCAGCAGCCGGGTGAGCACCCTTTTCACGTTGGCATCCAAAATAGCCACGCGCTCGCCAAAGCAAAACGCAGCCACCGCAGCGGCAGTAGAGCGGCCTATACCGGGCAAGGTTTGCAGCAGCTGGGCCTGCGCTGGAAACTGGCCACCAAAATCATGCACCACTGCCTGCGCGCAGCGGTGCAGGTTGCGGGCGCGGCTGTAGTAGCCTAGGCCGCTCCACAGGGCGAGCACATCATCTAGCGGGGCAGCAGCCAAGCTGGCCACATCAGGAAAGCGTTTTAAAAAGCGCGGGTAATACTGCAGCACAGTGACCACTTGGGTTTGCTGCAGCATGATCTCAGAGAGCCACACAAGGTATGGCTCGCGTGTGCCCTGCCAGGGCAGGCCAGAGCGGCCATGCTGCGCTTGCCAAGCCAGCACAGCGCTGGCCACAGATGGAGTTGCCAAAGCCACTGGCCTAACGTTCGCTAATGGAAAAGTCTGCCCAGCCCACTTAGGCAGTGTGCATCTGTTGCGGTAGGTCAGACATTAACGGCGCAGGGCCGGTAGACCAGCTGTTTTTGCCAATCTTCAGGCCCGTTTGCTGCGCTTTGTCTTGCGCGTCAGCCGGTATGTCTACCAAGTGCGACGTGAGTTCTAGCAGCTTGCCGTCCAGCCCAGTGAGGTGGCGGTCTTGGCTGTCGATCTCGCCAATGCGGTCGTCCAGCGTGTTAGCGGCATCTTGAATGCGGTCAATCGCTTCAATGCGGCGGGCAAAGTTTTTGCGCCGCTCGCGCAGTTGGGCGTCTAGCTGGGCTGCTGCGGTTTTGTTCCACAGCTCCACTTCGCCTAGCGCGGTTTCGTACACCACGCGCAGGCGCGTGGCCAGCGCGCGCACCAAGCGGTCGGCAAACTCAGGCTGCGCCAGACGCAGGGTGTTGCCCAAGCCCAAATACTGCAGGTGGCTGCGCTCGACCAAGTCCAGGTCGCGCTCGTAGCGCGCTAGCTCAGGCTCGCGCGGCACTTGCAAGGAGAAGTTGAATTCCGTGTTGAGCTGGCGAAAACTGGTCGTCAACATGGTTTGAATTTCGCCATTCAACCCTTTGGCGTGGGACAACACCTCGCGCAGTCGGGCAAACGTGTCGTTATAGGCTTTGCGGACCCCCAGTTTGATGCCGGGCTGGCGCAGCGCGTCATTGAGCTGGCGCAGTTCGGCTTTGAGTGTGGCGCTACCAAGCGCCGAAAACACTTCGCGCAGCAATTTGAGGTGAATTGCGCGCACCGCATGAATGCGCGAGCCGCTCGAGTCGAACTCAGTTTGTTCGGCCTCGATGCGCGAGCGCATATGGTTGATAACTGTGGCGTTTTTGCCACGTAACCCGCGCAACTCAATCATTTGCTCCGACAGGTCGCGGCGGCGAATGTTGATTACACGGGTGGTTTCATTGCGCAGAGCAGCGATGCCAGTCGACATGGCGCTGCGCAAAATCTCTCGGCGCTGGCCCAGCATGCCATCGCTCAGTACCTTTTCTAACGCAGGCAGGCGGCTGGCTTCTAGCAGTGCAGCGTCGCCCGTAACCTTGGCAACCAAGCCTTTTTGGGCCGACACAGGAATCACTTGGCTTTGCGGGAGCGACAAAATCTCTGCTGTGGTGGCGCGCTGGCGCTGCACGTTGGCTTCGATCTGCGCCGGTGTGGACAGCGCGTCCCACATGGTGTCGATTTTGTTGAGCACCACCAAACGCGATGAGTTGTCGGTGTTCTCGGTGATCAGGTGTTCACGCCAGATCGCTAGGTCTGATTTGGTCACGCCGGTGTCGGCGGCCAAGATAAACACCACGGCATGCGCCTGCGGAATCAAGCTCACAGTCAGCTCAGGCTCAGCTCCAATGGCGTTTAAGCCTGGCGTGTCCAAAATCACCAGGCCCTGCTTGAGCAGCGGGTGGGCAATGTTAATCAGCGCATGGCGCCACTTAGGCACCTCGACCATGCCTTGCACGTCTGACATGGGGTTGTCGTCAGGGGTGTCGTCGTGCCAAAAGCCCAAAGCGCGGGCCTCGTCTTTGGTGACCTTGCGCACCTCTGCGACTTTTTCAAACGCTTGTGCCAGTTGGCCTGCGTCGTTCACGTCCAGGTCAATACGGGTCCATTTTTCGGGGGCTGCGCGCCACTCCATCAGGGCGTGGGGCTGCAGGCGGGTTTCGATCGGCAGCAGGCGCAGGCAGGGCGGCACTTCGGCGTCCCAGCCCAGCTCGGTGGGGCACATGGTGGTGCGGCCCGCGCTGGCAGGCATGATACGGCGGCCATAGGCGGCAAAAAAGATTGAGTTGATCAGCTCAGACTTGCCGCGCGAGAACTCAGCCACAAAAGCCACCATGACTTTGTCTGATCGCATTTGGTTTTCTAGGCGCTGCAGGCGCTCTTCTACGGCGGCGTCTAGCAGCTCGTGGTCACGCATCCACTCTGACAATAGCTTGAGGCGCAGGGCAAATTCACGCCGCCACACGCTGTGCGTATCGAACTGTTCATTAAACGACGGGGCTGAATGCCCGCTGATAGGGCTGGCTACGGTGGTCTGCATATCAAAGCAATATAACACTGGGTCAGCCCGAAGTACACCCCACAGCACCCTACATTGAGGCGGCTGAAAGCCAGTGTGCAACTAGTGTTTTTGGCATTGGGCACAAAAAAACGTGCTGCGCTGGCCTTGTTTGAGCAGCTTGATGGGGCTGGCGCACACACGGCAGGGCTCGCCAGCACGGCCATACACATTGGCTTGGAGCTGAAAATACCCGGTTTGCCCCTCGGCGTTTGAAAAGTCACGCAAGGTGCTGCCGCCTTTGCGCACGGCGTCTTGCAGCACGCTCACGATGGTGCTGTGCAGGCGCGCAGCGCGGGGCGCGCTGATCTGGCAGGCCCGCACCGTGGGCCGGATACCGGCCAAAAACAGCGCTTCAGAGCAATAAATATTGCCCACGCCCACCACAATGTCGCCCGCGAGCAAAACCTGTTTGATAGCGGTCTTGCGCAGCTTAAGCGCGCTGTGAAAATCGCTGGCGCTAAAAGCCTCCGTCAATGGCTCGACCCCTAGCTTACCCAGCAGTTTTTGAGCCAACGCATGGTCTTCAGACGGAGCGTAGACCACTGCGCCAAAGCGGCGTGGGTCGTTGAGGCGTAGTATGCCGCGTGAGGTGGCCATGCTGAAATGGTCGTGCTTGCCCGGCGCGCCGAGTTGCGTGCCAAACTGCAGCGAGCCCGACATGCCCAAGTGCAGCAGTAACAAGCCGTGGGCTTGGCCTGATGCGGTGGTCAGGTTTATTAACAAATACTTGCCCCGTCTGCGCACAGCGCTCACAGTGCGGCCTTGCAAATCATCGGGGTCCGTGCCCAGTGGCCAGCGCAGCGGTTTGCCCATGTCCACGGCGCGGATATCTGCGCCCTCGATACGGCTGGCAAAACTTAGGCGTGTAACTTCGACTTCAGGCAATTCTGGCATGCATGGATTATCATCGTTCAATGACATTGCCCAATCGACCAGTCCCCTTGTTCTTAGCCATCGCTCGTGTGTGCCCCCAAGCGCTAAGCTTGGCTGCAGCGCTGGCGCTGTTTAGCGCCCCAGCGCTGGCCCAAGCTCCTACTGCTGCAACCTCTGTCTCCGCCAGCACCACGCGCACCACACCCACGCTGGCGTCTGCGCTGGATGCTGAGTTGTTCTACCAGCTGTTATTGGGCGAAGTCAGCCTGCGCAATGGCGACCCCAGCTTAGGCATCGGCTTGATGCTAGAGGCGGCCCGCAAAACCAATGATGCAGACTTGTATAACCGGGCTGTCGAAATGGCTTTTCAGGCCCGCTCGGGCGATGCGGCCTTGCAGGCAGCCCGCGCATGGCGCCAGGCGCAGCCCAAATCGGTGCTGGCCAACGAGCGCGAGTTTCAAATCCTATTGGCCTTAAACCGTGTACCTGAGAGCGCCCCACCTTTGCGCGCCATGCTGGCCAACATGCCCGCAGCCCAGCGCGGCCCCGTGATAGCCCGCAGCGCTGCAGCATATGGCCGTGTGTCAGACAAAAAACTCGCTGCCAGCACAATTGAACAGGCGCTGGCAGGCTATACCAGCGCTGATACAGACCCCGCCACGGCAGCCCAAGCCTGGACGGCCGTTGGCCGCCTGCGATTTGCAGCGGCGGACATCCCCGGTGCTATTGAAGCTGCTCAAAAAGCCCAAACCAGCAGCCCTATCAGCGACGCACCCGCCGTGCTCGCACTAGAGCTGATTGACCCTAAGCAGCCTCAGGCCGAAGCCCTATTGAAGCGCTATTTAGACAGCCCCAAGCCGCGCACCGATATTCGCCTGGGCTACGCTCGTGTGCTGCTAGACGCGCAGCGCTACAACGAGGCAGGCCAACAAATTCAGGTCATCACCCGCGAGCAGCCTGAGCTGGCTGAGGCCTGGCTCTTGCAAGGCACCCTGCAGCTGCAAGACAACCAGCTGGCCCCTGCCGACACCTCGCTCAAGCGCTATGTCGAGCTGGTGCAAAACCAGCCCAACACCTCTGCCGAGGCAGCCGACGGCAACGACCGCCAGCGCGGCCTGACCCAAGCGTATTTGGCCTTGGCCCAAGTGGCCGAAAAGCGCAAAGACTTTGCCTTGGCCGAGAGCTGGATCGCCAAAATCGACAGCCCAGCGGCCTTGGTCAGCGCGCAAAGCCGCCGTGCTTCTATCTTGGCCAAGCAAGGCAAGCTCGACGAAGCCCGCCAGCTCATTCGCAGCCTGCCCGAGCGCAGCGACGAAGACAAGCGCATGAAGCTGCTGACCGAAGTGCAGCTGCTGCGCGATGGCCAAAAATACCAAATTGCCAACGACTTGCTCGCCCAAGCTATCATTACTTCCCCGCAAGACCACGAACTGCTGTACCAGCAGTCCAATATGGCCGAAAAGCTGGGCAAGTTTCCCGAGATGGAGCGGCTGCTGCGTTTGGCGATAGCCGCTAAGCCCGACTATGCCGAAGCTTACAACGCGTTGGGGTATTCGCTGGCAGACCGCAATCTGCGCCTGCCTGAGGCCAAAACACTGATCCAAAAAGCCCTTGAGCTCACGCCCGGCGACCCGTTCATCACCGACAGCTTGGGCTGGGTGGAGTTTCGGATGGGTAACAAAGCCGAGGCCATCAAAATATTGCTCACCGCCTACCAAGGCAAGCCCGACGCCGAGATAGCTGCCCACCTGGGCGAGGTGTACTGGGTGAGCGGCCAGCGCGACAAAGCCACTGCCATCTGGAAAGAAGGCATGCTGCTTAACGCGGAGAACGAAACCCTGCTCTCCACCCTCAAGCGCCTGCGCGTGAAGCTGTGATGTGGTCGCGCTATGTGCAAGGCGGGGTTTGGTGGCAGCGATTGGCAGCTCTTTTCGCTACTATTTTGGTAGCTAACTGTTCAATATCCACGTCGGAAAACCTTCAAAAAAACCTCCAAAAAGACACTTACACAGGCCGCATGAGCATGGTGGTGCAAAGCGAGCCTGTGCAGTCGTTTTCGGGCAGCTTTGAGCTGCAAGGCAGCGCCGGGCAGGGGGTTTTGAGCTTGTTCACCCCACTGGGCTCTACGGCCGCCGTGCTGCGCTGGAGCCCCGGCTTAGCGCAGCTACAAACTGGATCTACGGTGCAAGACTATCCCTCAGTACAGGCCATGATGGAGCGCACCACCGGTGCTGCCGTGCCCATTGCGGCGCTGTTTGCTTGGCTGGGCGGTGACCAAGTGGCGCTCCCTGGCTGGCAGGCCGACATGTCGCGCTACAGCGAAGGGCGCATTGCTGCAGCGCGCACCGACCCCGCGCCCAGTGTGCAACTGCGTATCGCGCTGGACCGCTAGAGCCCATGCAAGCCTTCTACGATCTGCCTGCTCCTGCCAAGCTCAATCTGTTTTTGCACATCACAGGCCGCAGGGCCGATGGCTATCACCTGCTGCAGTCGGTCTTTATGCTCATTGATTGGGCAGACTCTATGGACGTGATGCTGCGCAGCGACGGCATGATCAGCCGCGAAGACAGCCAGCCGTCTGGCGGCCACGCAGCCGCTGTAGCAGAGGTTTTGCCGGGTGACGACCTGTGCGTTCGCGCAGCGCGCGCGCTGCAGACCGCTAGCAGCTGTAAGCACGGCGCCCACATAAGGCTGCGCAAGCAAATCCCAATCCAAGCGGGCATGGGCGGTGGCTCGTCGGATGCCGCCACCTGCCTGCTGGCGCTCAACCGCCTGTGGGGCTTGCATCTGCCGCTCTCAACACTAGAGCAGCTAGGTTTGCAGCTGGGCGCAGATGTGCCGTTTTTTTTGCGCGGTAGCCATGCTTGGGTTGAAGGCGTGGGCGAGTCCATTACGCCTATCGTCTTACCTGCTGCGCAGTTTGTGGTGCTCAAGCCGCAATCAGGGCTGCCAACCCATGCAATTTTCGCCCATCCAGCGCTTAAGCGCGATTCTGCGCATGCTATAATCTCAGGCTTTGCTGCAGATCCTTATGGCTTTGGTCATAATGATCTACAACCCATCGCTGAGTTGATCAATTCTCAGGTGCCCCAAGCGCTTTTAGCGCTCAGCGCCCAAGGACTTCGGCCCAGAATGACAGGCTCAGGCAGTGCGGTGTTTGCTAAGCTTTCAGGCGACGAAAACTTCAACACTGCGCCCGAAAATGAGTTTGAAGGGTGGCAGCAAAAAGTGTGCAGTAATTTAAGCGCGCATCCTTTAAGGGGTTGGGCAGTTTAGCTTCAAAGTTAAGCTTAAATCACTGCGCACAGCAGGTTTACGGTTGGCTCGCGTTATGCGTAAGTTGACCAGTGTAGGGGAGTCGCCAAGTTGGTTAAGGCATCGGATTTTGATTCCGACATGCGAAGGTTCGAATCCTTCTTCCCCTGCCAAATTTTTTGTATATCTGGTTCACTGAGCTGGTTCACTGAAATCACTAACGCATTCCACCATCATGAGCGCATTGCATTCTGATTTCATGGTTTTTACCGGTAACGCCAACCCCGTGATGGCGCAAGAGATTGCCGCTCACCTCAACATCCAGCTCGGCGCCGCGACTGTGGGCCGCTTCTCTGATGGTGAAGTCACTGTCGAGATTAACCAAAACGTCCGTGCGCGCGACGTGTTTGTAGTGCAGTCCACCTGCGCCCCCACCAATGACAACCTGATGGAGCTGCTGGTCATGGTCGACGCGCTCAAGCGCGCCTCAGCCGAGCGCATCAGCGCCGTGATTCCGTATTTTGGCTACGCCCGCCAAGACCGCCGCCCACGCTCGAGCCGTGTGCCTATCACGGCCAAAGTGGTGGCTAACTTACTGCAAACCGTGGGCGTGTCGCACATCCTCACCATGGACCTGCATGCAGACCAAATTCAAGGTTTTTTTGACATTCCGGTTGACAACATTTATGCCTCGCCCGTGCTGCTTAACGACCTGCGCAAACAAAAATACGAAGACCTGATCGTCGTGTCGCCTGATGTGGGCGGCGTAGTGCGCGCCCGCGCACTGGCCAAGCAGCTGGGCTGCGACCTGGCCATCATCGACAAGCGCCGTCCCAAGGCCAATGTGTCCGAGGTCATGCACGTCATTGGCGAGATCGAAGGCCGTAACTGCGTCATCATGGACGACATGATCGACACCGCTGGCACGCTGGTGAAAGCTGCCGAAGTGCTCAAAGAGCGCGGCGCCAAAAAAGTCTACGCTTACTGCACCCACGCCGTGTTCTCTGGCCCGGCCATCGAGCGCATTGCCAAGGGCAGCGCGCTGGACGAAGTCGTCATTACCAACACCATTCCCCTGTCAGAGGCTGCCAAAGCCTGCGGCAAGATTCGCCAGCTGTCGGTCGCACCGCTGATTGCTGAGACCATCTCCCGCATCGCCAAAGGCGAGTCGGTGATGAGCCTGTTCTCGGAGCAAGACAACCTCTTTTAAAAATCGGTGTTCAGGTGTCTCACCTGAACGCAAACGGCTGGCAGAGCCGCTAAACCTGTCCGACTGGCTGGGCCGTTAAACCCGCCAAGCAGCTGTCCACCGCGCCTAGCGCAAAGTACAGTTTTTATAGACCGAGGCAGCACTGGTCGCGGTGCGCTTCTTTAGGAGTTAATTATGAAATTTGTCGCTTTTGAGCGCTCTAAGCAAGGTACGGGTGCGAGCCGCCGTCTTCGCATTACTGGCAAAGCCCCAGGTATTGTCTACGGCGGTGCCGCAGATGCCACCTTGGTTGAGCTAGACCACAACGCCCTGTGGCACGCCTTGAAAAAGGAAGCCTTCCATGCCACTATTTTGGACATGGAATACCAAGGTAAAGAGTCCAAAGTATTGCTGCGCGACGTGCAGTACCACCCCTATAAACAGCAAGTGCTGCACATCGACTTCCAGCGCGTCGATGCCAACACCAAGCTCACCATGAAAGTGCCATTGCACTTCAAGGGCGAGGCTGATTCCCAAGCCATCAAGTTTGACAACTGCTTGGTCAACCACATTGCCAACGAACTCACCGTCGTTTGCTTGCCAGCTGACCTGCCTGAGTTCATTGAAGTGGACTTGTCTGGCCTGAAAAAGGGCAGCTCGCTGCACGTGAACGACATTGCATTGCCAAAAGGCGTCAAAGTCATCACCAAAGGCAAAGTTAACCCCGTGATCGTGTCTGTAGTGGCTCAAGCCGCTGAAGAAGAAGCCCCAGCCGCTGGCGCAGCACCTGCTGACGCTAAAGGCGGCAAAGCTGGTGCCAAAGCCGCTCCAAAAGCTGACGCCAAGGCTGCTCCAGCCAAGGCGCCTGCCAAGAAATAAGCGATCGTTAAGGCGCTTATTGCGGCCAGCTAGCCTGGTCAGTGCAGCTGTAATGCACCCCTCAAAAGGCCCACCTCGGTGGGCCTTTTGCATTCTGTGATTTTGGTAACTTTTTAGGCAATTTTCCGACGTGGATATTTAATAGTTTGCTATTAAAATAATAGTAAATACGTAGATAAATGTTGTTTTAACGCATCTGTTTAGGCAACTATTTCACAATCCTAGCGTGACTAATACCCAATACAAAGGAGCATATTTTTTTAAGCTAACGCTATGTTTTTAACGAAAGCGAGTTAGCCATGATGCCAAGCCAGTCCACCACCCTACGCCGCTCTGCCAATCTGCTCACCGGCGCTGATTTTGAAAAATCTTCCCCCCAATTCGACAACTCGGCCTATGCCGACGCCGAGCCGGCCATAAGCCAGGCTTTGCCAGCCCCCACACCCGAGGCCGCACTGGCGCAAAGCCTAGCGGCGATTGCGGTCAACGCGCTGGCTAGCGGCATGATCATCATCGACCAGTATGCCCGCATGCTGCACCGCAACCCGGCAGCCGACGCTGTGCTGGCGCGTGCAGACTGTATTACCGTAGACAGCGGCCACATCACAGTGACCCACATGCCTGATATTCGCAAGTTCAGTCAAGCGCTGACCTTGGCGGCTGCGGGCCAGCGCAGCATGGTGGCGCTGGGCGCGCACGGGCAGATGACCGTGGCCGTCATACCTCTGCAGCCCGCAGGCTCGCAGGCTAAGACCACAGAGCATTTTGCGCTGCTGTTCTCGCGCGCCAGCATGTGCGAGGCGCTCATGCTAAACGCCTTTGCCCGTGCCCACCAGCTCACGCCTACAGAAGAGCGCGTGCTAGGGCTGATCAGCATCGGGCTGACCGTGCCCGAAATGGCCAAACGCCTCACGCTAGGCCCCGCCACCATCCGCACCCATGTGCGCAACATTTGCGCCAAAACCTGCTGCCACGGCCTGCGCGAAATCGTCACGCGCTTGGCCGTGATGCCCGCGCTCAAAGTCAACATAGCCTGAGTTTGAAGTCTAGGAGTCCACCATGGAGCACAATTTTTGGAAGCAGCTTAGCCCACTGGACAGCTTTTTGATATTGCTCAACTGTGTGTTGCTGCTACTGCTGTTTACGGCAGGCACAGGTCAAACCGCAGTGAGCTACGGCCAGTCGAGCACACCGCTCAATGCAGAGCAGCCCACAGCAGAGCAGCCAATAGCAGACCCGCCTGCCACACCTGCATTCACAGCAGACGACGCGGCCTTCATTGCCGCCATGCTGGCACCTTAACCCCCGCCCTAATTTAACAACCAAAGATGGTGCACCATGGAACTCCAAGCCATATTCAACTTTATGTGCGATGCGCTGCTGGACGGCTGCAAGAAATCATTGGCACAGAATAATTTTGAACTCCTCGTGTATTTGGCATTTTGCTTTTTTAATGTCATGCGCGTGTTCACCTACCTTCCCACCATCAAAAAGCTCATGCAGCCCGGCTGCACAGGCGATGGACAAAGCCTGCTCACATGGGTTACGTGGATTTGTGCCAACGGCACGCTCGGGCTACACCTCTATGTGATAGCAGGCTACCACCTGAACGACGTTGTATGGCTCAGCATAGGCAACGTCATCATGTGCGCCATTTGCGCTGTGCTGGTGTTTAAGGTGCAAAAACGCAGCGTTATGGTGCAGCGCTACCTAGAGACAGTTACTGCCAGAGCCGCCGCCAACCGACCGGCCCAGCCTACGTATTAACCTCAGCCCCAGTTCGTGCCACAATACTTTCCATGTTGTTGGCACCCACTACCAGTCCCCCGATAGGCAGCTCTGCAGCCAGCGTCAGCGCCCTAAGCCCCGCCATGCAGGCCCTGGTACACGAGGGCACCCAGCGCAGCTTTCGCAAAGGCGCCATCATCGTGAGCGAAGGCGATGCGGGCGACACACTTTTTATCTTGCTCGAGGGCAGCGTGCGCACCTACGGCACCGACGCCGATACCCGCGAAGTCACCTACGGCACCATGACAGCACCCAACTATTTTGGCGAAATGTCGCTGGACGGTGGCACGCGGTCTGCCAGCGTAGAAGCGCTAGAGCCCTGCGTGTGCGCGGTAGTCACCGCCCACCGCGTGCGCGAGCACCTGGCCCGCTGCCCCGACCTAGCCTTTGAACTCATCACCAAAATCATCTCCCGCGCACGCTCAGCCACCGCCACCGCCCGCAACCTGGCCCTGCTAGACGCCTACGGCCGCTTGGCCGCCACGCTGGATCAGCTAGCCCACCCCGCAGACACCCACGGCGCCCGCAGCCTACCCGACCGCACCACCCACGCCGACCTAGCCCAGCGCATAGGCACCTCCCGCGAGATGGTCAGCAAACTGCTACGCGACCTAGAAAAAGGCGGATACGTTAGTGTAGACAAACGCAGCATGGCTTTGTTGAAGAAGCTGCCAGCGAAGTGGTGATGACTGAAAGCGCTGAGTGCGGTGTAAATGTAGCTAAACACCAGATCAGAACTTTCGTTTGGCTTGCTTGAGTTTCAAGCCAAGGCTAAAGCCCATTAATGGCATCTCTTGTAATTTGCGGTGCCGCCATGCTCGTGCCTGACAAGCGAACGGTAGCGCCGCTGCGAGTACCTGCTGCGCGCACGCCGTGCAAGGTGCGGCTTTCTTCGGTGGTGGCGTAATACTGCACAGGGGTTGCCGTAGCAAGCCGTTTATCTCTGGCGCTGTAGTAGTGGTGCGGCGAATATTCTGCAATCTGTAAATCTGTTTCACGCACACCGCCTACCTTAATGGCATGCGTGCCTGTTGCGATATTGTTAAAAATACCTTCACGCCGCACATAGGCTGTTTGCGGACTGGGGCAGTCTAGATCAACCTGCATATCGTCGTCTACAGCCATCCGGTCATAGTTGACATCTTCAAAATAGCTTTGCCGTGCACCGCGTCTTGTGCCTAGCGCTACATCGTCACGCTCTACGTAAGCGTCTACCACGCCTTTGATATTGCTCACGTTGGTAATGGCAACAGTCCACAGCCCGTGCGGAGCGGTAACTCGCGTGTTGTCAACGCTGACGGTGGGAGCCAAAGCTATCAACACACAATGGCCGTTTTGGCCATTGAGGTGCGCGTCGTTGTAGAGCACACCCAACACGCTGCCAGGTAAAGGATTAGAGCCAGGACCGATATCAATCTGCGATTGGTAGTCCTTCAAATTTCTCACATCGCCTTTGACTACCGTGGGAAAACTGTTGCCATGCGGATCAGTGATGTTGACTTGCACTTCAACGTCTTTCTCAAGCCATATCTCCACATAGCTCTCGGTAGCATCGTCGGGCTGTGTGCGCCACTGCATAGTTTGGCTCTTGCCAGGCTTTAATGTGAAATTGGCGTGGGTGCGCGACTGGTAGCCGTTACCCGCAGGAATGGTGACTTGCAACCGATTTTGAGGCGCAGGCATAGGGTGCAAAGCGCGCTGCTGCGCAATCAGTGAGTCTATGTGGCGCTCCAGCACATGGCTGCCATCGTGCGGGCCAGCCAGCGCGCCCCAGCTCAGGTTCACCACAATCTGTGCATCGTCTGCACACTGGCCTACGATGTAAGTCAACGCGTTGATCACGTCGGTCGTCATCGTGTTGCGGCCTGATGTGTCTTGCACGGTTTGCATGGGCAGTTGTACAAAAATAATTTGCACTTCGCAGGCACTGTCTTGGGCTGATTCCCAGCTAGGGTTGGCTGTTTCTGCATTTTCGCGGCTGCACATCGTGTCTTGCACAAAATACGGGCCACATGCCAAGTCCATCACGTGCGTGCCATGCGATGCCCGGCGTTCTAGGCGGTTGACGTGGTTCAGCGTGCTGGCGGCAAACTTTGCATACAGGCCGTCTTCGTCAATGCGCCCGCTGTGGGTATGTTGGGCTATCAAGGAGTTTAGATCGGTGTTGGCATAGTCGCAGCCGTATTGGCCTGGATACCCCAAACCAGCAAACGCAGCAGGCGGGCCCACAGGCGACAGTGGGCCGCGCACATTCATGTCCCACAGGCGAGCCACGCGCGTCTCAAAAGGCTGGCCTGCTGGCAACTTACGCAAAAAATGGGGATGTGCAAAAGCGCAACCATCGTCTATCACCGCTACCACTTTGCCGCGCAGCAACTGCCGGCTCTCAGCCGGCATGGGGCTTTGCTTTAGCGGCTTGAGTGCAAGCATTGCTTCTTGCGGCAAATCAATTTCAATACGTCTGACGAATTTAGCCAAACTTTGGGACGAGAAGGTTTGAAAAAACGCTTGGTTCGCCTCCGCAGGTACTACGCCACCCTTGATATCGAGTCTCTCATCAAGGTAAGCAGGCGGAATATTCAGCTGCGGCCCTTTTTCAGCATAAGCGCGCTGCTGCTGCGTGCCTTGCGTACCCATGGGGTACAAAAAATTAACTAAATCCAATGCTGAAACATCGTTCTGCAGCTCGATTAACACGGGCAATACTTGCGGGCGATAGTCTGCCAACTTTTGCCCAAGCTTGCGCAAATGCGCAAACTCGCTCAGGTCAGCCCACACCAAATACGAGTCTACTCCGTCTGCTGCGTTGCGCGTAGCGTAGTCAATGCCAGTAAACGTGTCTTGTGGTTTGGGCAACGGCGACCATTCCAAGCGGCGCTCTGGGTTTTTTTCGGGGCGTTTGCCAGGGGCAGGCGGGTTGTCAGATGGCGGTGGGTTGTTAATAGCCATGGTGTAGTTCTCTGGAATATTCAGCAGTTTGACAATCAAGCCCACTCTTCTTTGGCCAGCTCCCACATTTTTTTCAATATGGCGGATTGCGATACCAACATTTGCGGGCCATTGAGTGTGTTGAAGCTGCCGTTATCAAGCGATTCGTGGTAATTGAAATCTAGCGCTGCGTTTGCAGGGCCGTGGAACTGCGTGCCGTCAAATGTACGTTCGTGATAGTGCGCTTGAGCTTGGCAGCTATAGACAAAGTAACTACCTAATGTGTGACCAAGCAGGCGTCCTGCAGCCGAATCTACAGGGAAGTGCAGGCCCGCTACAGTTCGGTTAATTGCTATGCGTGCAGCCTGACGTTGCAACTGTTTCGCTGTTTCTGAGCTGCGCGCAACCCCAACTAAAGATTGAAGTACCCGTGCCACCATAAATGCCTCAGTCGCATGACCGCTAGGAAGTGCGCCATGCCCGGGCGTAGCGATCATGGGTTGTACTTGCGGCGAATACTCCACTGGACGTGGGCATGCAAAGGCATGTTTGAAACGCATTTCGACTTGCCAAGCCAGTGACAGTGCCAAACTAATTACTTCCAGCGTATATTTATGGCGATGCGGTTGAATGCCCACTACGCTGGCCCAAAACGGCGCACCGCCTGACATTTGCGTGAGAATTTCACCTGCCCGATCTTCACGTAGGCTGGCCCAGTTCATAACAAGTTCTAGCTGTTGTTTAAACAGCGTCTCATTAGGGCGGGTCAAAGTTACGATATTTTTTGCTTGAAATGTATTAGCTCCAGACGCATTCAAATGCGCAAATGTAGCGCTTTGCCCGCTGACGCTGAAATGCAGAGAATTGCACAGCTCTGCTTGGCAGACGCTGATACGCACGCCGGAATCCCAGCGCTTTAGAAGATCTAAATTGTCTAAGGCTGGGGTCCATTTAACGGGTTGTGTGACGCCTGTGTACGTGCCGACAAGTGCGTCACGACTGTAAATTAATGGCCCAGCAAATACCGGACTTATATCCCCGCTGCCCATACCCCCTATCCCTCCGATACCTCCTATTCCCCCGATACCTCCAATACCTCCTATTCCTCCTATTCCTCCAATACCACCTTGTGGATTCAAGTTTTTCATCGAATTACTCCTTTACTAAAACAAGTGTCACTAGACTGGCAGTCCAGCACTAATCAGCGCATTAGCCCACGTCTTACCGATTTCAAAATCTGAACTAGGGCTACGTGCTAAAAATTTAGTCGCGTTAAATGACGGTTCAAGTTGAAGCAGCATCGCCACCTTCTCTTGGGCTTCCTTCATTTGACCCAAACCGATATGAGCTACAGCAAGCGCTCTAATAGTAGATGTGTGTGTACGATTCGCTCTGAGGGAACGAGTAGCTAAAGTTAATGCGTCTTCATATTGATTTGCTGACAATGCGGCTGTAGCTGCTAATGAATCATAAAAATATTTAAGCGGATCCAGTGGTGAAAGCTTGATGGCGTGCTTTGTGTTTTTCACCGCGTCTAAGCCCTCGCCCCTAAAAGCGTGCATTGTCCCTTTAAGGAGTAGCGCTAATGTATCGTTTGGATTCGAATCTAATGCAGCTGCATATCTTTTTGCACCAGTCTCAGTATCTCTACGCAAATTGGTATGTATAAATCCATCGACTGTTAAAGCTAGTGAGTTGTTGGGCTCACAGTCAAGAGCTTGTTTAGAGCAATCTAAAGCAAGTTTTGAGGTTAATTCAATGTCAGTTGTCCAGCCCTGCTGCACCCGCAATACATGCCACTTCGCCAACCAAGCATGCGGCACAGGATGCCTCTGACTGCGCGAAATCAAATGCTCCAGCATCAACCGCGCTTTGTCAAAATCGTGGTAGTCAGTGCGGTGCATCATCGCAATAGCCCCCAGCAACAACGTATACCCCTCCAACGTAGGCAACGCATGGTTCTGCGCGCGGCCTAGCTCGTGCTTCATCACTGCGCTGCTGGCTGCGGCGACGATGCGGGACAGCATGTCGTCTTGGGGGTTGAACAGGCCTGCAACTAAGCCTTTGAGGTTGTCGGCCCAGACGATGCGGCCGCCGTCGGCTTCAGCCAGTTCTACAAACAGGCTCATGTTGCTGCCAATCACGGTGCAGCGGCCTGACAGCACATAGGTGGCGCCCAGGTGCTGGCGTATGTCTGCCAGCGCGCTGCCACTGCTGTCCGCGCTGCCAGCGCGGCCTGCAAAGGCGGTGGTGGACAGGCGCGATATCACATGCAGCTCGGCGGTTTTGCTTAAAGCGGCGATCAGCTCGTCGGCCACGGCCTCACCAATCAGGGCGTGGCCGGGCTCGGCTCCGCGGGCGGCAAACGGAATGACGGCAATCGTTGGGCGCAGGTCGAGCGGGCGGCTACTGCCGGGCTCGATGATGGGGGCTGCGCCTGCGCTGCCCACGCGGTAGGCGCGCACGGGGGTGACCAGGTGTTTCATGTAGCAGTCGCCCAGGTCTTCAATGTCGCCGTCCAGCAGGGGGGTGAGCTGGTCGCGCACGGGGGCGCTGACGATAATTTCGCCGGGGCCGGCCAGCGTGGTCAGGCGCACGGCCAGGTTGATGTCGGCACCGTAAATGTCGTGTTGGTCGCTCACGTACTGGCCGCTGTGCACGCCCGCGCGCAGGTGCATGCGCTGCTGTGGGGGCACGCCCGTGTTGAGGCCGTGGCACAGCTGCTGCACCGCCAAGGCGGCGTGTACGGCGGGGCGGGGGCTGGCAAACTCAAGCATCAGGCCGTCGCCCAGGCTTTTAACCAAGCGGCCGCCGTGCTGGGGCAGCACGTCTTGCACCACCAAGCCCACCAGTTTTTGCCAACGCTGCACAGCATCTTGTTCATTTGCCTCCATGAGACGCACAGACTCTACGACGTCGATGATGAGAATGGTGGAGGCTTTTTGCGGCGACGC
>JANPDG010000175.1:0-18920 GCA_031431335.1 Polaromonas sp. | reverse complement strand
GCAGCAAGTGCATTTTGTAGGGCCACTGGCCGACGTGAGCCCCGTGTACTGCGCGGCCAATGTGCTGGCGCATCCCACCTTAGAAGACACCTTTGCCATGGTTGTGATCGAGGCGATGGCGCACGGCCTGCCAGTGGTCGTTAGCAGCAGGGAGTATTGCGGTATTTCGGCATTGTTGACCCACGGCGAAAACGCCGTGGTGCTAGACCACCCCCAAGACGCGCCTGCCTTGGCTGCGGCTTTGCAGGGTGTGTTGGCTGATACGCACAAGAGTGATGCGCTGTCTGCTGCAGGCAAAGTGTTTGCAAGTCAACACTCTTGGAGCGCTGCTGCGCTGGCTTACGAAGCACTGTATGTGCGCTTATTGAACAAAGAGTAAATCGTTCAGAGCAATCAGTAACGGGGCAATGTACAGCTTCAGTTTATCTAAATTAATAGCAAACTATTCAATATCCACGTCGGAAAAATGCCTAAATTATCAGGTAAATGCACTAACCATGTTTGATAGCAACGGTTTTAATTGTCGTAAACCCATACAGCGCCTCAAACCCTTTTCCGCGTCCGTAGCCTGAGGACTTTACTCCGCCAAACGGCTGCCCGTCAGACGGGTCCACCGTGGGCAAGCTGCGGCCAGATGAGGACGGGACGGATTGGTTGGCGATGTAGTGGTGTTGCATGGCGGTGGAGGTGTGTTCTATATTCGACGCATCATTTTTGGAGAAAATTTAGGTGGTTTTCCGATGTGAATATTAAATAGTTTGCTATTTATTTAGTAGCATTAAAAATTTTTAGCTACAGCAAACCTCGAACTTCTAGCTGCATCAGCACCTCAGTGCGCCTGTCTTTGGCCACCTGCCGCCAGTCTTGGTCGTCCACTGCGCCCTAGAATACTGGCGCATAAACGCAAAATATCGCGCTCTATGCGTTGAAATGCGGTAGAAGCTGCCATGGTTCTATTTTATGCAAACAGTGTGCATGCAAGGTTGTTTTTAATCTGTAAAAAAGCCGCGCCAGTTGCCCAGCGCGGCTTTGCTTAAGAGCGATGTGCGTTACATCAGCGCCACTTCAACCCGGCGGCCTTCGGCTGCTGTGGTGGCGCCCGCTTTGATGTCGTTAGGGCGCACCATAACGATTTGATCGTCGGTCAGGCCGCTGGCTTTGAGCAGGTCGCGCACTGCAAAGGCGCGGATTTTGGCCAGCTCAGCATTTTTAGTGGCGTCGCCGCTGGGGTCTACAAAGCCGCTGATAGCGACCTTTTTGCCTGCTTTGGCACCAGCCAATACATCGGCCAGCGCGCCAGGGCCGCCCTCAGGCAGTTCGGCCTTGCCTGATGCAAAGTAAAACTTGACCACGCCGTTGTCGACTTTGACAGACGCGCCGCCGTCAGCGGCTGGCGCTGCTGCAACCGCAGCTGGCTTGGCGTCCATCGCCGTGTTCATCGCCGCACCTGCTACTGCCGCGGTACCTGCCGCAACCACAGCCGCTGGGGCGGCCATGCTGGCAGCAGGCGCTTTGGTGCCGTGGATTGACATCATCAAAGGCACGATCAATAGCGCCACGATGTTGATGATCTTGATCAGCGGGTTAATGGCGGGGCCTGCGGTGTCTTTGTACGGGTCACCTACGGTGTCGCCTGTGACAGCGGCTTTGTGGGTGTCAGAGCCTTTACCGCCGTGGTTACCGTCTTCAATGTACTTTTTGGCATTGTCCCAAGCACCGCCGCCCGTACACATCGAGATTGCCACAAACAAGCCGGTGACGATGGTGCCCATCAGCAGGCCGCCCAGTGCGGCAGGGCCTAAAACCAAGCCGACCAAAATCGGTGCAACGACTGGCAAGAGTGACGGGATCATCATCTCTTTGATGGCGGCAGTGGTCAGCATGTCGACTGCGGTGTCGTACTCAGGCTTGCCTGTGCCGTCCATGATGCCTTTAATGTCGCGGAACTGGCGGCGCACTTCCACCACCACCGCACCCGCAGCGCGGCCCACGGCCTCCATTGCCATGGCACCAAACAAGTAGGGGATCAAACCGCCAATGAACAAACCAATGATGACCATCGGGTTGGACAAATCGAACGTGATCGCATTGCCATAAGCCTCTAGCTTGTGGGTGTAGTCAGCAAACAGCACCAGCGCGGCCAGGCCTGCAGAGCCGATGGCGTAGCCTTTGGTCACGGCCTTGGTGGTGTTGCCCACAGCGTCCAGCGGGTCAGTCACATCGCGCACGCTCTTGGGCATTTCGGCCATCTCGGCGATGCCGCCTGCGTTATCGGTGATAGGACCATAAGCGTCCAGCGCCACCACGATACCCGCCATGCTGAGCATAGAGGTGGCTGCAATGGCAATACCGTAGAGGCCAGCCAGTTTGAAAGCAGTCCAAATAGCGATACACACAAAAATCACGGGCCACGCGGTGGAGCGCATGGACACGCCCAAGCCTGCAATGATGTTGGTGCCGTGACCAGTGGTGGACGCCTGCGCAATGTGCTTGACGGGCGCGTACTGCGTGCCAGTGTAGTACTCGGTAACCCACACCAGCGCGCCGGTCAACACCAAACCCACTGCGCACGCACCAAACAGCTTCATGGCTGCCCCTGTGCCGCCCAAAGCGCCATCAGCGATCATCATGTTGGTGACAAAGTAAAACGCAATCAGCGACAAAACGCCTGCCACTGCCAAGCCTTTGTACAGCGCGGGCATGACGTTTTTCATGCCAGGCGATGCCTTGACAAAAAAGCAGCCAATGATGGACGCCACAATCGACACTGCGCCCAGCATCAGCGGGTACAGCACGGTGCTGGCACCATCGCTGGTGGCCAGCAGCGCGCCTAGCACCATGGTCGCAATCAAAGTGACCGCATAGGTTTCAAACAAGTCAGCCGCCATACCGGCGCAGTCGCCTACGTTGTCGCCCACGTTATCGGCAATCACGGCAGGATTGCGCGGGTCGTCCTCCGGAATGCCTGCTTCAACCTTGCCCACCAAATCTGCGCCTACGTCAGCGCCCTTGGTGAAAATACCGCCGCCCAAACGCGCGAAGATAGAGATGAGCGACGAGCCAAACGCAAAGCCAATCAGCGGGTTCAGCGCCTCAGGGGTAGGCGAGCCATTGGGCACCAAAAACCAATAAAACGCCGTCACACCAATCAGGCCCAAGCCCACCACCAGCATGCCAGTGATAGCGCCGCCGCGAAACGCTACCTGCAGCGCAGGCGCAATGCCCAGTGTGGCCGCTTGTGCGGTGCGCACGTTGGCTTTAACCGACACGTTCATGCCGATAAAGCCGCAGGCCCCCGAAAGCACCGCGCCAATCACAAAGCCCACGGCAGACATACGGTCTAGAAATACCGCAATCAAAATAGCCAACACCACGCCTACGATAGCGATGGTTTTGTATTGACGAGACAAATAAGCCGAAGCACCGGTTTGGATGGCGGCTGCAATCTCTTGCATGCGCGCATTGCCAGCGTCTTGGGACAGAATCCAGCTGCGGGCCCAGAAGCCGTAGCCCACGGCAATCAAGCCGCAAATAAGCGCAACGATCAGCGCTGTGTTGCCAGTCATAGTGAAATCTCCTTTTAGTTTTGACGAAGAGGGTGTCAACGCTAGTGTTTGCCGTAGCACCCGCTGCGTTGCTTCCTCATCTCATAACTTGCCCTAAAGAGCACAAGACGATTGGCCAACCAACACAATGTAGCCGCAAAACGTGACATATTTGCGGCTTAGCAAGCGGGTTGAAAGTAAAATCAGGGTTAATCCTAGGCTGCAGGCCCGATAAGTCTTCACAAGACTCATCAAGCCGTAACATTGCGCAACCTGAAGTTTTTAACCCCCTACCGAGAATTATTCATGTCACTAGACCGCGTCCAACCTGGCAAAAACGCCCCCCATGAATTCAACGTCATCATCGAAATCCCGATGAACGCCGACCCGATCAAATACGAAGTGGACAAAGAAAGCGGCGCAATCTTTGTCGACCGCTTCATGTCTACCGCCATGCACTACCCCACCAACTACGGCTACGTGCCCAAAACCTTAAGCGGTGACGGCGACCCGGTCGACGTGCTGGTCATCACCCCCGTGCCGCTGATCCCAGGCGTAGTCGTCACCTGCCGCCCCATCGGTATTTTGATGATGGAAGACGAAGCCGGAGTAGACGGCAAAGTGCTGGCCGTGCCCATCGACAAAAAATGCTCGCTGTACACCCACTGGCAAAAGCCCGCCGACATGAACCCCCTGCGCCTGAAAACCATAGCCCACTTCTTTGAGCACTACAAAGACCTAGAAGAAGGCAAATGGGTCAAAGTGCTAGGCTGGGAAGGGCCAGACGCGGCGCGCAAAGAGATTACAGACGGAATCGCGGCTTACAAAGGCTAGTTTTTTCATCTAGCGGCAGCACCCTCGCTGCTGCCGCATCCGCCCAGCACCAGCCGCAGTCACCTGCGGCTTTTCTTTGTCTGGCGTGCTCACGGCAGCGGCCAATGTGTTGGTAACGCACATGCGCTGCAAGGTTCTTCATCGTTTAAATTACTATGTATTTAATAGCAAACTACTGAATGTCCACGTCGGAAAAGTGCTATAAAATCTTCCAAAATATACTAAGTCAATGTGATGCTTGGCTTATATTTTTGTCTTGTACGGGCGCAGGCCGACGGTGCTACTTCAGCTACGCGGCTGTCCCCCGTGTTGGCCTAGGGCCAACTACTCCTCCTTGACGCCGCTACGCTAAAGTAGCACCGCCGACCTGCTCTGTGATCGTGGTGGGCTATGAACCGTTGCTTGCCTGCCCACTTATTCTTCCTGCTTCCCCTGTGCCTGCTTTCCCTGCCCAGTCTATCGCCCTAGAGCTGAGCAGGCGCAACGGTCTACAGATTGTTTGCGATGACTGTCATACAGTTTCAATTTCCCATCCTCCGCTCAGACAATTTTCTCGGGAGTTCGCAGGCTCCGCTCTCAAGGCTCCAATTGCCGCCCGCAACTCTGCACTCTTTCAATTCCGACGATGTACGCCAAGCCATTAACAAGGGGCTTATGATTGAAGCTGCTAAGCCCATTGCAGCCACTGCAACGGCAAATCGAAGCATGACCTTCGACTCACGCGTGAAGTGCGTTGAGGTTAGCTGCGGTGAGTCTTGCAAATGATGTGGCATATGCTGCTTAGCGTTTGAGGCTAGGTGCGGCTGAAGGCGGTCGCCCCTAGGCTGACCTGTTATACGGCTTGGAAAGCATTTTGATTCGAGCCTACATGCTCAGCAAGCTTGGCAAATACTGTTTCGTCACTACACACTTTACGGCTTAATTTCACAAATAGATGGCTCTCGTCGTCGCGAACGTTTTCGAGCCACTTCTGGCGCTTTTCCTCATGCAGGTGTGGTTGCGAAAACGGGAACATGGCTGCAGCTGTTTCAATACATGAGGCAGCGCTTTCGGCGCCTACTCTCCGGTACACCTCTACAAAGAACGAGTATTCCGGTGTGCCATTAAAGTCACTTTCGAAGAGGTACTCAAGTCCACCGTTGTCGATGATCCCCTGGACGGAGTAGATGACAGCGACCGTCTGGAGGGGTATCGGTAATCGCGAAATGTCGTTGCCCGCCTCCTTGAGACGTGCGAAGGTGAAGTCTGATGCTCGGTCAAGCAGTGAGCTCATGGGGCCGTATAACGTGAAGATGACCGCACCACACCTTGTTGCGGCGAAGCCGCCTTATGCTGTTGTGAATTCGTGTCGATTGGCATGTCAAGCAGTCTCGGCCTGAGACGGATACAGATGCTTGCAAAACCGCCACTCATGCAAAGGTTGGTCGTCAATGTACACCGTGGGTTTGGGCAAAAAGCCTTCGAAGCAGTCGGTAATTCCAAGTTCGACCGCAGTGGTCTTGCAGTATTCGGCACCGCCTGAACTCCATAGGTACAAAGTGGCACCCTCTGACTTAAGCCGCCTTACTTGTGCGATCACTGCGGGCATGGGGATGCGCTTAGCGCCTACAGACCGAACCATCGTGTCGTCAATATCCACAAAAATCACTTGCTGCGACAATGCGTATAAAGCGTGCGGACGCACATGAGTGTCCGGCTCAACTAGCATGTTATCTTTCACTTGTGGCTTCCTTGCAGAAGCGAGAGCCCGCGCACCGCAAGCTTTTCAGTAATCAGAGCAATTGCTTCTTCAGGCGGGACGTCAAACTCGCCATCTACATCACTCAATGAAAACCATTCGCGATTTATTGCGAGCTGGGCCGTACGATTCTGATGGGGCCAAGCCTTGATTTCCACGTTGCCTTGATCTTGTGGCAGGGTGATCCAAATGCAGTCATGGTACAGGGCGTGCTCAACTCCTGCAGAACGTAGTGCCGTCGACAACTCATTAAGGCCGTCAGTGTGAGACATAAAACTATTGAGATATTTCGCAAGACTGAGCTATAACATGCCCGCTTGCGAAATAACATGGGACTGAGAAAGTCAAAAAGCTGTTTGTATTCATCATCTTAGAGCAGTTAACTACATGTATGAACAAGTATAACGAAAACTGCAAAATCGCTGCTTTAGTGCTATAAATTACTATGTATTTAATAGCAAACTATTGAATATCCACGTCGGAAAAGTGCCCGAAAATCTTCCAAATTATGCTAATTCAATATGACAACGACTTATCCTTTTGTCTTGTACAGGAGCATACCGACAGTGCTACTTCAGTTGCGCGGCTGCCCCCTATGTTGGCCTAGGGCCAACTCTTCCTGCTTGAGCTACCTAGTCCCCCGCCCTGGCGCTTGGTGTGTACGGCGTAGCGGCGTGAAGGTGGAGGCAGCGGCCATACGCCGCAACGGGGGACAGCCGCGTAGCTGTACACACCAAGCGCCAGGGCGTACATAAGTCTGCAATTACCCACTTTTGGGAGAAAAAAGAGCACTTTCCCGACGTGAATATTCAATAGTTAGCTATTAATTCAATAGTAAATTTGACGATTAATGCAAAGCTAACATCTCTAAATTGCGCCACACCGCAGTGCAGTCCGCAGGCCGGTCTTCGGGGGTTTTGGCCATCATGCGGTCTAGGAAAGGCTGAAACTTGGCGTGGGCTGTGGGCAGTCGGGGGGTGGGGGCGCTGATGTGGCAGTTCAGCAGCTCGCCCAGCGAGTCGCCTCGGTACGGGCGGCTGCCCACCAGCAGTTCGTACAAAATCACGCCCAAGCTATAAAAGTCGCAGCGGTGCGTTACTTCTTTGCCCGATGCCTGCTCCGGGCTCACGTAATACGGTGTGCCAATAATTTGGCCGTGTTGCGTGCGCACCAGCGCATCGGTTTCTTCGCGGATGTTTTTAACGATACCAAAGTCCACCAACACCAACGAGCCATTGCCCCGAAACATCAGGTTCTCGGGTTTTAAGTCGCGGTACACAATGCCCAGCTGGTGGATGGTGGACAGGGCGCTGACGATTTGGCGCATCAGGTCGATGATGCGGGCGTGGGTGGGGCGCTTGGTGATCTCGGTTTTAAAGTCGCCGCCGCTTAGGTATTCCATCGCAATATAGGCGTACTCATCCGTAAAGCCTTGGTCATATATTTTGGCAATATGGTGGTGGTCAATGTTGGCCAAGATGGCATATTCTTGGATAAAACGGCGCAGCATATCAGCGTCGTTTTGCAGCGAGGTTTGCAGCACTTTGAGCACCACTTCGGTTTTGCGCGCTGCTGAATAGGCCAAAAACACATCGCTCATGCCGCCTTGGCCCAGCTTGCGAATCACTTGGTAGCCCTTAAATCGCTGCGGCTGGCTTTGCGCTTCAAACGCGCCCGACTGCAAGCTCCACAGCGACTCTTTGAGCGCGCCCTTGGCAGCGCGCGCAGTGATCTGCGAGTTGGCCTGGGCGGTGCTGGCAATGGCGGCGCTCTCAAACGCGGCAGCCGCGCTGTCAGGCCCCAGCTGCAAGTCAACATGGGCTTGGTAGCCCAGCACCTCGCAGGCGCTGACCGACTGCGCCCGGCCCCTGATGTGCACCACCTGTTTGCGGCCAATCTGGGCGTCTTGGCCCACTTGGTTGGTGGTGCTGGTGCTGGCCACGATCAGCCAGCCCAGCTCTTTGCCCGCTGACTGCAGGCGCGATGCAATGTTGACCGTGTCGCCCAGCGGCGTGACTTCGCGCGATGCGCCGCTGCCCAGCTGGCCCAGCGTGACCTCGCCGCTGTGCAGGCCCACGCCCACGCTGAACTCGGGCAGGCCGCGCGCGCCGTAGTTGTGTGTCACCCACGCGCGAAAGTCGCTGGCCGCAGCGCCCAGCGCGATGGATGCTGACAGGGCGCGGCTGGCGTGGGAGCTTAAATGAGGCTGCTGCTGGGCGTCCTGCTCCACAGCTTCGTCTTCAAACAAAGCCAGCAGGCCATCGCCCAGCATTTTGAGGTGGGTGCCGCCATAGGCCAGCACGGGTCGGCAGGCCAGCTCAAAATAGCGGCCTAGCAGGGTGGCCAGCTCAGCGGCGGTGAGGCGCTCGGCCATGGTGGTGAAGTCGCGTATGTCGGCAAACATCACGGTGGCCTGCAGCGTGGGGCCTGCAGATGTGGCTGCAGTGTCCGTGCCAAAGCTGTTGGGTACATTAGCCAAGCCGCCTAAACTGTTAAAGGGCATCAGGCCTGATTTGTCTAGCTGCTCTAGGCTCGAAAAATTAGACGCAGGCGCAAAGCTGCTGTCATGCAGGCCATAGCGCTGGCGAAAATGCTCTTTGGCTTGGGTCTCGGTTTGGGCCACAGCCTGGGAGATAGCTTGGTTTTTCATGCGGTCAAAGCGCTTGAGCTTTTGCAGCTGGGCAAGGATCGAGTCCAGCAGCTCTTCGCGTTTGAACGGCTTGGTGATGTAGTCGTCTGCGCCCAGGCGCATGCCCTTGCGCATGTGATTGCGGTCGTCTGCGGCGGTGAGCATGATGACGATGGTGCGCTCCAGTTCGGGGTGGGTGCGCACAGCGTCTAGCAGGGCAAATCCGTCCATGATGGGCATGTTGACATCTGTGATCAAGATGTCGGGCAGCATTGAGCGGGCAATCACCAGGCCGTGTTGGCCGTTGGGCGCTGTGGCCACCTCAAAGCCTTCGAGGGTGAGCAGGCGCTCTAGGTTTTTGCGGATCGCTTCTTCGTCATCGACAACTAATATGCGGTGCATAAGGGGTGTGCTGGGCTTGAGTAGGTGGTCAAAATGAACCGTATGTCTGCGTCCCAATGGTAAACTGATTTGATGCCAGACCCGCTACCTGCCCCACAGATAAACCCCTCTCTAGCCCCTACAAGTGAGCAGCAAAGAGCGCATGACTTTATGTTGGCTGCCAGCGAGGGGCTGATTTTTTATAGCCAAGACGCCATCTTGGACTGCAACAAAGCCTTTGAGCAGCTGCTCGGGCGCTCGCGCCACAGCATTGTGGGCCAGCATGTGCTGGGCCTGTTTCCACCAGAAGACCACGAGATGGCGCTGCGCCATATTTACCTGGGCCGCGGCATGCCGATCAATGCCAAGCTGCCCATGCCAGACGGCAGCATGCTCGACGTGGAAGTGACGGGGCGCATCAGCAGCTACAACGGCCAGGCGTGCTTTGCCGCCAGTGTGCGCAACACCGAAACCGAGGTGTATGTCACCCAGTCTTTGGTGCGCTCACAGGCGCGCTATCGCGCTTTGGTCGAAAACGCTGACCAGGTGATTATGTTTTTGCAAGACAAAAATCTGGCGTATGCCAACCCGGCAGCGGCCCGGTTTTTTAAGCTCGACCCGAGCGATATGTACAACAAGGTGACGATTTATTTAATTCACCCCGAAGACCGCGCCTTGGCCCTGCGCAGGCGCAAAGAGATGCTCGCTGGCGACCCTGACCGCAGCGTCATGCTGCGCACGCTGTCGCCGCCGTCTGAGCATGTGCAGCCGGGCAGCGTGGTGTCGTGGGTGCGGTTTTATGGCTCGCTGGTGGAGTGGGAGGGCAGGGCTGCTACGCTGATATTTATGACCGACCTGACCTCGCAGCACCACTCGCAAGAGCATATGCGCGGCGCGCTCAGCCGCGAAAAA
The DNA here is from genome assembly GCA_031431335.1 of Polaromonas sp. Classification (GTDB taxonomy): domain Bacteria; phylum Pseudomonadota; class Gammaproteobacteria; order Burkholderiales; family Burkholderiaceae_C; genus JAAFIP01. The sequence continues at coordinate 8,881 of JANPDG010000175.1, read as the reverse complement.
GAGCTGGGCGAGCTGAAAACCCGCTTTGCCTCGATGGCGTCTCACGAGTTTCGCACTCCGCTGGCCACCATCCAAACCAGCTCTGAGCTGCTAGAGCACTACAGCGAGCGGCTCAGCGCTGGCGAAAAAGCCGAGGCGATTGCCGACATTCAGCGCTCGGTGCAGCGCATGCAGGCCATGATGGAAAACTTTTTGGCCTACGGCAGGCTGTCGTCTGATGCACCGCAGTATGCGGCAGCGCCTGTGGCTATCCTCGGTGCCGTGCGCGCCATGGTGTATGACGCTTTGAGCGAAGACGCCCACCAGCACGCCATTGAGGTGTATGCCCAGTCGCCCATGGACGACGACACGCTGCTGGCCATTGACGAGCTGCTGCTGCGGCAAATGCTGGGCAATTTGCTGAGCAATGCCTGTAAATACTCGCCTTTTGGTGAGCGTATTGACGTGCTGATGGACCGCGTGGCAGCGCCGGGTAGTGCCTCAAGGAGTGCCTCAGGGAGCGCATTAAGCAGTGATGCTTGGCAGCTGCGCATCGCGGTGGTGGACCGGGGCATCGGCGTGCCGCAGGCGGATTTGCCGCATTTGTTTGACAGCTTTCACCGCGCAACGAATGCGTCTAACGTGCCTGGCACGGGGCTTGGACTGGCTATTGTCGAGCGCGCCGTACATGCGCACGGCGGTAGTGTGAGCGTGCACAGCGTGGAGGGCGAGGGCGCTCAGTTTGAGCTGCGGCTGCCTTGGCAGCTGTGCGACCCTGCGCTGTCCGATGAGCTGACCGTGCTGGAGTAATTGCTGGTTTGGGTTGTAAGCAAGCCTTGAATTGCTATAATATATATAGCTAACTATCTAATATCCACGTCGGAAAACTACCTAAAAACGAGGTTAATTGCTCTGCAGCATATGCAGATCACCACCAGCAAAGCGCAGCCTGCTGCGCCAGTGCAAATAACCTTAAAGTCAGCCTATTTTTCCTTGCTGGTCTTGACAACAAGTCGCGATTCTTTTAGATTACTAACCAGTCAGTCATTAACTATTTGCTACTTTTATGCCTACATCTGTCTCATTCGAATGGTTTTTCGCTGCAAAGCCCAGTGCTCGCGCCGTTTTGGTACTTGCTGTGCTGAGCGCTGCACTTGTATTGGCTGCATGTTCTAAGGCAGCGCCGCCGCCAGAGCCGGTTCGCGCGGTCAAGGTGGTTAAAGTCAGCGCCAGCGGGCTAGATGCTGTTCAGGAATACTCGGGCGACGTGCGCGCACGGGTCGAATCGCGTTTGGGCTTTAGGGTGGCCGGCAAGCTGATCAAGCGCCAAGCCGAAGTAGGCCAGCGTGTGAGCGTAGGCCAGGTGCTGGCCCAGATTGATCCGCAAGACTACAAACTGGCCGCAGACGCTGCCCGTGCAGGCGTGGCCGCAGCGCAAACCAACCGCGACCTGGCGGCAGCAGACTTCAAGCGATTTAGCAGCCTGAAAGACCAAAACTTCATCAGCGGCGCAGAGCTAGAGCGCCGCGAGGCTGCACTCAAAGCCGCCCAAGCGCAGCTCGACCAAGCCCAGGTACAGCTCAAGTCCCAAGGCAACCAAGCGGGCTATGCCACGCTGGTGGCCGATGTGGCGGGCATCATCACAGCGGTAGAGGCCGAGCCGGGCCAGGTGGTCAGCGCTGGCACGCCGGTGGTGCGCATTGCGCAAGACGGCGCGCGCGACGTGGTGTTCAGCGTACCCGAAGACCGGGTGCGCCAGCTCGCTGTGGGCACCGAGGTGGCCATCAAGCGCTGGTCGGATAACAGCTCGATCACAGGCCGCATACGCGAGGTGGCTGCCAGCGCTGACCCCGTTACCCGCACTTTCCCCGTCAAAGTATCTGTCGACGCCCAGCAGGCCCCCGCGCTAGGCTCCACAGTGTATGTGTTGCCGCCGCCGGCCACAGGCGGCATGTCAGCCATCAAGCTGCCGACCAGCGCGTTGTTTTTAATCGGCCAAGCCAGCCATGTGTGGGTGCTAGACACGGCCAGCATGACCGTCAAAAGCACGCCAGTGCAAGTGGCCACTGCCGACGGCAACGAAGCGGTGATCGCCTCGGGCCTGAGCGCGGGCCAGATGGTGGTGTCCGCCGGGGTGCATGTGCTGTCGCCTGACCAAAAAGTAACTGTCTTTGGCGACAAGTCGGTGGCGCAAGCCGCGCCTGCTGCTGTGGCCACTGCTTCAGCAGCGAAGTGAGGCTGTGATGACCGAGCCTATTTCAGTGCCTGCAGCAGCCGACAAATCTGCCAAATTCAACCTCTCCGCCTGGGCGATCAACCACGCGGCGCTCACACGCTACCTGATGGTGGTGTTGATGCTCTTAGGCGCAGCCGCGTATTTTCAACTCGGCCAAGACGAAGATCCGCCATTCACGTTTCGCGTCATGGCGATTCGCATGTTTTATCCGGGCGCTACGGCCCAGCAGGTCAGCGAGCAGCTTTTAGATAAAGTTGAAAAAACACTGCAAGAAGTGCCACTGGCCGACAAAATTCGCTCTTATGCCAAGCCAGGCGAGGGTTTGATTATTTTTCAAGTCAAAGACTCAGGCAATCCCAAAGACGTGCCCAATATTTGGTACAGCGTGCGCAAAAAGGTGGGTGATATTCGCGGCACGCTGCCACCAGGGGTGATCGGGCCGTTTTTTAACGACGAGTTTGGCGATGTGTTTGGTGTGATGTATGCGCTCAAGACCGATGGCTTTAGCTACGTCGAAGGCAAAGCCTTTGCCGACGATGTGCGCCAACAGCTCCTGCGCGTGAAAGACGTGTCCAAGGTAGAGCTGTTTGGTCAGCAAGACGAGAAACTGTATGTCGAAATCTCTCAAAAGCGCATCAGCCAGCTCGGCTTAGACCTGAGCGCCGTGGTGGCCCAGCTGGGGGCGCAAAACGCGATTGAGTCTGCAGGCGTGATCTCCACACCGCTGGACAACCTGCAGGTGCGCGTAGGCGGTCAGTTCAACACGGTAGAGCAGTTGCGCGAGATGCCGATCAAAAGCGCTGCACCTGGAGCTAATGCAGCACAAATTCGTTTGGGCGATATTGCCGAGATCAAACTCGGCTATATCGACCCCGCGCAGGTCAAGGTGCGCACCACGGATATGGACGTGCAAGGCAAAGTCAGCAGCCAAGAGGTGATTGCGCTGGGCGTGTCGATGGCCAAGGGCGGCGATATTATTGCGCTGGGCAAAGCGCTCAAAATAGCCACCGACAAGATTGATAAAAACCTGCCTGCCGGTGCAAATTTGGTGCAAATTCAAGACCAGCCGCGCGCGGTGGCCAAGTCGGTCAACGAGTTTGTGGCAGTGCTGATAGAGGCGGTGATTATTGTTTTGGCAGTGAGCTTTTTGGCACTGGGCTTGCACAGCAAAGGCAAGCAAGTGCCGCTGCATAAGCGCTACTACATCGACATGCGCCCCGGCTTGGTGGTGGGCATTACGATTCCGTTGGTGCTGGCGGTCACGTTTTTGGCCATGTGGTACTTTGGCCTGGGGCTGCACAAAATCTCGCTCGGCTCACTCATCATTGCGCTGGGACTGTTGGTGGACGACGCCATCATTGCAGTGGAAATGATGGTGCGCAAGATGGAGGAGGGCTACACAGCAGTGCGCGCGGCCACTTTTGCCTATGAGCTCACCGCCATGCCCATGCTCACGGGCACATTGATCACTGCGGTCGGTTTTTTGCCGATCGGCATTGCCAAATCGCTCACGGGTGAATACACCTTTGCGATTTTTGCGGTCACGGTCATTGCGCTGTTGATCAGCTGGGTGGTGTCGGTTTATTTTGTGCCTTACCTTGGCTTGCTACTGCTCAAACATAAAAAAAATCAGGCGATGCGCAATGCATCAGGTGAGCACGAGGCGGGTGGTGCAGACCACCAAGAGCATTTTGATAGCCCGTTTTATAACGTCTTTCGCCGTGCTGTGACTTGGTGCGTCAAGCACCGCTGGCTGACCATTGGCGCCACGGTATTGGTGTTTGCCTTGGGTATTGTGGGCATGGGCCGCGTGCAGCAGCAGTTTTTTCCGGATTCATCGCGCCCTGAGATTTTGTTAGACCTGTGGTTTACCGAGGGCACCAGTTTTAAAGCCAACGAAGACGTCGTCAAGCGCCTAGAGCAGCGCCTGATGACCGAGCCGGGCATGGTGAGTGTGAACACCTGGGTGGGCTCTGGCGTGCCACGTTTTTATTTGCCGATGGACCAAATCTTTCCGCAGAGCAATGCCAGCCAAATGATTGTGCTGCCCAAAGACCTGGCCGCACGCGAGGCGCTGCGCCTGAAAATACCGGCGCTACTGGCCACTGAGTTTCCTGAGATTCGCGGCCGTGCCAAGCTGCTGCCTAACGGCCCGCCCGTGCAATACCCTGTGCAGTTTCGCGTGGTGGGCGCTGACCCTGCGGTGCTGCGCAGTCTGGCCGATAACGTCAAAGCCGAGCTGCGCAAGTCGCCCAATACGCGCGGTGTGAACGACAACTGGAACGAGTCTGTCAAAGCATTGCGCCTAGAGGTAGACCAAGCCAAAGCGCGCGCACTGGGCGTGACCAGCCAGAGCATTGCACAGGCTGCGCGGGCTATTTTGAGCGGCTCCACCGTGGGCACCTTTCGCGATGGCGACAAACTGATTGACATTGTGCTGCGCCAGCCACTGACTGAGCGCGATGCGATTACTGATCTGGGCAATGCCTATCTGCCCACAGCTACGGGCCGCAGCATACCGCTCACGCAAATTGCCAAGCCCGTGTTTGTGTGGGAGCCGGGCGTGATGTGGCGCGAAAACCGCGACTACGCTATCACCGTGAACGCCGATGTAGTTGAAGGCATGCAGGGCGCAACCGTGACCAACGAAGTGCTGCCAGCGCTCAAAGCGCTAGAGGCCAGCTGGCCCGCAGGCTACGCAGTGCAAGTGGCAGGCGCAGTCGAGGAGTCCAGCAAAGGCCAAACCTCGATTGCAGCGGGCGTGCCCATCATGCTGTTCATCACATTTACCTTGCTCATGCTGCAGCTGCAGAGCTTTAGCCGCGCGCTGCTGGTGTTTATTACCGGGCCGCTGGGTATTGCAGGTGTAGCAGGCGCGCTGCTGCTGCTGAACCGTCCGTTTGGCTTTGTGGCACTGCTGGGCGTGATCGCGCTGATGGGCATGATTCAGCGTAACTCGGTGATTTTGATTGATCAGATCGAGCAAGACCGCGCCGCAGGCATACCTGCCTGGGACGCGATAGTGGAGTCTGCCGTGCGCCGCCTGCGCCCCATTGTGCTCACCGCAGCAGCAGCGGTGCTGGCGATGATTCCGCTGTCGCGCAGCGTGTTCTGGGGGCCAATGGCGGTGGCCATTATGGGCGGCCTGATTGTGGCCACAGTGCTCACGCTGCTGGCACTGCCTGCTATGTATGCGGCGTGGTTTAGGGTTAAGCGCTAGCACTTGACCCTAAACCAAAATCTTAAAGCGGTAGTTCGCCGCCCAGCCAGCCCTTGCGCACGCCGACCAGTGTTTGCAGGTTAACGCTTTGTAGCACAGGCCAGCCTGCGCTGTGTGCCATGAATATATCGCGCAGCCATGGCAATACTTTGAGGTCGCTTTGAAACAGCGGCGTCAGTATGCGGCTGGCTTGGCTGTAAAAGTGCAAATGGCTTTTGCGCGCGCGTGTGTAGGCTGCCAGTGCGCCAGGCATATCGGCAGCGTGGGCCAAGCTGTGCGCTAGGGCAATAGCGTCTAGCAGCGCCAAGTTAGTGCCTTGGCCTAGCTGGGGGCTGGTGGCGTGCGCAGCATCGCCTATCACCACGGTGTTGTCAGTGTGGTAGCGCGGCATCACGATGTCGTGGTAGCGCGCCCAGGTCAGCTGCTCCATACAGGTGATGTGCTCTAGCAGCGGGGCGCAGGCAGGGTTCAAAGCCAGCACAGTGTCTTTCCAAGCCTGTAGGCCCGTAGACTGCAGCTGAGCGTAGCGGTCTGCCCGTACGCTCCAAAACATACTCACCACAGGCGTGTTGCCGCTGGGGGCCAGCCCTGTGGGCATGATGCCCAGCATTTGGTTGGCTTGGCGGTACCACTGCCATAGTGTGCTGCCGTACTTTCGCTCAGGGTCGGGCAACACGGCCCATACGGCGCCCCAAGGGTACAGATGGTCTTTGCAGGCCAGTCCTGTTTGGCTGCGCAGCTGCGAGCGCGCACCATCGGCAACGACGCGCAGGTCAAACCCTTGCAGCTCTTGTAACTGGGTCACTTCATGCCCGGTATTAATGTGTACACCTGCGTGTACCGCTGCTTTCCACAGCGCGTTAAACAGCACTCCCCGGTGTAGCCCCACGCCATAGCTGCCGCTTTTCCAGCGCGCATACCGAATATCAATCACCCGCCGCCCCGTCGGGTTCACACCATAGAGCCAGTCCACTTTAGCGCCGTGCGCCAGCACCTCGTCGGCAATGCCCAGCGTGTGCATGGCGGCCAAGCCTGTGGGCTGTACCAAAATGCCAGCGCCTACTGCTTGCGGAGTGGCAAATTTTTCAAAGACTGTGACTTCATGGCCTGCGCGGGCTAGTAAAGTGGCCAAAGCTAATCCAGCAAAGCCTGCGCCTGCGATGGCTATACGTTGGGGTGGGAGTGGCGTGGTCTTCAAAGGCAGCTTACATGGAGTGAACGGATGCGTTGGATTCTAGGGTGCTTTGGGCTGCTTTTTGGGTAGGAATGGCGGGCGCGGGCATATGCCGCAGCCAATACAGCGCCTCGTTGTGCTCTGTGGTGCCGCCTGCTTGCAGCATGCGCATGGTGTCAATGCTGTAGACCGTTTGGGGCAAGTAGGCCGCAGCCAAGGCGCAGAGCTTCATCAGCCACCAAGGCATGGGCAGCCACAGGGCTGCGCCTTTGCCTGCAGCGTGGCGGTAGCGCTGTAGCATCTCGCGGTAGGTCATCACCTCGGGGCCTGCCAGCTCGATGGTGCGGCGCAGGGCTTTGGGGTGTTCGCAGATGCGCACCACAGCCTGGGCTACGTCTTGCACTTGCATGGGTGCCAACAGCGATGCGCCGGGGTGCAAAAATCCGGGCAGGGCGATGATGGGCAGCTTGGCCAGCCACTGAAACAAGCGCGTGGCGGGGCCTGGTGCATCCAGTACCAAGCCGGGGCGCACGATGGCATAGTCCACGGGGCTGGCCTGCACAGCGCGCTCGCAGGCCAGCTTGGCGGCGGTGTATTGCCCGCGGGTGCTGTGGTTAAGCCCCAAGCCCGAAATATGCACCATGCGCGCTACCCGCTGCGCTGCGCAGGCTGCAAACAAAGCCGTGGGTGCTTTGACATACACCGCATCAAAGGTGTTGTCTGCGCGCTCTATCAATATGCCTGTTGCATTGACCACAATGTCTGCGCCCTGCACGATAGCGGCAAACAGCTCAGGCGTGTTGTCGTAGCGAAAATCTACCGTCACGTCGCAGCCCTTGCGCCCTGCAGTTAACACCTGATGCCCATGGGCGCGCAGCTCGGTAGCGACCGCGCGGCCTATCATGCCTGCACCGCCAAAAACAATAACTTTCATGATGTGCTCCTTGTGAAATGATCTTCAAACGGGTGGGCGCTTTGCCGCGCGGTACGCACGCATACGCTCTAGCAGCGGCGCGAACGCAGCAGACACCGCATAGCGGTTGCGCGCAAACACGGCATAGGCTGCGTCAAACGCAGGTTTTAAAACAGGCCAACCTGTCGCTGTTGTCAAATGCCCTAAGCCCACTGCGCCATAGGCTAGGCGAAACACCTCTACGCCCACCACCAGTTGCCCGTCGGCGCGCACCGCATGGATCAAACCGTTCATCTGCGCCAGTGTTGCGCCATACGGCGTGGTGTCAAAAAACGGTACTGAAATGTCGACAAATTTGAGTTTGCCCGCCGTGTTGCGTGCCTTGAGGTTGTCCATTTCTAGGTTGCACACGGGGCATGCGCCGTCATAGAGCAAGGTGAGGGGAAAGGTGGTGTTCATAGCGGTATTCCAATTCTTATTTACAGTTATTTCAGTCAAAACAGAAATTAATAATCAAAAAAAGGGGTCGTTCAGGTTTGACTCAAGGCCCAATCACCGAGCCCATCGCTTGCATATCGTTTGATGCTTTGTCTTTGGCGCTCACAGGCTCTGCAGGTGCGTCGCCGCGAATGAGCTTTTGGATCTTTGCGCCCAGTTTGAGCACCTTGGTCAGCGTCTCGGTGTCCAGCCGCAGCATCTCGTCGCTCCATACGGTCATGGTCTCGAGCATGGTCAACATCTCGCGCACACGGTTGGCGCGCTCCACACCGTCCAGCATGATCTCAGGGTGGTTGAGCAGCTCGCGCAGCATGTCGATCGTGGGCATGATTTCGCGCTCTTTGCGCTCGCGCACCACGGTGCGCGAGAGCTCCCAAATATCCGTGCTGGCCTCAAAATGGTCACGCCGGTCGCCCATGACATGCACCAGTTTCACCAAGTTCCACGCTTTGAGCTCGCTGATCGAATTGCTCACATTGCTGCGCGCCACACTCAGGGTATCGGCTATCTCGTCCGCAGGCAGTGGCTTGCCAGTGAGGTACAGCAGCGCATGAATTTGCGCCACCGTGCGGTTAACTCCCCAGCGCGTCCCCATTTCACCCCAATGAAGGATGAATTTTTGGCTGGTTTGGCTCAGGTGCATGGTTTTTAGCTTTCTCTTGGAGTTGAATATAAACCTGTCTTTTATTTCTGTCAATAGTGAAATAAAAGAAACTTCAGTGAACTGAAATCAAACTCTAAAAGAGACGATTTGGCTGCAGGCAGGTGGCCTGTGTGCAGTATTCAGACTTGCCGCTTCGACTCGATAGCCTGCGCCAGATGCACGGGTAGCAGAGTATTGGGTTGTCCCATCATTGTTGC
>JANPDG010000174.1:0-7143 GCA_031431335.1 Polaromonas sp. | reverse complement strand
GCGTCAGGCGAGCCTACCGTGGTGGTGCTCACACCGGGCATGCTCAATAGCGCGTATTTTGAGCATGCGTTTTTAGCGCAGCAAATGGGTGTGGAGCTGGTGGAAGGCCAAGACCTTTTTGTCAAAGACAGCTTTGTGTACATGCGCACCACGCGCGGGCCGCAGCGTGTAGACGTGATCTACCGCCGCTTAGACGACGATTTTTTAGACCCCTCGGTACACCGCCCCCACAGCTCGCTAGGATGCAAAGGTCTGCTCGATGCCTACAAAGCTGGCCATGTGACGATTTGCAACGCGCCCGGCACAGGCGTGGCAGATGACAAGTCGATCTACCCGTATGTGCCCCAGATGATTGAGTTTTACTTAGGCGAAAAACCCATCTTGAACAACGTGCCCACCTACATGTGCCGCAACAAAGATGGGCTGCAATACACGCTAGACCACCTGGCAGATTTGGTGGTCAAAGAGGTGCACGGCGCTGGCGGCTACGGCATGTTGGTGGGGCCTGCGTCTACGGCCAAAGAGATTGAAGATTTTCGCGCTGCGCTGCTGGCCAACCCCAGCAACTACATCGCCCAGCCCACGCTGAGCCTGAGCACCTGCCCCACGTTTGTTGACAGCGGCATCGCCCCTCGCCACATTGACCTGCGGCCCTTTGTGCTGAGCGGCAAAACGGTGCAAATGGTGCCCGGCGGCTTGACCCGCGTGGCACTCAAAGACGGCTCATTGGTCGTTAACTCGTCACAAGGCGGCGGCACCAAAGACACTTGGATCATGGAAGCCTAAAAATTTCTAAAAATAACCACAGGAGCAATGCATGCAGAGGTTAAAAGGGTGGGGTTTGTTGTTAGCGGTGATCGTGCCATTGTTGATACTGTTCAGCCATTCACAGCTTAAAAATCAGCAGGCGCAGGCTAATTTTGAGCGCTTTAACGATAAGGCCGGCGAGCATCTGCAGCCTTTGTCCGAGGTGTTGATGTCGCATTTTGAGGTGAACCGTCAAGTTGCCTCAGGCACCCAAGTGAATTTGCCGGCCGTTCCTGCCAAATCGGGCATCAAGTCGTGGATGTTGCGCGATGATGGTGTGGCTGTTGTCACGTTGGATGCCCAGATAGGCGCGGAAATAGCCGTGTTCAAAATGATCCCGATTCTTAACAACCAGGGCACTTTGCGCTATGAGTGTTCGGTGAGTGAGGCGGTAGCCAAATACATTCGTCAATGTGAATGGACGGAGCTGCCCGACGAGGTGGCTATCCAAAAGCGCCTAGCCCAAAACAACGCGATAGCCGTCAAACCGATAGTGACTGCAGACGGCACCGCGTTGGCTGCTGGCGTGCGCACAGGCAGCGTGCTGGCCCTGCCGGACGATGCGAAAGCGGCAAACGACTGTGGCTACAACTGTGTCAAACCGCAAAACTGCGTATCAGAGCGCCCACTATCTTGCTCACGTGACGTAACCAAGGAAGGCGATGGTGTCAGGTCGGGCTGGAGGGAAACAAAGCCCTCGTTAAATAACGTCCGAGCCAGCAACGTGGCCACCCGGTCTGAGGCTGATAAGATTTGCAGCGAAGTTGGCGATGGATTCAAGCTGGCCGAAATGGGCGGTACCGGCAAGACCGAGCTACGCCCAGGCGCAGAGTATTGGGTGCACAACCAAAGCACCCCGTCGCAGAACTGCTGGAAAACTGATTACAGATAACCGACGACCGAACCGAATAAAAAATTGCACCCGAAAGATACCACCATGCTATCAAGAACTGCTGACCATTTATTTTGGATGTCCCGCTACACCGAGCGCGCCGAGAACACCGCGCGTATGCTCGACATTAACTACCAAACCACGCTTTTGCCCCAGTCAGCCGCTGCAGCGCAAGCGGGCTGGGAGGGTTTGCTGGCGATCAGCGAGTTGATGCCTTTGTATGAAGCGTGGCACAAGTCTATTAATCCCAAAGAGGTGATGGAATTCATGGTGAAAGATGAGCTTAACCCGTCCTCGATTGTTAGCTGCATCAAGTCGGCTCGCGAGAATGCGCGGGCTGTGCGCGGCACACTGACCACCGAGGTGTGGGAGACGCAAAACCAAACTTGGCTAGAGGTGAACCGCATGCTCAAAGCAGGCGATTTTGAGACTGACCCAGCCAAGTTTTTTGAATGGGTGAAGTTTCGCAGCCACTTAAGCCGAGGCGTTACCGTGGGCACCATGCTGATGGACGAGGCGCTGCACTTTATGCGGCTGGGTACGTTTTTAGAGCGGGCGGACAACACTGCGCGCTTGGTAGACGTGAAGTTTCACGCCATTGCTTCAGACTTTTATGGCGACGAAACCAGCAAAGACCAAGAGTACGATTTTTATCATTGGAGCGCTATTTTGCGCAGCGTGAGCGGATTTGAAATCTACCGTAAGGTCTATCGCAATGTGATCAACCCCGAGCGTGTCGCCGAGCTATTGATCTTGCGCCCCGACATGCCCCGCTCGCTGCACGCCAGCATGAACGCCGTGGTAGAAAACCTCGCACTGGTAGCCAACGACCAGTCGAGCGAGACCCAGCGCGTCGCTGGCAAGCTGCGCGCCGAGCTGCAGTACGGCCGCATTGACGAAATACTGGCCACTGGCCTGCACGCCTACCTAACCCAGTTTTTAGACCGCATTAACGGGCTGGGCGCGCGGATTAGCCGCGACTTTTTGGTACCGTCTGGGGCGTAGTGCCTGTGCATGACCCATGCTACAAGCTGCATATGTGCTTAGAGGTTTTTGGAAGAAAAATGAGCACTTTTTCGACGTGGATATTCAATAGTTTGCTATATAATTAATAGTAATCACTATAGTTTAGCCAGCCTATCCAAAGCCAACTGCAGGGTCTCATCCTTCTTGGCAAAGCAAAAGCGCACCACGCGCTGGTCAAACCCATCGCCGTAAAAAGCCGACAGCGGAATAGCCGCCACACCGATCTCGCGGGTGAGCCATTGGCAAAAATCAGCTTCGTTCAAATCGCTCACTGCGCTGATGTCGACACACTGAAAATAGCTGCCTTGGGTGTGCAGCGGCCTTAAGCGAGTCTTGCGAATGCCGTCTAAAAACAGGTCGCGTTTGCGCTGATAAAACGCAGGCAGCTCTAGGTAAGGTGCGGGGTTGGCCATGTAGTGGGCCAGCGCGTGTTGCATAGGCGTGTTGACGGTGAACACATTAAACTGGTGCACCTTGCGAAATTCAGCCATCAGCGGCGCAGGCGCACACACGGTGCCTACCTTCCAGCCTGTGACGTGGTACGTTTTGCCAAAGCTGCTGACCACCAAGGCGCGGGCCGCCAAGCCCTCAAACCGCGCTGCGCTCTCGTGCGCTTGGCCGTCAAACACCATGTGCTCATACACCTCGTCGCTGATCAGCAGCACATTGGTGGGCGCAAGAATCTCTTGCAGGCGCAGCATGTCGGCGCGGCTCCACACGGTGGCGCTGGGGTTGTGCGGGCTGTTAATCAGGATGGCGCGGGTTGTGCTGTTGATGGCCGCGCTGATTTTGTCAAAGTCTGGGCGAAAGCTGCCGGGCACCAGCGGCACGCGCACGACTTTGCCACCCGCCAGTTCAATATTAGGCACATAGCTGTCGTAGCAAGGCTCTAGCACGATGACCTCGTCGCCTGGGCGCACCACCGCAAATATGATGGTGATGATGGCCTGCGTGGCACCGGCAGTGATGGTGACCTCGGTGTTCGCGCTGTACTGTTTGCCATGCAGCGCCAGCATCTTGGCCGCCACCGCTTCGCGTAGCGCAGGGATACCGGGCATAGGAGGGTACTGGTTCAGACCCTGGGTCATGGCCTCGGTGACGTGGCCCACTAATTTTGGGTCGCAGTCAAAGTCTGGAAACCCTTGGCCTAAATTGACCGCACCTTTCTCAGCTGCCAATGCCGACATGACGGTGAAAATGGTGGTGCCTACATTAGGCAGCTTGGATTGGAGTGTGGGGGTGTGGACTTGCATATGGTTTTCTATTGCGCAAGGTGGTCACAATTCATAGTCATCCGCCTGCCCGCTCATCGCTCGGTCAATCAGTTTGCGATTAAGTCGGTCGCTCAGCAGTTCGGCAAAGGTGTAGACAAAGTTACGCAAATAGGCGCTGCGCTTGAAGGCGATGCGGGCGACGTTTTTGCCGAACAACTGGCCTGCGGGCTTGATGACCAAGTCTGCGTTCGTGTCGTCTTTGACAGCCATCTCGGCCACGATACCGATGCCCAAGCCTGTGCGCACATAGGTTTTGATCACATCAGAGTCAATGGCTTCGAGCGCAATGCGGGGAGACAGTTTTTTAGCTGCAAATGCCGCATCAATCTTGGTGCGGCCAGTAAACGATGGGTGGTAGGTGATGATCGGCTCGGCGGCCAGGTCGGCCAGTGTCACATTGGCCACTTGCGCTAGCTTATGGTCTGTAGGCATGACCAGCATGTGCTGCCACTCGTAGCAGGGCAGGGTGACCAGCTCACTGTAGTCAACGAGCGACTCAGTGGCTATGCCCACCTCAGCCACTTCGTCAATCAGCATTTTGGCCACCTGGTCGGGCGTGCCCTGGTGCAGACTGACGTTGACTTTAGGAAACGCTTCGCGCAGCTTGGCAATCGGCTGGGGCAGCACATAGCGCGCCTGCGTGTGCGTGGTGGCTATGCTTAGCGTGCCGCTGTCTTGCAGGCTAAACTGCTCGCCAATCCGTTTAAGGTTGCCCACCTCGCGCATGATGAGCTCGATGCTTTTGAGCACATGCGTGCCGGGCTCGGTGATGCGCTTGAGGCGCTTGCCGTGGCGCGCAAAGATCTCCACCCCCAGCTCTTCTTCCAGCTCAATGATGGCTTTGGACACGCCGGGCTGAGAGGTATGCAGCGCCTTGGCCGCCTCGGTCAGGTTCAAGTTGCGCCGCGCGGCCTCTTGGACAAAGCGAAATTGGTGCAGGTTCATATCTAAATACAGCTAAAACTTGAGTTTATTATGCCTTTAAATAGTTTTTTCGTGCTGGATTGTCTATGTCAAATATGCCGAGATTTTAGAAATACCCAGAACTTGCGGTGTATAGATACAACTCTGACATTCTTTACTTACAGAGTGCTCAGATTAAGCCACCTAAGTTAGGTGGTGTTTTTAACTTGACTTACAGGAAATAAACCCATGTTGATCGACAATTTATCTCAATCCAGCGCTGGCGACGAAGACCACGCAGCATTTGACACACTGCAAAGCCCGGCTAAACAAGCATTAACCTTCAAGCACTCGATAGATATCTATCTAAAAGACTCGAACGCATATGGCAATACTTACTTTGCACGTTACTTTGAGTGGCAGGGCGTGTGCAGAGAGCGTTGGTTGCAGCAATGTATATCGGCGGATCTCTTGCAGCCTTTGGGTGTACTGGTAACTAAAAGCGCGAATATAGACTATGTGCGTGAAACTTTTCCGTTCCAAACGGTTGAATGTGAGATGAATTCTGAACAGGTGAAAAATTGCTCGCTTGTATTGGCCTTTCGATTTTTGGTGGCGGGCAAGCTAGTTTGCACCGGTAGTCAACACATAGTTTTCACTTCTTATGACAAACGTATCCAGCGCTTGCCTGAAGATATTTTAGAGAAAGTGCGTCAGTATGATCACTCAGAAAATGAATTCACTAAATCGCTAATGCATTAAAGATTTAGTGAAATATGCTACTTTGTGCTGTGGGTTACGTTTGCTGGCGCAAAGTTCATATAGAAAGTCGTGTACTGCCCTGCAATAGAGCGGCAGTACATATGCCCACCAAATGCTCCGGTCGCCCGTCTGCAAAAAGCCAAACCGATTCCAGCACCTGCGGATTGTTTAGTTGTGTAAAAAGTATCAAAAATACGCTTCAAAACTGCTGGCGGTATACCGCTGGCGGTGTCTTCGAAGCGCAGTATATATTCGTTATGAGACTTGTAAATAGTAATAGTAATCTGACCTTTTTTAACCGCTTTGATGGCGTACAAGGCATTTTTCAGTAAATTGAAAATCACAAAAATGAACAGTGTTTCTGAGCCGTGAAAATAGAAATCATCTTTTACAATTAAGCTAATTTTTTCGCGTTCACCAGCGACAAATGGATAAGTCTCAAGAGCCTCTTGAGTGCACTTTCCAATAGCGCACCAAGAAAAATCACGGGTATCGATATGCTCCATGCTGGCAGATGCCAGCATCATATTGATCATCGTATTGGAGCGATTTACTTGGTGGTCAATTCTTTCGGGCATCTTCATTAGCTGCTCGCCAGTTGCAGTGTCAATATGAGCTTCAATGAGTCCGTTTAACACTGCTCTTTGATAGCCTTCGTAAATACGCGGAAGATGCTGAGCAATCACACTGGCCTGCATACTGATTGTGGCTAATGGTGTTCGCATTTCATGCGCGATTGTGGCGGCTACTGTAGTAGCTACATTCAAGCCAGTCATCAGGCCATATCGTGTAATGGCGACCGATAAAAGTCCTAGACTAATTGCTGTAAAAATTGCCCCTAATGGATATATGGCGACACCATAATTGCACAAATAGTCAATTGCTGCAAATGAATAAATCAGCATGCTGGCTAGGCATATTCGCAAGCGAATACGCTGATCCGATGGTGCTATTTTTTCTTGCAGCAAAATGATGTACAAACCTCTGCAAACCACAATAGCCGTTTGCAATAAGTGAAGAAAATGTAATGAGCCTGCTTTAGGATAAAAGCCCCAAAAATAGTTATATGAGCCATCGACCAAAAGATTGGTGAGTAAGTCAAAACAGGCTAAGACTATTGCAAATCCGTAAGATAAATTAATCCATGAGTTTTCTCTAGGATGACCAGATAGTGCTGCGAAAAAATGGTAAAGCGTTGTCGGCAAAAAAATGATAAAAAGGTACCCAAACTTGATCAGAAAAACTGCCAAATCAGGATCGCGTACTTGAAAAAGCACGGCCCAAGTGCCTTGCCAAAAGAATGTAGTGATGCAGTGCAAAAAGAACACAATGCTCACTTTGTGAAAGCCTTTGGCGATCAGTACATAAATGCCGTAACCGAGAAAAAGACCAGAGACTAACGCGGGCAGTAAGGAATACATTGCAGCTTAGACATTAAATGAGATGTCTGGCAGTGTAGCTAGCCCAAAACGCCCGAAG
>JANPDG010000173.1:0-10055 GCA_031431335.1 Polaromonas sp. | reverse complement strand
CGCTCACAGGCGAGATGGACTATCTGCTGCGCCTAGTGGTCAAAGACATGAGTGCGTACTCACGTTTCATTATGGACACCCTGCTCAAACACCCGAGTGTGCAGGACTGTAAAACCAGCTTCATGATGGACCAGGTGAAGTCGACGACTGCTGTGCCGGTTTGATAAATGCTATTGAATTATTAGCTAACTATTGAATATCCACGTCGGAAAAGTGCTCTTTTTTCTTCCAGAATGTGATTTGGTGAGATGACGTACTCTTTGAGCGGGTGGGTCGCTAATTTTTAGGTGTTTGGCCTGTTTGTGTGGCTTGCGGTGAGATTCACTGAGCTGGTTGATGTGGCTTCGAGCGAGATGGCGTATGCCTAACGCGCTCATACTGGGGTACCAGAAATCGCGCATTAGGCACACGCCATCTCACTTACGACCAAGGCAGCGCGCTACCCGTAGCCTCGTCAAAGAGTTTGTGCTCAATACCGGTAGCGCCCTACGTCAGTCAGTTCAAGTGTGTGGGTGTCCCTCTCGCCAGGCGTAAGGGGCTCCCCCGTGCCAGGCGAGAGGGACACCCACACACGCAGACACCACGCCAGCGCATTCAAAAGACCTAAGCCAATCCGCCAAGCCAGAACACCGCAACCCAAGCAGCAGACACAGCCCAAAGTCATCTCACACAAACCATTTTTGGAAGAAAATAGAGCACTTTTCCGACGTGGATATTCAATAGTATGCTATCTAAATATGAGTAAATTGATAAGCAATCAACCCCAACCCCACCCAAATACACAAATCAGCCTAAACTGACCTCTCTAATCCAGTACCGTGAGATTAACGGGTTTACCCTTATATTGAACACATGGTTGATTCAAAAGCACTGATCCAAGCGACTCTGGGAGCAGGCGTAGACTTTTTTCGTGCACCGCCCAGCTACACCGGCCAGCCCAGCGCCGCTAGTGCGCTAGAAAAGCGCGCTCAGCCGCTGCTCGTACCGATCCGCGCGCTCAGTGTGCGCCACCGCGCTGGCATCATTCGCCACCTGCTCGAGCTGTCTAGCGAAGACCGCTATCTGCGCTTTGGCTACGCAGCGCAAGAAACGCAAATCCGCGCCTATGTCGACAAGCTCGACTTCGTGCGCGACGATATTTACGGCATTTACAACCGCCAGCTCAAGCTGATTGCCGTGGCGCATTTGGCGTTTTCGAGCGATGTTAAAACGCAAAACTGCGCTGAGTTTGGCGTATCGGTATTGGCCGAGGCGCGCGGCAAGGGCTATGGCACACAGCTGTTTGACCGCGCTATCACCCACGCCCGTAACAAAGGCGTAGACCTGATGTTTATCCACGCGCTCAGTGAAAACACCGCTATGCTAAAAATAGCGCGCAACGCAGGCGCAGTGGTCGAGCGCGACGGCTCAGAGAGCGAGGCCTACCTCAAGCTGCCGCCCGCTACGCTAGACACCCGCATGACCGAGGCGGTGGAAGACCAAGTGGGCGAGGTCGACTTCAAGCTCAAGGTGCAGGCCAAGCGGTTTTGGGAGTTTTTGGCCAGTGTGCAAGAGATTCGCTGCGGTGTGCGCGAGGGGCGGCACAAGTCGGCGGAGTGAATTGCCCAGGTGTTACACACTCTGAGTGTTTGGCGTGCCGCTTAATGACTGCTAAATACTACTAAATACATAGCAAACTATTCAATACCCACGTCGGAAAACTGCCTAAAAACCCATCTGAAAACTTGCAGACAAGGCGCAGCACCTTTTGAGTCAGCTCACGGCGCACGCGGGGGCGTATTTCGGCTATGCTAGACGCTGATTAACTACTGCAAAGTCGACGTGTCCGAACCTCCTTATTCGCGCTCCAGCCGCCCCGCGCCGCTCGAGCCCCACGGTGTCAAGGCTGCCAAGCCCGCTGCCAAATCGGCCGCCAAGCCCGCAGTCAAAATCGCCTCCAGAGTGGTGCCCCACGGTACCAAGCACGAAGACAAGCGCGGCTTTTTGCAAAAGCTGGCCGAAATGCTGCACCCCGGCCCCGACAGCAAAGACGAGCTGATCGAAACCCTGGCCGAAGCCGAGGACAACCGCATCATCAACGCCGAAAGCCGCGCCATGCTCGAGGGCGTGATCCGCATGGCTGACATGACCGCAGGCGACGTCATGGTGGCCGCGCCGCGCATGGACACAGTCAACATCGACTCGCCGGCTGACGTGTTGATGCACGCCATCATCGACACTGCGCACTCGCGCTTTCCGGTGTTTGAGGGTGACCGCGAGAACATCATTGGCATTTTGATGGCCAAAGACCTGCTCAAACTGCAGCGCGCCCCCGAGCTGAACCTGCGCGCCCTGCTGCGCCCGGCCGTGTTCGTGCCCGAGAGCAAGGGGCTGAACGATTTATTGCGCGAGTTCAGAGGCAACCGCAACCACTTGGCCATCGTTATCGACGAGTTTGGCCGCACGGCGGGGCTGATCACCATTGAAGACGTGCTTGAGCAAATTGTGGGCGAGATTGAAGACGAGTTTGACGATGTGGGCGAAGACGCAGGCGACATTTATGCACTGGCTGACCGCAGCTACCGGGTGAGTGGCGACACGTCGATCGAGCGCGTGGAAGAGGCGTTTGCCGTAGAGCTCAAGGCCCGCGACGGCGAAGAGCTCGACACCATCGGCGGGCTGATAGCCCACGAGATGGGCCATGTGCCCAAGCGCGGTGAGCGATTTAGTCTGTCGGGCCTGAACTTCACCGTCATGCTGACCCGAGGCGGCGCGGTCAAGTGGTTTCGCGTCTCGCCCGGCGAGCGTGCCCTCTGAGCGGGCAGGGCGGCAGGTGAAGCTTGGCTTGGCTTGGCGCAGCGTGTGGCAGTCGCCCGGCGTATCCCTGCCTTATGCAGCGCTAGCGCTGGCTGCTGGCTACTTACAAGCCTGCTCAGTGGCCACCCCGTGGGACGGCCAGCCGCTGTGGTGGTTGCAAATAGTTAGTTTGGCGGTGTTAGCAGGCTTGGTGCAGCGCGCGCGCAGCGTCAAAAGCGCGGCCCTGCTGGGCTGGCTGTTTGCTTTTGCCTGGCTGGCGGGCAGCGTGTGGTGGCTCTATACGTCGATGCACACCTTTGGCGGCTTGGCCGCGCCGCTGGCGGTGCTGGCCGTGCTGGCGCTGTGCGGATTTTTGGCGCTGTACTATGCTGCGGCTTGTGCATTTACTAAGAAAATAGGGCAGTTTTCCGACGCCGGTATTACAAAGTTTGCTATAGTTTTTGCATCAACTTGGCTGCTGGCCGAGCTGGCGCGAGACACTTGGTTTACTGGGTTTCCGTGGGCTGCTGGTGGGTATGCGCATGTGGACGGGCCGTTGGCAGCGTCTGCCAGTGTGTGGGGGGTGTACGGTATTGGTTTTGTGGCCAGCTGCGCGGCGGTGCTGTTGGCGATGGTGCACCGCGTGCGTTCGTGGCGCGCGGCAGTGGGCGTGGGCGCATCGCTCATGGCGCTGGCCAGCGTGTGTGTGCTGGCCACATTGGCTCAGAATGACGCTAGCGGCCTGCTCAGTTTCACCCAAACCGTGGTGCTTGACCCTAGGGCGCTGCCTAACAACGTCAAAATCTACACCGAAAGGCATGTGCAGCGCACCCGTGTCGCCTTGCTCCAAGGCAACATTCCCCAAGGCGAAAAGTTCGACACCAGCAAAGGCATCCCGCAGGCGCTGGACTGGTATGCGCAGCAGCTTATGCAGTCCACCGCTACGATGGTGGTCGCGCCAGAGACGGCTATACCGCTCTTGCCGCAGCAGCTGCCGGCCGGCTACTGGGCTGCCCTGCAGGCGCGCTTTGTGCAGCCTACGGGCAACGCGCCACAGGCCGCGCTCATCGGCATTCCCCTGGGCGACTACGAGCAGGGCTACACCAATTCCGTCATCGCGCTGGCACCGCCGCCCAAGCTGAGCGGCGCGGTTAACGTGATGCAGCCGCAGCCCTACCGCTATGACAAACACCACTTGGTGCCATTTGGCGAGTTCACACCCGCCATGTTCAAGTGGTTCACCCGGATGATGAACATACCGCTGGGCGACTTTAACCGTGGTGCGGTGGGGCAGGCCAGCTTGCGCTGGGCGGGCCAGCGCTGGGCGCCCAATATTTGCTACGAAGACCTGTTTGGCGACGAGCTGGCCGCGCGCTTTGTGAACGAAGCCCAGGCTCCCACGGTGCTGGTCAATGTCAGCAACATTGGCTGGTTTGGCAACAGCATTGCCATCGACCAGCACCTGCAGATTAGCCGCATGCGCGCGCTGGAGCTGGGCCGCCCCATGCTGCGCGCCACCAACACCGGGCCCACCGCCATCATCAACCACCGAGGCCAGGTCACCCACAGCCTGGAGCGGCACACGCGCGGCGTGTTGCTGGGCGAGGTAGAGGGGCGCACGGGCAGCACGCCGTTTGCGTGGTGGGCAGGTCGCGTGGGGCTGTGGCCGCTGTGGTTCTTGGCGATTGCGGTGTTGGTGGCCGTATGGACACTGCGTAAAAACCGATCAATTGGCATTTAAAATACAAACTAATAGCTTGCTGCAGACACGCTGGGCAGGCTGCTGGTGTATGTGATTGAAGGTAAACGTAATGGCGCGCATAGTAGTGATGGAAGACGACGCAGGTACCAGAGCGCTGGTGATTGGCGTGCTGCACAAAAGCGGCCACCATGTGGCACAGGCAGACAATGGCGCCGACGGTTTGGCCTTGGTCGTTAAGCACACCCCAGACCTCATCATCAGCGACGTACAAATGCCCCAATTGAACGGGTTTGAAGTGGTGTCGGCGGTGCGTGCGAACCCAGCGGTCGCCCATATTCCCATCATCTTGCTCACCTCGCTTGACGACCGCGCCAACATGCGCGCTGGCATGCTGCACGGGGCAGACGACTACATTCCTAAGCCCTGCCAGGCGCTTGAGCTGAGCCAAGCCGTAAGCGCCCAACTTGCGCGTGCAGCGCAGCGCGCAGGGGCAGTGCAGACGCAGATCGATACACAAGTGGGGGTGCAAGTGGAGGCCGCGCTCTACGCGGGCCGCTCATCCCAAGAGCTGGCTAAAAATTGGCCTCAAGCAGCCGCATCTGAGCCAACAGACCGCAGCTACTCTATGGCCAGTGTGGTCTGCCTTACCCTGCAAAACCTGCACGCTTTCTCGGCAGCGCTTACGCCGGATCAAATCAGTCAGATTACCCGCCATCTGTACAGCAGCTCGAGCTCGAGCATGCGCCTTTTGGGCGCAACGCATGTACAGTTTGTGGGCGAAAACTTGTTGGCTATTTACGCTGACGATAGCCCTACAGCTGCCACCGCCAACCATTTCACCCGTGCAGCCCAGGCCGCCCTCAATATGGCCCCCGCTGTGGCGCAGTGCAAGCAGTTTGTTGCGCAGCAATTTGCCGATTACGCATTGCCGCCTCTGCAAATCGGCATCAATATTCATGCTGGCCCCGTCTCACTGACTGCACTGCCCGACCCCATGCGCACTGGCGGTGCCCATATCGTGCCAGTAGGTGACACGGTGACCAACGTCATGCGTCTGCGCGACGGCGACCTGCCCATCTTGTGGCCCGTGATGACGACCCAAGCCTTCTTACATGCCGCCCCCGAGTTGTTGCGCATCGGGGTGGCGGAGCGAATCGGCCTGCAGGGCGGCACAGAAGTCGATGTGTATGCCGTGGTGGGGCCGGGCGCTAACTTGGCAGCAGATTTGGCGACCTAAAGCGCTCTGCTTTTCGTAGCTGCTTAGGCTAACGCTACGGGGCAAAAGCGCTGTTTTCCTGGCACTGTGCATGCTATAGCCGCTAAAATAGCCCTCTATGCTGAGTTTTCAAGACATCATCCTCACCTTACAGACTTACTGGGCCAAGCAAGGCTGCGCGCTGCTGCAGCCCTATGACATGGAAGTAGGCGCGGGTACATCGCACACTGCTACATTTTTAAGAGCGATCGGCCCCGAACCCTGGAAGGCCGCTTATGTGCAGCCCAGCCGCCGCCCCAAAGACGGCCGCTACGGCGAGAACCCCAACCGCCTGCAGCACTACTACCAATACCAAGTGGTGCTCAAGCCTGCACCCGCGAATATTTTGGAGCTGTATTTAGGCTCGCTGGAAGTTTTGGGCTTTGATTTGAAAAAGAACGACATCCGCTTTGTCGAAGACGATTGGGAAAATCCCACGCTGGGCGCTTGGGGCTTGGGCTGGGAGGTGTGGCTCAACGGCATGGAGGTGACCCAGTTCACCTATTTTCAGCAGGTCGGCGGCATCGACTGCAAGCCCATCACTGGCGAGATCACCTACGGCCTAGAGCGCTTGGCGATGTACCTACAGGGTGTGGACAACGTCTATAACCTCAAGTGGACGGACGGTTTGACTTATGGCGATGTGTACAAGCAAAACGAGGTTGAGCAATCGACGTATAACTTTGAACACTCTGATGCGGAGTTTTTGTTCGCTGCATTTGCTGCGCACGAGAAGCAAGCCAAGTATTTGATGGAGCAACAGCTCGCCTTGCCTGCGTATGAGCAGGTGCTCAAAGCCGCGCACAGCTTTAACTTGCTCGATGCACGCGGTGCCATCAGCGTCACTGAGCGCGCAGCTTACATTGGCCGCATCCGCAACATCTCGCGCAGCGTAGCGCAAAGCTACTATGACAGCCGCGAACGCCTGGGCTTTCCCATGGCCCCGCGCGAGTGGGTTGAGCAGATGCCCAAGAAGGCTGCGTAAGCTGACCATTACAGCAAACACACCAACGTACTAAGTTACCATGCCTACCGTTTTCTCGCACATAGTTTTTCCAGTTGCTGCAGCTGTAGCGCTGGGCCGTGCGCGTGTGCCCACCAGCATGCTTTTAGCGGGCATGTTGGCCACGGTGGTGCCTGACTTTGACGGCATTGCTTTTAAGCTGGGCATTCCCTACGGCGGCATGTGGGGGCACCGTGGCTACACCCACACACTGGGTTTTGCTTTGGTGATGGGCTTATTCGGGCTGTTATTGGCGCGTCGTTGGCAGTTGCCCAAGTGGAAGGCTTATCTGTGGATAGCGTTGTGCACCTTTTCACACCCGGTGGCTGACACCTTGACCAACGGTGGCATTGCCATTCCGTTGTATTGGCCCATTATTGAAACTCGGTTTTTCAGTCCATGGACACTGGTTGAGGTGTCACCCATTGCACCCCAACGTTTTTTTACAGAGCGCGGTGCTGTAGTCATCTGGTCAGAAATCAAAGTGCTGTGGATGCCGCTGATGGCAGTAGCCATGGCGTGCTTTGGATGGCGCCACATACTTGAAAAAAGTAGACAAAAGATGACAGGGCAAGCGGCTCAAAAAATCCCTAGTCCATGAACTACGTCTCCTGTCTTATTATTGTTATGCTTTTAGCTACAGCACCTTGTTTTGTACAAGCACAGTCGCTTGATGCACTAAGGCGTGTTCAAGATGAGAAATGGACTTCATACCAAACTGATTTGAAGGCAGCTAAAGCCCGCTTCGAGCAAGATCCTTCAAGCCTTGACAAAAGATTTGAGCTTGCTCGGGTACTTGAAAAAATAGGTGTCTTTAAACGAGCACAAAATCTCAAAACTGATGTTTATTTTCCCTATGCTGATGGCTACAACAAAGCACTCAATCTAGCAAGAAATGATTTAGATTCCGGGCCAAAGATATTGGTGTTCGGCGGCCTTTGGCGACCTCTAGGCATCAAGACTCAGAGCGAATTGATGGACGCAGTCAAGCGTATCAAAGTCATCTCACGCGAAGAACAAAAAGAACTAGATAGCCTAAGAGACCCACAAGAGGTTGCAGAGCGCATATACGAAGACGACGACAAAGAAAAACGTGGTTGGCCGCACAGACATAGTGGTAAAGCTTACCTTCAGACGGCACGCGCTTGGTATGAGTACCTTGTTAAACAACAACCTGTTAATGTAGAGTGGCAACGCGCATTTGCGTTGAGTTATATCGCTCAAGGGCCGCGACGTCAGTCTAACGTGCAAGCCAATATCGCGTATTACCAACCTGCACTAAATATTCTTTTAAGTTTGGCCAAAGCCCACCCAAACAACACTAATTATTTACGCGACCTTGCGGAGCTAAACAACGCAATAGGTAAATCAGAAATATCGACGTACATCAGTGGAATACCTGATGCCTGGAACCAAGAGTTTGAAATTCGTAAAAAGCTAATTGATAAAGACGACAACAACACGATCTGGCTAAGCGACATGGCTGATATGCTGGAAGAAACTGCCGATCATTGTTTTCGTATCGGCTTGCGCAATAAGGGCCGTGATGCTTTGATAGATGTGGTCAGTCTGCGAACAAATTTGTTAAAAATGCAACCGCACAATATGTTGTTGCAAAACAATTTGATCAGGGCTGATTTTGAAACTTTTAAAGCTATGGAGAATCGACATATTCTGTCTGAAAATTCGACGATATTGAGCGGTTACCAAGACGTTTTGAAGCGCAGAACGCTTTTGCTAGAGTCTGATCCATCTAATGTTCAGTGGCAGAGAAATTTAGTTGAGGTGCATTTAGCGATTGCCAGTTTTTATGGGCGCAGCAGTGATGATGCTGACGAACTAGCAAGTTATGTAATAGCGGTCAAACAAATGGAGCGCTATGCATCGTTGTATCCCAATGACCGCGGGTGGCTCTTCTACCAGTTAGAGTTTTATAACTCGATTGGGGGAAAGCAAAGCCAAGAAATGCGCGTGACAAGACCCTATGGCGGCCAAGAAATCGCATTTGGCGGGCCGCGCAACCCAAATGCAGAAAAGTATTCTGCCGCTAGCAAATCAGTAGACGCAACCTACCAAAAAATGCTGCAAATCATTTATAAACTTGCCGATAAAAATAGTTAACCGAAGAGCATGACCATTAAAAATTTATTAGTTGAACTGTGTGTAGAAGAGCTACCGCCCAAAGCGCTTAAAAAACTGGGCGATGCTTTTGCGGGTGTGTTGCATGAGCAACTAAAGGCCCAGGATTTGTGTGCTGATGACTCTGTACTAACAGCGTTTGCATCGCCGCGCCGCTTGGCCGCGCACATTACCCGCGTGGCGTCCCAAGGCGCAGACAAAGCCGTGTCGCAAAAACTCATGCCTGTGGCAGTAGGCCTGGATGCCGCCGGCAATGCGACACCTGCTTTGCTTAAAAAATTGCAAGCGCTGGGTGCAGATGCGTCAGCAGCGGCAAATCTGAAACGCGTGATGGACGGCAAGGCCGAAGCGCTGTTTTATGAGTCTACACAGCAAGGCGCAAGCTTGGTGGTTGCTTTGAACGCTGCGCTGGCTGCCGCCATTGCCAAGCTGCCTATTCCTAAAGTGATGTCGTACCAATTGGGTGTAGGCAGTGCCATGCCCGGCTGGACCAGTGTGAGTTTTGTGCGCCCCGCGCATGGGCTGATGGCTTTGCACGGCAGCGACGTAGTGGCTATTGAAGCGCTAGGCTTGAAAGCCACTAACACTACGCAAGGCCACCGCTTTGAAGCGGCCGTGACGCCCGTGGTGATTAAAGACGCAGACAGTTATGCCGCCACGTTGCGCGAGCAGGGCGCAGTGATCGCCAGTTTTGCAGCGCGTCGCGCAGAGATCGCACGCCAGCTGGCTGCAGCGGCTGCCAAAGTGGGCAATGGTGCGCAAGCGATCGAGGACGAGGCGCTGCTTGATGAAGTGACTGCGCTGGTCGAGAGGCCTAATGTGCTGGTTTGTGAATTTGAAATTGAGTACCTCGCAGTGCCGCAAGAGTGTTTGATTTTGACTATGAAGGCAAATCAAAAGTACTTTCCGCTTTTAGACGCCAACGGCAAGCTGACTAATAAATTTTTGGTTGTGAGTAACATCAGCCCAACCGATGCCAGCGCCGTCATCCAAGGCAACGAGCGCGTCGTGCGCCCGCGATTGGCCGATGCTAAATTCTTCTTTGACCAAGACCGTAAAAAGACGCTGGAATCGCGCGTTGAAGGCTTGAACAAAGTCGTTTATCACAACAAGCTGGGCACCCAAGGCGAACGCATGGAGCGCGTGTGCGCCATTGCCAAAGCCATCGGTCAGCAACTGGG
>JANPDG010000172.1:0-1626 GCA_031431335.1 Polaromonas sp. | reverse complement strand
TAGTGGATGGGCAACGAGAACGAGGCACTTCATGGGCTTTCACCGTCCACGCAAAAACAGCGCGTCCAGCTCTTTCACGCTGACTTGCCGCCAGGTGGGCCGGCCGTGGTTGCACTGGTCGCTTCGCTCGGTCTCTTCCATTTGGCGCAGCAGGGCGTTCATCTCGGGGTGCGTGAGCTGGCGGTTGGCGCGGACTGCGCCGTGGCAGGCCATGGTGCTCAGGATCTCGTGCTGCGCGCGCTCTATGACGGTGCTAGCGTCGTGCTGGCCCAGCTCAGCCAGCACGCTGCGCGCCAGCTCCACCGGGTCGCCGTGGGCCAGCGTAGTGGGCACGGCGCGCACGGCCAAGGTTTTGGGCGAGAAGGCTGTGATGTCCAGGCCCAGCTGGGTGAGCACGTCGATGCTGGCCTCGGCCGTGGCCACCTCGGTGGGTGTGGCTGCAAATGTGGCGGGGATGAGCAAGGGCTGCGAGCTGATGCGCGCGCTGTCGATTTGTGTTTTAAGCCGCTCGTACACAATACGCTCGTGCGCGGCGTGCATATCGACGATGACCAAACCTTGGGCGTTTTCAGCCAAGATATAAATGCCTTGCAACTGGGCGAGGGCTTTGCCGAGCGGCCAGGTGTGGCCACCCTGAGTTGGCGCATCAGGCTGCGAGTTGCTTTGCCAGCCAGCAGATTCGGCGCCATGCGCGGGTGGGTTAGCCGGGTTAGTTGCCAGGGGCGACTTGTTCCACAACATGCCTATGTCAGATACGCGGTTGCCGAGGTCGTATTCCGTGCTATTTACTCTTAAATTAATAGCAAACTGTTGATTGTCTAAGTCGGGAAACTGCCTATTTTTATCACTAAACCCTGTATTTGAATATGCAGTAGCTGCAGAATCTAACGGCATCTGGCCAACGCCGATCTCCACTGCCACACCCGCACTTGAACGCGGCACCGCCAGCGCGCCGTTCACTGCGTGGCGCACAGCCTGGTGCACCTCGCGGCTGTCTCTAAAGCGCACTTCAATTTTGGTGGGGTGCACATTCACGTCCACCCGCGTGGGGTCGATCTGCATAAACAGCACATACACTGGCTGCCTGCCGCCGTGCAGCACATCTTCATAGGCGCTGCGCGCTGCGTGCGTGAGCACCTTGTCGCGCACATAGCGGCCGTTCACATACGCAAACTGCTGGTCGCCGCGCGAGCGCGCTGCATCCGGTATGCCCGCGTAGCCTGCCACGCTTACGCCCGTGCTGCCGGTGTAAGCCACCTTCACTGCGCGGGCAACAAACTCGTCGCCCAGCACATCGTTAATGCGCTGCTCCACGCTGCCCGCGCGCCACTGCTCTACCAGTTTGCCCTCGTGCCACACCGCAAAGCCCACATCAGGCCGCGCAAGCGCATGGCGGCGCACCGACTCTAAGCAATGCGCCATCTCGGTCGCGTCGGTTTTGAGAAACTTGCGCCGCGCAGGCGTGGCAAAAAACAGCTCTTTCACCTCCACCGTGGTGCCTTGTGCGCGGGCCGCTTGGCTTAGCTCGCCGGTCTGGCCGTGTAGCATCCAGGCAGCAGGCTCACCCGCAGCTTTAGACAGCACCGTGCAGTCCGCAATCGAATTGATGGCCGCCAGCGCCTCGCC
>JANPDG010000171.1:0-41270 GCA_031431335.1 Polaromonas sp. | reverse complement strand
TAACAGTTGTCGATGTGCAGCACGGCGCGGTCATTCACCGGACCACTAAAGTCGGTGCTGTAGCCGCAGCGGCTGGCCAGCATAAAGTCGGCACCTAAGATGCGGCCGTTGTCGTCAAAGCCTACGGTGTAGTCAATGCGAAAATCGTGGCGCTTGCCGGTCACCATCATGTCGTCGTCGCGGTTAATGCGCAGCTTGACGGGTTTTTTCAGCAGATGCGCAGCCAACGCTGCGGACTGGCTAAAAATGCTGGCGTTGCCCTCTTTGCCACCAAACGCGCCGCCCATGCGGCGGCAAATGACTTCAACGTCTTTGGTGGTCAGGTTCAGGGCGGCTGCAGCTTCGCGTTGGTTACCGTCGGGGTGCTGGGTGGACACGTACAGAGTTAACTGGTTGTCCTCGCGCGGCACGGCATACGTGATCTGGCCTTCTAGGTAGAACTGTTCTTGCTGGCCGCAGTAGGTGCTGCCGGTGATTTTGCGCGGAGCTTTCTCAATCGCTTCGGCAGGTTTACCGCGCGTAATGCCTTTGGCGGGCATGATGAAGCTTTTGGCTTCTAGCGCTTCTTCAATGGTTAGCAGCGCGGGCAGTTCTTTGACTAGCACCTTGGCGCGCTTGGCTACCTCGCGGGCGTACAGCATGTCGGTGGCTACCACTACGGCTACAGCTTGGCCTAAAAATTCTACTTTGCCAACGGCTAAAAACGGGTCGTCGTGAATGATGGGGCCGCAGTTGTTTTCACCAGGAATATCTTTGGCGGTGTACACGGCTACTACGCCGTGCTCTTTCATAATGGCGGCGTAATCGATGCCATCGCCAATCAACTCGCCATGCGCTACGGGCGACAAAATCAGCGCTGCGTACAGCGTGCCGCGCAGCTCAGGAATGTCGTCGGTGTAGACGGCCTCGCCTGTCACATGCAGGTGCGCGCTTTCGTGGATGATGTCTTGGCCTTGTTGGCCTTTGCTGTCAGTATTTTGGTCTGACGCGGGCATCAGCTCTTTGAGTGTCGTGGGTGCGTTCATGATCAGGCTACCTCTAGTCCAAGTGATTCTTCAACAAACTGCACTATCAAATTACGTGCCACCAGCGAGCGGTACGCCCAAGTAGCGCGCAAGCCATCGCGTGCGGGGAAGCTGGCAGTAATGGCGGCATCAATGTCGGCAGCTCGCACATCAGCAGGTGCTTTGCCTTCAACTACAGCTTCAATCTTGGGTGCGCGGCACGGTGATGGGGCCATGCCGTTGTAGGCAATGTGCACATTCTTTAACTTGCCGTCTACCAGCTCGTAGCGCATGGCGGCCACGGTGGCTGAGATGTCTTGGTCAAAGCGTTTGCTGATTTTGTGAGCGCGGAACGCTTCGCCTGCTTTTGGTTTGGGCAATTCAATCGACACGATGAACTCGCCTGCTCGCATGACGTTAGCCTTCATGCCCGTGTAGAAAGCATCTAACGCTACTTTGCGCGTCTTCTCGCCTGCGCGCAGCACCAGCACCGCGCCCAGCGCCATCAGGCAGGGCATGGTGTCGCCAATGGGCGAGCCGTTGGCAATGTTGCCTGCCAGCGTGGCAGTAGAACGGATGGGCGGCGATCCGAAACGGCGAATCACCTCGGCAAAATCTGGGTACACCTTGGCTACCAAAGTTTCGACCACGGCCAGCGGTGTAGCTGCGCCAATACTCCATGCATCTAAGCCAGAAAGTTTTGTGTCTTTAACGGCTTTGAGTTCAGCCACGTTGCCCAAGTACACAATGTGCTCAGGCCGCGCAAATTCTTTGTTCACCTGAAGGCCAATCTCGGTGCTACCGGCTAGCAAAGTGGCTTGTGGGTGCTTCACCAAATACATGGCCACTTCTTCAATAGTAGACGGAGATACAAACTCGCTGCCCTTTTTGGTGCGCACCACGGGTTGCGTGATGATCTGGCCGTCTAAGCCCACCGTGGGTTCGCTCTCACGCGCGATTTGCTGCAGCAGTGCTACGTCTGCGCTGTCGTTAATTTTTAACTCAGCAGCGGGGCGCTGGCAGGCTTTGAGTGTGGCGTCGATGATGGGCTTGTAGCCGGTGCAGCGGCACAGGTTGCCACTCAGTGCATCGTTGATCTGCGTACGGTTGGGGCAGGCATTGGTTTGCACCAAGCCGGTCAGGCTCATTACGATACCGGGCGTGCAAAAGCCGCATTGCGAGCCAAAGCAGTCGACCATGCCTTGCTGAATGGGGTGCAGTATGCCGTCTTTGCTTTTAAGGCTTTCTACGGTTTTGATAGATTTGCCATCGAGCGCGGGCAGCAGTTGCATGCAGGAGTTGCTGGGCACATAGTCAATGGCTGTGCCTGCCGCATTGAGCTCGCCCACCAAGATCACGCACGCACCGCAGTCGCCCTCGGCGCAGCCCTCTTTGGTGCCTGTGCGGTGCATGTCCTCGCGCAGGTAGTCTAAAACGGTGGTGGTACGGCGTTTGCCTTGCGCTTCAACGATGGCGCCATCGAGGACAAAACGGACGGTGTTGGTGGCTTCGCTCATGGGAGGTCTTCTAAAAAGTGACTCCCGTATTTTATTTACATTTTGGTATAGAGGTTATACGAAAATCAGTATAGACAGTATTGCCATGGACGGGCGCACAACACTACCCAAAACCACATACTAGACCCATTTAGTCTTGTCGGTCAAATCTTGCCAGTAAGGCTTTGTGGCGGTCGGGCCATTGGGCTAAATCACTGCTGCCCGTCGCCAGCTTACCTGGCACCTGAACTACGAGATGTGCTTTTAAAAAAGCCAAGGCCAGCTCCCGTGTAGCGATTTTGATTTTGGGGTTCAGCTCTGCGCCGCCCGTGCCTAAGCGGTCAGTGAACATACTGTGCGAGCCTTCTTTGAACACAGCCAGCGCCTTGGTGGCTTTGGCTGAGCCCACCGCCTCGTACACCGCCACGCGGTCTTGCGCACCAGAGTAGTAGCCAGGAATTTTGATCTCATCGCCAGTGGCTGTGATGTGCAGCGTAGGAATAGCTATGCCGCCCAAGATCGACCTAGAATCGCCTTCGCCATAAAACGGCGGTGCGCTGATGATGACCGAGGCTTTGATGCGCTTGTCGGTGTAGTCCAGCAAGCGCCCTTCGCGCTGCACGCGCGCCCCAGAGACCAATAGCGTGGTGTTAGCGCCATACGAGTGGCCTGCTGCCGCTATGCGTGAGGCGTCCAGCTTGGGGCCGAGTTGGCTGTCTGATAGCACTTGGTCTATTGCAAACGACACGTCTTTGGCGCGGTCAATGGCTTCGGTTTCTTTGGCGGCGGCTTGCAAGCGGCTCACCATGCCCAGCGGATTGCCAAACCAAATGCTGCGGTCGCTGCCCGCATGCTGCAGATGCAGCACTGCAATACCATTAGCGGCTAAGTACCTGCCAATGTAGGTATAGCCATCGCGCGAGCCACCAATGCCGTGCGAGAACACCACCAAAGGGGTTGATTGGGCCAAAGGGGTTGATTGGGCCAAAGGCGTCTGTGGGGCAGATGACTGGGCAGGCATGTACAGCTTGGCGAGCACTTCGCGTTTGCGCGCTGCGTCTGTCCAAGCAAAATCTGTGGTGACATAGGTGTCGATAGCGGGCATGCCTACCGCGTCTGCCAAGGCTTGATTGCGCGATGGTGTGCGGCTTTCCCATCCTTGTTGCTGGTTGTTAGCACAACCTAGACTGCCCAAAGTGGCAGCGCTGAGGAGCGCAACAGCAGCCAAGCTGCGGGATGGCGATACGCCAAGAATGCTGCAAGTTTTAAGTTTGAGGGTCATAACGGCCAGTTGGAACGGATTGAGCACAAGCGCTTAAGAGCGCATGTGATGGCAATAAGTTCGTTTTAAAGACCCTACTGGCCCACTTTAGGCCGCTTGCTAGCGATCAAGCAGCGTCAATTTTCAGATTTTGCGCTGCCACCACACGCTGCCAGTCGCTGTAGTCTTTTTCGATAAATGCCGCCAATTGCGAAGGCGCGCCGGTGGCTGGCTCGAGCGCGTCGAGCGCAAACCGGGCGCGCACATCGGTGCCGAGCACGGCTTTGGCCAGAGCCGCATTCAGGCGCTCTAAAGCTGCAGCAGGCGTCGCCTTAGGGGCAACCAGGCCAAAATAATTGAGCACATCAAAGCCTGCAAATCCCGCCTCTGCCATGCTGGGCACATCGGGCAGCGCGGCCGAGCGCTTGGCGCTGGTGACAGCCAGCGCTTTGACGCGGCCGTCTTTGATAAACGGGTTGAGCGCTGGCACGGTGCCGGTAAGCATTTGGATCTGGCCGCCAATCATGTCCATCGTGGCAGGCGCGATGCCTCGGTACGGAATGTGGGTGATAAAGGTGCCCGAGCGGCTCTTGAGCATCTCTAACACCAAGTGGTTGATACCGCCTGCGCCCGCACTGCCGTAGTTGAGCGCGCCGGGCTTGGCTTTGGCCATGGTCACCAGATCGGCCAGGTTTTTGACGGGCAAGTCTTTGCTCACCGCCCACACCAGTGGGCCGCTGGCGATCATGCCCACAGGGGCGAACTGGCGCACAGGGTCGTAGCCTGCGTTGGGGATAGCCGCAGGCACCGTGGTGAACGGTGCGGCAGCCAACAAAAGCGTATTGCCGTCCGGCGCGGCTTCGGCCACATACCTGGCACCGATGGCGCCGCTGGCACCCGTGCGGTTTTCGACCACCACAGTTTGGCCCAATATCTCACCCAATTTTTGCGCGATCAGTCGACCTACTGCGTCGGTGCCTGCGCCAGGGGCAAATGGCACCACGATTTTGATCGGCCTGTCGTTGCCTGACTGCGCCCACGCGAGGGATGGAAGCGCTCCTAATACAGTAGCAGCTTGGACGATATGTTTCAGGGCTAATCGGCGGTTGTTCATGGAGAGTTCTCTTTAAGTTGATCCATTGTGCGGCAGAATTTTGACACTTGCATGACGCGAGCGAGTTGTAGCAGCCCGCCAGTCGGCCTTAGCTGCCCCGGTAAGTCGAATAGCTCCACGGCGAGCAGAGCAGCGGCACATGGTAGTGCTGCTCAGGCTGGGCAATGCCAAAGTCTACGTGCACCACATCTAAAAAAGCAGGCTCGGGCAGCGCCACGCCGCGCGACTTGAAATACGCCGCCACCTCAAAGCTCAGCCGGTATTGCCCTGCTTTGAGCGATGCGTTGTCATACAGCAGGCCATCGGGGTTGCGGCCATCGGCGCTCAGGACAAAACGCTTGACCAGCGTGATCGCCACGCCTGACACGGTCGATAAAGCCACATGCATGCCTGCCGCAGGGCTGCCGTGCATGGTGTCGAGTACGTGGGTAGAGAGTCCCATGGTGCTGCCTTTGCGTGAATATTTAACGATTTTTTGATCAGTGTGCACCAAAGTGTATACAATTTACACACTATTTCAAGGCGCTGCATGGAATCTACCACCACCCAGATTGTTGAGTCTTTGTCCAAGGCTATTGTGGACCACCGTTTGCAGCCTGGAGCCAAGCTCGTGGAGCAAAAGCTGGCAGACCACTTTGGCGTATCGCGCACGCTGGTGCGCCAAGCGCTGTACCAGCTAGAGCAGCAGCGGTTGGTGGTGATTGAACCTGCGCGCGGCGCGTTTGTAGCAGCGCCATCGCTGCAAGAGGCGCAGGAAGTGTTTGAGGTGCGCCGCATGCTCGAAGTAGAGATGACGCGCCAGTTTGTGCGGCAGATCAACCCCGGCCAGATACGCGCACTGCGCGACCATCTGGCCGCCGAAAAAGACGCAGTCGGCCTAGGCAATGCTATGGGCCGGGTTGAAATGCTGGGCGACTTTCATGTGCTGATTGCCAAGCTGCTGGGCAACAAAGTGCTCGAACTCATGCTGCGCGACCTGATCGCGCGCTGCGCGCTGATCACCCTGATGTACCAAAGCATGCAAGGCGCGCAAGACTCTAACCAAGAGCATATTCGCATTGTCGGTGCGATGGTAGCCAAGGACGAGGCCATGGCGGTGAACCTGATGGAAGAGCACCTGCTCAATGTCGTGAGCAACCTGACCTTTGACCGCAGGCCGCCGTCCTGCGATGTGTCCAGCGTGCTGGACTCGCTCTACTCGCTCTACCCGCCCACAGTGCAGGCAGACTTGCCCACCGCACAATCGCCGCTGCGTAACTAAGCGCAGCACACGCCATGGTCTACAACAGCACCCCACAAGCGCCCAATAGCTATCCGCGTGATTTGGCAGGCTACGGGCGCACGCCAGTGCACGCGCAGTGGCCGGGCGGCGCGCGTATAGCCGTGCAGTTTGTACTGAACTATGAAGAAGGTGGCGAAAACTCGGTGCTGCACGGCGACGCAGGCAGCGAGCAGTTTTTAAGCGAAATGTTCAACCCACCCGCTTTTGCCGACAGACACATCAGCATGGAGGGCATTTACGAATACGGCGCGCGAGCAGGCGTGTGGCGCATTTTGCGCGAATTTGAAAAGCGCAAGCTGCCGCTGACCGTGTTTGGCGTGAGCACCGCTCTGCAGCGCAGCCCTGATGTCGCCGCTGCATTCATCGAGCTGGGCCACGAGATAGCCTGCCACGGCTACAAATGGATCAGCTACCAAAATGTGGACGAAGCCACCGAACGTGCGCACATGCAGATAGCTATGGATATAATAGCAAACTTATCAACACCCACGTCGGAAAAAGGCCAAAAAAGTGACCTAAAAGCTAATGCGGCAGATGACCGAACTCTGCACGGCGCAGGCTGGTACACGGGCCGTGACAGCCCTAACACCCGCCGCTTGGTGGCCGACTTTGGCGGCTTTGCCTATGACAGCGACTACTACGGCGACGACCTGCCGTTTTGGATGAAAGTGCGCAAAACCGATGGCCAAGACGCACACCAACTCATCGTGCCCTACACACTAGACTGCAACGATATGCGCTTTGCACTGCCGCAAGGCTACTCTCACGCTGACCCGTTTTTTCAGTACATGCGCGACACGTTTGACGCGCTGTACGCTGAGGGCGACCCGAATGGCCTGAACGCCCCCAAGATGATGAGCATCGGCATGCACTGCCGCATCCTTGGGCGGCCGGGGCGCATTGTCGCGCTGCAGCGGTTTTTAGACCATCTTGAAAAGCACAGCCATGTGTGGGTGGCGCAGCGCGTGCAGATAGCCCAGCACTGGCGCACAACGCATTCTTATAAGGAGACTGCATGAGCCTGACCATTGCTGCGCTGAATGCCGCGCCAGTTTCGCAAGCTCTGGCCCTGCTGGACGGCGTGTACGAACACTCGCCTTGGATAGCCGAGCACGCCCTCGCCCATCGCCCGTTCACCACGTTGGCTGCGCTCAAACATGCACTGGCCAGCGCCGTCACGCAGGCCAGCCGCGAAACGCAGATCGCACTGGTTCGCGCCCACCCTGAGCTGGCTGGCAAAGCCATGATTGACCAGTCGCTCACGGCAGAGTCGACGGGTGAGCAAAGCAGCGCTGGGCTCACCCACTGCACCGCGCTTGAGTTCGCCACTTTGCAGCAGTTCAATTCAGACTACAACGCCAAATTTGGCTGGCCTTTTATATTGGCAGTGCGTGGCCCGCGCGGCACGGGGTTAAGCAAGCGGCAAATCATCGCTACATTTGAGCGGCGCTTGCAGGGCCACCCCGACTTTGAACTGCAAGAGTGCCTGCGCCAAATCCACCGGATTGCCGAGATTCGCCTGGCAGACAAATTTAGCCAGCCGCCAGAGCTAGGCAACGCGCTGTGGGACTGGCACGAGGCGCTTAGCCAGCACAGCGACCCAGGGTTTAAAGAGCACGGCCAGCTGACTGTGACTTACCTGACCGACGCGCACCGCGCTTGCGCAGCGCAGATTGCGCAGCAAATGAAAGACTGCGGCTTTGACAGCGCAGAGATTGATGCTGTGGGCAATGTGGTTGGATACTATAAAAGTGATAGCGAACTATCTAATATCCACGTCGGAAAACTACCTAAAAAGTCACCAAAACTGCTTACAGGCAGCCACTACGACACGGTGCGCAACGGCGGTAAATACGATGGGCGCTTGGGTTTTTATGCTCCCATGATGTGTGTGCGCCAGCTGCATCGCGCTGGCAAAAGGCTGCCGTTTGGCGTAGAAGTGGTGGCCTTTGCCGAAGAAGAAGGTCAGCGCTACAACGCTACGTTTTTAGGCTCTGGTGCGCTGGTGGGGCAGTTTGACATGGCTTGGCTTGACCAGCTAGACGCCCAAGGCATCAGCATGCGCGAGGCCATGCATCATGCGGGGCTCGATGAGAAGCGTATTGCATCTCTCACACGCGACCCAGCCGATTACTTGGGTTTTGTCGAAATCCATGTTGAGCAAGGCCCTGTGCTCAACGCGCTCAATATGCCTTTAGGGATCGTCACCAGCATCAACGGCGGTGTGCGCATGCAATGCGAGATCATAGGTGTGGCCAGCCATGCTGGCACAACACCCATGCACACGCGCCGTGATGCTGTTACTGCGTTTGCCGAGCTGTCGCTCTACATAGAGCAGCGGGCGCTGCAAGATAACGCCAGCGTGGCCACAGTGGGTCAGCTTCATGTACCCGCAGGTTCTATCAACGTGGTGCCTGGCAACTGTAAATTTTCACTCGACATGCGCGCGCCTAACGACGCACAACGCGATGCACTGACCAAAGACATACTGGCACAGTTAGAGGGCATCTGCGAGAAACGCGGCGTACACTTTAAGGCACAAGAAGTCATGCGCGGCGCGGCTGCTCCCAGCAACTCAGCCTGGCAAGCAAAGTGGGAGCGTGCAGTGGCGCATCTGGGTTTACCCATTTACCGCCTGCCCAGCGGAGCCGGACATGATGCACGTAAACTGCACACCATCATGCCCCAAGCCATGCTGTTCGTACGCGGCGAAAACTCCGGCATCAGCCACAACCCGCTGGAGAGCACCACCAACGACGACATGCAGCTGTGCATAGATGCCTTCACCCACCTGCTGGGGCAGCTTGCCCAAGAATCACCATGAAATCGATGTACGAACAACTTGACGCTTGGGTAGACCAACACTTTGACGAAGAAATCAAATTCTTGCAAGCCCTAGTGCAAGTGCCCACCGACACACCACCGGGCCACAATGCACCCCATGCCGAGCGCACTGCGCAGCTGCTGCAAACCTTTGGCATGGACGCCGAAAAGCACAGCCCCAGCGCCGCCGAACTGGCCGCCTACGGCATGCAGTCAATCACCAACCTGATCGTGCGCCGCATATATGGTGGCCCTGACCATGCAGGCAAAACCATCGCGCTCAACGCCCACGGCGACGTGGTGCCGCCCGGTGAGGGCTGGACGCACGACCCCTATGGCGCTGCCATTGTTGATGGCCACATGGTCGGCCGGGCCACGGCAGTGAGCAAGAGCGACTTTGCCACCTTCACGTTTGCCACCCGCGCGCTCGAGGCGGTGGCCAAACCCACCCAAGGCGCGATAGAGCTGCACTTTACCTACGACGAAGAATTTGGCGGCGAGCTTGGCCCCGGCTGGTTGCTCAAGAACGGCCTGACCCACCCCGACTTGATGATTGCCGCAGGCTTTAGCTACCAGGTCATCACCGCACACAATGGCTGCCTGCAAATGGAGGTCACAGTGCACGGCAAAATGGCGCATGCCGCCATTCCCCACACGGGCGTAGACGCGATGCAAGGTGCAGTGAAAATTTTGAACGCGCTGTACGCCCAAAACACGATTTACAAGCACATCACCAGCCAGGTCGAAGGCATCAGCCACCCCTACCTCAACGTAGGCCGCATCGAAGGCGGCACCAATACCAATGTGGTGCCTGGCAAAGTGAGCTTTAAGCTTGACCGCCGCATGATCCCAGAGGAAAATCCCATTGAGGTAGAAGCGCAGATTCGCCAAGTCATTGAAGACGCTGCCACCACCTATCCCGGCATCACGGTCAACATCAAACGCCTGCTGCTAGCGCACAGCATGCAGCCGCTGCCGGGCAACCTGCCGCTGGTCCAAACGCTGCAAAAGCATGGCGAGCAGGTGTTTGGCGAGCCGATTGCGGTCATGGGCACGCCGCTGTACACGGATGTGCGTCTCTATGGTGCATATGGCATTCCCGGTGTCATTTATGGCGCTGGGCCGCGCACTGTTTTGGAGAGCCATGCCAAGCGCGCCGACGAGCGACTGGCGCTAGAAGACTTGCGGCGCGCCACCAAGGTGGTTGCGCGCAGCCTGCACGACCTGCTGAGCGCGTAGTTTGCGCAATTTTCGTAAGTTTGAATTCAGGGAGATTAAAAAAGATATTTCAAGTTAAGGGAGTCCGGTTTAAAGGTGCAAATATACGCACCAAACTGGTGAGCGCTGAGGACAATTAAGGGTTTGCATTGGCATCTGGCTTGCATACTTCTGCGTTGTATTTGAGTGTTTTTGTTGACTATTATTTTGTTGGAACTCCCATGAAAACCCGTAGCTTTATCAAATTGGCCATTCACGCGTCCTTGGCCGCCGCCGCTTTGTCCCTGGGCACAGCCCAAGCGCAAACCACGCCCATCAAGTTTCAGCTGGACTGGCGCTTTGAAGGCCCATCAGCGTTATTTCTCACACCTGCTGCCAAAGGCTATTTCAAAGACGCCAAGCTCGACGTCACGGTTGACGCAGGCAACGGCTCAGGCGGCGCGGTCACGCGCGTGGCCTCAGGCACCTACGACATGGGCTTTGCTGATATTGCCGCGCTGATGGAGTTTCATGCCAACAACGCTGACGCTCCTAACAAGCCAGTGGCGGTGATGATGGTCTACAACAGCACGCCCGCCTCTGTCATGGCGCTCAAAAAATCAGGCATCAAGACCACTGCAGATCTGAACGGCAAAAAGCTCGGTGCCCCCGTGTTTGACGCAGGCCGCCGCAGCTTTCCGATCTTTGCCAAGGCCAACAACGTCAGCGGCGTGCAATGGACCAGCATGGACCCACCTCTGCGCGAGACCATGCTGGCGCGCGGCGATGTAGACGCCATCACTGGCTTTACCTTCACCAGCCTGCTCAACTTAGAGGCGCGCGGCGTCAAAGCTGAAGACGTGACCATCATTCCTTACGCCACGAATGGCGTCAAACTCTACGGCAACGCCATCATCGCCAGCCCAAAGATGATCAAAGAGAACCCAGCGGCTGTGAAAGCATTTTTAGTGGCCTTTGCCAAAGGTGCCAAAGAAGCCATGGCCAACCCCGCCGCCGCTATTGAGTTTGTCAAAGCGCGTGACGGCATCATCAACACCGAGCTGGAGACCCGCCGTTTTCAGCTGGCCATTGACACCGCCATTAACAGCCCCAGCGCCCGCCAAGAAGGCTTTGGTCAAGTGGTGCCTGGCCGCCTGAGCCTGATGGCCAGCCAAGTGTCTGATGCTTTCAACACCAAAACCCGCGTCATGCCTGAAGCTGTGTGGAACGCCAGCTTTTTGCCCAGCGCGGCTGAACTCAATATCTTGCCAGCGGCTAAGAAATAACTACGAGTGATGGCGCAAGTGATGGTGCATGGCGCTGCCTCTTGTGACTATTATCACACTAAACGCTACTAAATTAATAGCTAACTATCCAATATTCACGTCGGAAAAGTGCTAATTTTTCTTCCAAAAACTGTTTCTTGAAAATGACCACACCTACCGCTCCAGCGCCTGCCTTTGTAGACTTTGACAAAGTCTGGCTGGCCTACAACGACGAGCTCCTTGCGCAAGGCAACTTTGCCGTAGAAGACATCTCGCTCAAAGTGGGCACAGGTGAGTTCATCGCCATTGTCGGGCCATCAGGCTGCGGCAAGTCTACCTTTATGAAGCTGACCACGGGCCTGAAAATGCCCAGCAAAGGCAGCATCCGCATCAACGGCGAGCCGGTGACCGGCCCACTCAAAATCAGCGGTATGGCGTTTCAAGCGCCCTCGCTCTTGCCTTGGCGCACCACGCTAGACAACGTGCTGCTGCCACTCGAAATTGTCGAGCCGTACCGCAGCAACTTCAAAGCCAAACGCAAAGAATACGAAGCGCGCGCCTCTAAGCTGCTAGAAACCGTGGGCTTGGCTGGCTATGAAAAGAAGTTTCCGTGGCAGCTCTCAGGCGGCATGCAGCAGCGCGCCAGCATTTGCCGCGCGCTGATCCATGAGCCCAAAATGCTGCTGCTGGACGAGCCGTTTGGCGCGCTCGACGCCTTTACCCGCGAAGAGCTGTGGTGCATTTTGCGCGACCTGCACGCAGTACAACAATTCAACGTCATTCTCGTAACCCACGATTTGCGCGAGAGCGTGTTCTTGGCCGACAAGGTGTATGTCATGAGCAAGTCACCTGGCCGCTTTGTGGTCGAGCGCCCGATCGAGCTTGCGCGCCCGCGCGAGCTTGAAGTCACCTACACCAAAGAGTTTGCAGACATCGTGCTGGAGCTGCGCGGCCATATTGGCGCGATTCGCAAAACCGGCGCAGTCGCTGCATAACAAAACAAAGACAGCAAGAGTCATCAAAGGTCGTCGCCATGAACAAAACCATCGAACGCTACGCCCCTTGGCTGCTGCTGATCGTCATCCTCGTGCTCTGGGAGGCCGTCTGCCGCATTTTCAATGTCACTGAGTTCATCTTCCCCAGCCCATCGCGCATAGCAACCCAGGTGTGGGAGTTTCGCGGCACCATCGCAGGCCACGCTTGGCGCACTTTTTGGGTGACGATGGTGGGCTTTGGCATTGCTATTGTGGTGGGCGTGATGCTCGGGTTTTTGATGGGCAGCTCACGCCTGGCCTACACCGCCATGTATCCACTGATGACCGGCTTTAACGCCCTGCCCAAAGCGGCCTTTGTGCCCATCTTGGTGGTGTGGTTTGGTATTGGTGTGGGCCCAGCGATTTTGACGGCCTTTTTAATCAGCTTTTTCCCCATCATGGTCAATATCGCCACGGGCCTGTCCACGCTGGAGCCTGAGCTGGAAGACGTGCTGCGCGTGCTGGGCGCCAAGCGCTGGGACGTGCTCACCAAAGTGGGCATGCCCCGCTCGATGCCCTACTTTTTTGGCTCCCTCAAAGTCGCCATCACGCTGGCGTTTGTGGGCACCACGGTGAGCGAGATGACCGCCGCCAACGAAGGCATAGGCTACTTGCTGATCAGCGCAGGCAGCGCCATGCAAATGGGCCTGGCCTTTGGCGGCCTGGTGGTGGTAGGCGCAATGGCGATGGTGATGTACGAGCTGTTTGACTATGTCGAGAAAAATACTACCGCGTGGGCGCACCGGGGCTCGCAAGGGCATTGATTTACTATAATTTCAATAGCAAACTATTGAATATCCACGTCGGAAAAGTGCTCGTTTTTCTTCCAAGATGTGTGTTTTTAATATGGACTGGCTTGTTTGTCTTCGTTGGTTTACTTGAAGATTGATGTTCTGGCATCGTGAGCTTGAAGACTAATGTTCCAGTGTCGTGAGCTGCGGCGATGGGGGAAGTTTCGCTGCAAAATTCTCCGCAATCACGCGCATCCCTGCTAAGTATTTGCAACTTTGGTAGTACGACGCACCTTGTTTACCAAATTTTCATCGAAACCACACCCCATCACCGCTGAGCTGACTTGGTGTGTGATGCGTTCTGCACTACTCTGGTCACGGCTGGGCTAACGGTAGTGCCAAGACTTGGTCACTGCAACCTAACCGAAGCGCGCACCTTGAATTAACGACCATCCAACAGAAAAGCGTGTCTTAAAACTACCTAACATGACAGGGCAAGCGGTGTGAGCGTGTCGATGAAGAATACGCAGCAAGGCGCGCGTTGTTCAAGGCAGCCCACTACTCACGCAGTTCGCGCGTGTTTGTGGAGTATTTCTTCAGCGACATGTCACACCGCCCGTCCAAGGTAAACAAGGCACACAAGCATTGCCACGGGCTGTTAAACAAACCCAGCCATTAAA
Source organism: Polaromonas sp. (assembly GCA_031431335.1). GTDB lineage: Bacteria > Pseudomonadota > Gammaproteobacteria > Burkholderiales > Burkholderiaceae_C > JAAFIP01. Next base: position 27,383 of record JANPDG010000171.1, on the reverse strand, counting down.
CACGTCATTGGAAGAAAAAAGAGCATTTTTCCGACGCAGATATTCAACAGTTTGCTACAACTAACATAGCATGCAGAAAATCACCGCCGCCGCGCCCAATGCACCCCCGCCACCTGCCCCACCGCCGCCAGCACCTTGCTTAGGCGGCTGGCGTCAGGCACTTGCACCGTGATGTTCATCCACACGGTGCCTTGGGTTGACTGCGACTGCACACTTTGAACATGGGTTTTTTCTTTGCTAAAAACTTCAGCCACATCCCGCAGCAAACCTGCTCGGTCCGTGGCCTGCACAGCCACATCCACCGCATAGCTGGGCGCGCTGCCAAGGGCTCCCGCTTTGGCCTGACCCCAGGCCACCTCAATCACGCGGCCTGCGTCTTTGGCCAACAGCTGGCGCAGATTAGGGCAATCAGCGCGGTGAATGCTAACGCCTTTGCCGCGCGTCACATAGCCGCCAATTGCATCGGGCGGGGCGGGTTTGCAGCATTTGGCCAGTTGGGTGAGCAGCGAGTCCACGCCTACCACCAGCACGTCGCCTTTGCTGTGGCCAGGCCCTTGAGATTTGAATTTTTCGGTGTTGCGGGCTTGCCTGAGCAGCAGTTGCTCGTCCTCGCTGAGCTCGGGCTCTGCGGGGCGAAACAGCTGCTCTATGGTGCGCAGCGACAACTCGTCTTTGCCTACCACTTCAAACAAATCGTCCGCAGTTTTAAAGCCCAGTTGCGCGGCCAGGTCGCCTAGCTTGAGCGCTGTTTTGCCTTCGCGCTGCAGCAGCTTTTCAACCGCCTCGCGGCCCTTGGCAATGGTCTCGCTGATGGCTATGGCGTTGAACCAAGCGCGCACTTTAGATTTAGAGCGCGGGCTGGCCAAGTAGCCCAGCTCGGGGTTAAGCCAGTCGCGCGACGGGCCGCCTTCTTTCACCACCGTGACCTCTACCGTTTGGCCATTGCGCAGCGCAGTATTGAGTGGCACCAAAGCGCCGTCGATCTTGGCGCCTCGGCAGCGGTGGCCTAAATTGGTGTGCACGGCGTAAGCAAAGTCAATCGGCGTGGCGCCTGCGGGCAGATCAACAATTGCAGCCTCGGGCGTGAGAACGTAAATGCGGTCGCTCAGCACGGCTTGGCTTGCAGCAGCACTGGACGCGGGGCCTTCGCCCTGTGCAGCCTGAGCGCTGCCTGCGCCCGACAAGTCGCGCTCCCAGGCCAGCAGCTGGCGCAACACCGCTATTTTGGCGTCATACGCGCCCGTGGCGCTCACACCTGCGTAGCCCTTAGCACCCGCCTCTTTGTAGGCCCAGTGCGCGGCCACGCCAGTCTCGGCATGGTCGTGCATGGCTTGGGTGCGAATTTGGATTTCGACAGGGGCACTAGCTTGTGCGCTGCCAGAGGCGGCACTGCCTGACGAGCTCTGTTCGATCAGCACCACGGTGTGCAGGCTTTGGTAGCCGTTGGCTTTGGGCTTGGCGATGTAGTCGTCAAACTCGCCGCTCATGGGCGTGAAGTGCGCGTGCACATACGACAGGGCGGCGTAGCAGTCGGCCACGCTGGGCACTATCACGCGCATGGCGCGCACGTCGAGCACTTGGTCAAAGCTCAATTGTTTGCCACGCATTTTTTTGACAATGCTGTAGATATGCTTAGGCCGCGCCTGCACGCTGGCACCCTCACCTATGCCTGCCCCTATGCCTGTCGCTGCCGCTTGCAGCGCCTGCTCTAGATCGGCGCGCAGCGCGCCCATCGCGGCTTCGCGCTCTGCTCTTTTTGCATCGAGCTGTTTGGCAACGGCTTTGTAGATGTCAGGCTCTAAAAACCGAAACGCCAGGTCTTCCATCTCCCACTTGATTTGCCAAATACCCAAGCGGTTGGCCAGAGGTGCAAACACCTGCAGCGACTCTGCGGCCACGGCCTGGGGCACGGGCAGCTTGGTCGCAGCGTAGTGGCGCAGGGTTTGCAGGCGTGAGGCCAGGCGCAGCATGACCACACGCAGGTCACGGCTAAAGGCCAACAGCATTTTGCGGACATTCTCGGTCTGCGTGGCAGCGCCTGGGCTGATGTGGCTACCGCCAGCTGCTGCGCGCGACAGGCGCTGCACTTTGACCAGCTTGGTGGTCTCTACGGCCAGCGCGGCATAGCTCTCGCCAAAGGCTTTTTCAATCACCTCTTGCGGGCGGTTTAAGTGGTCGCAGGCATAGACCAAATAACTGGCCGCTTGCATGGTCTCTGATCCGCCAATGCTGCGCAAAATAGCGGCCACAGCATCGGCATGCGCCAGTGTGTTCTCGCCGGTGTCCAGGGTTTCGTGCGCGATCAATGGCTCGGCAAACGCTCGGGTGCGCGCCAGCGCGTGGTCTAGCGCCCGCGCCTGTACCGAAAACCCTTCGGCAGCCACCTCTAATGCGGCAACCGCGGGCGACTGCAGGGTGGAGGGTTCTAGTGTGTGCTTCACCGTCAATGGCCCCAATGTATCAAGAAAATAAGAAGTTTTCCGACGCGGATAATTGATTGTCTGCTATTAATGTAGGAGCGTGCCCCACACCCTCAAACTCCACCAGCTGCGCCTTAGGGCCGCGCTCTTGCATCGCTTTGGCTGTGGCTGGGCTGAGCAAGTCTGACTCTGCACCGCGAATGAGCAAAGTGGGCGTGGTGATCGTGTCGTACAGCTGCCAAAGCATGGCTTCGCCCTGCGCGGCTGTCTCAGGTGTGGTGGCTTTCACGGGCACGGCAATCGCCGGATCGTAGTGCAGCTTGAAGGCACCGCCGCTGCTGTCCGTCACGGGCCGCAGCATGGGCTGGGACAGCGCAAGCCACTGCTCTTTGGTGTGCGGCCCAAAGCTGTGGGACACTTCCCACATTTTGTCAGCGCCCACTTGCTCCGAGGCAAAACGCGGGTCCGCGCCAATATAGCTGCTGATGCGCTGCAGCGCCTCCCATTGCACCACGGGGCCCACGTCGTTCAAAATCAGTTTGTGCAGCTGCGCGCCCGGCTGGGGTGCTACGGCAATACCAATCAAGCCGCCCATGCTGGTGCCCACCCAGTCAATCGTTTTGACTGCGCCGCTGGCGCGCAGATGCGACAGCAGGGTCAGCATATCAGCCGCATAGCTGGGCACCACGTACATGTGCGGGTCGGCCAGCCAGTCGCTGTGGCCACGGCCTGCTATGTCAACACTCACCACACGGCAGCGCTGGCCGTCTTTGCCTATCAAGCGGCGCGCCAGCGTATCAAAGTCGCGGCCTTGGCGCGAGATACCGTGCACACATACCACCACATGCGGGTTGGCAGGATTGCCCCAGTCCCAATAGGCCATGCGGTGGCCTCCAGTGGCGTCAGGACATTGCACAAAATTGAGCGTGGGTTCAAACAACATACATAAGCTCTCACAACGAAGGCAGCAAGCGTGGATAATTAGCTTAGATACTAAACGCAATCAGCATCACCCCACAGGAATAGAACCATGCTTCAAGGAAAAACTGCACTCGTCACCGGCTCCACCAGCGGCATTGGCCTGGGCATCGCGCTGCAACTGGCCAAACAAGGGGCCAACATCGTCATCAACGGCTTTGGCGACTACGCCGCAGCCCAAAAAGATATCGAGGCCACGGGAGTGCAGACCCTGTACCACGGCGCAGACATGGGCAAGCCCGCTGAGATCGAAGCCATGATGGCGGCTGCTAGAGCGCGCTTTGGCATGGTGGACATTTTGGTCAACAACGCAGGCATTCAGCATGTGGCCTCGGTGCAAGACTTCCCTGTCGAGCGCTGGGACGCGGTGATTGCCATTAACCTGTCCAGCGCCTTTCACACCAGCCGCCTGGCCCTGCCTGCGATGCACAAGGCGGGCTGGGGCCGCATTATCAACATCGCCTCGGCCCACGGCTTGGTGGGCTCGGCGCATAAGTCAGCCTATGTCGCAGCCAAGCACGGCTTGGTGGGCCTGACCAAAGTCACCGCGCTAGAAAACGCCACCACAGGCGTGACCTGCAACGCGATTTGCCCGGGCTGGGTGCTGACCCCGTTGGTGCAAAAACAGGTCGATGCCAAAGCACTGGAGTTCAAAATCAGCAACGACGAGGCCAAAAAGCTGCTCTTGGGCGAAAAGCAGCCCTCAGGTCAGTTCACCACACCCGAAGAGCTGGGCGACTTGGCGGTGTACCTGTGCAGCGGCTCCGCACGCAACGTGCAAGGCGTGGCGTGGCAGGTGGATGGCGGCTGGACAGCGCAATAAACCACGATATGACAAAGCTCCTGCTGCCATGAGCACACAGTCTCCACTGCCTTGGCTTGAGCCGGGCGATGCGTTTCCAGCTGTGTCAATGGCCTGGGGCGCGGACAGCGAAGCACCTGGCCTGCTGGCTGCAGGTGGCGTACTGGATGTGGCCGCGCTGTGCTCGGCGTATGCACAAGGTATTTTTCCCTGGTACAGCGAGGGCCAACCTATTTTATGGTGGAGCCCAGACCCGCGCATGGTGCTGCAAACAGTGCAATTCAAACTACACCGCAGCCTGCGCAAAACCTTAACCAAATTTAGCTACACGCCCGGCTGCGAGGTGCGCATAGACCACGACTTTGCCTCAGTCATCCAGGCCTGCGCTGCAGCGCCTCGCGATGGCCAGCGCGGCACTTGGATTGTGCAGGACATGATCGACGCCTATCTGCGCTTGCACGCTGCAGGCCATGCCCACAGTGTCGAAACTTGGGTGGACGGCAAATTAGTAGGCGGGCTGTATTGCATCAATATCGGTGCCTCCGTGTTTGGCGAGTCGATGTTCAGCCGGGCCACCGATGCGTCCAAAATCGCCCTGGCGGCGCTCATAGCCCTGTGCCGCGCGCAGGGCGTTACCCAGATTGACTGCCAGCAAAATACGCCGCACTTGGCCAGCTTAGGCGCAAACGAGATGCCGCGTGCAGATTTTTGTGCTGCGGCTGCGCAGGCTGCGCTGCAAACACCCCCCGTTTGGAAATTTGACCCCGTATACTGGAGTCAGTTGTTGTAGTTGTTAGTATTTACGCCTCCCAACCCACCTGTTTGTCCCTGTTTTGAAAACCACGCCCGGTGACACACCTTAAAGACCTGCCCCTTCAAACTCTGCAGTTCTATGCCACGGCGCCCTACCCGTGCAGCTATCTGCCGGACAAAACCGCGCGCAGCCAAGTCGCCACACCCAGCCACCTGATCCATAACGATGCCTATTCTGAGTTGGTAGCCAATGGGTTTAGGCGCAGCGGTATGTTCACCTACAGGCCGTATTGCGAGGGCTGCAAAGCCTGTGTGCCGCTGCGGGTGGATGTCGCGCGCTTTGCCCCCAGCCGCAGCCAGCGCCGCGCGCACAAGGCGCATAGCGGCTTGCAAGTGCGCGTGCTCAAGCTGGGCTTTGTGCCTGAGCACTACCAGCTGTATTTACGCTACCAAAACGGTCGCCACGCAGGCGGCGGTATGGACCACGACAGCATCGACCAGTACACCCAGTTTTTACTGCAAAGCCGGGTGAACTCGCGCATGGTCGAATTCAGAGACTCGCCTGCTGACGGCGCACCCGAAGGCAGCTTAGGCGCGCTCAAAATGGTCTCTATTCTTGACGTGCTCAGCGCAGGCTTGTCGGCTGTCTACACCTTTTATGAGCCCGAGGCGCGGGCGCAATACGGCACCTACAGCGTGCTGTGGCAGATCGAGCAGGCACGCTTTCTGCAGTTGCCGCATGTTTATTTGGGCTATTGGATTGCCCAGAGCGCCAAAATGGCCTACAAAGCCCAGTTTGGGCCGTATGAGTTGCTCCAAGAGCAAGGCTGGGCAGAGGCCAATGATTTCACAGCGTAAAATGAGTTGAATATTTACCATCTCATGAAAATCAGCCGCCCATGAAAAAACCTCTGCCCCAGCACAGCACACCCGCTATCCAAGTGATGGAGCGCATGTTCAGCCTGGTCGATGTCTTGGCATCGCGCGAAGAAGCCATCTCGCTCAAAGAAATCAGCGAAAAAACTGGCTTGCATCCGTCCACAGCCCACCGCATTTTGAACGACCTGACCATTGGCCGCTATGTAGACCGCCCCGAGGCAGGTAGCTACCGCCTAGGCATGCGCCTGCTGGAGCTGGGTAATTTAGTCAAAGCACGCTTAGATGTGCGTGACGCAGCCCTGTGCCCCATGCGCGAGCTGCACAAGCTCACCCAGCAGCCAGTCAACCTGTCAATGCGCCAAGGCGACGAGATTGTGTATGTAGAGCGCGCTTTCAGCGAGCGCAGCGGCATGCAGGTAGTGCGCGCCATCGGTGGTCGCGCACCGCTGCATTTAACGTCTACAGGCAAGCTGTTTTTAGCAGCAGACGATCTGCCGCGCCTGCGTGCATATGCCACGCGCACGGGCCTGCCGGGTCACACCAAAAACTCCATCACGCAGATCACTATTTTGGAGCGCGAGCTGTCTAAGGCCCGTCAATACGGCGTGGCGCGCGACAACGAAGAGCTTGAGCTGGGGGTGCGCTGCATGGCAGTGGGTATTTATGACGACACGGCTAAATTAGTCGCAGGCTTGTCTATCTCTGCTCCTGCCGACAGGCTGGACGAAGGCTGGTTGCCTAAATTGGAAGCGACTGCTGCGGAGATATCGGCAGCGCTAGGCTACCGCGTTGCTACGGCAAGCTAGGCACTTAACCGCTTGGTCAGCGGGCATCAGCCCTGATCAGGCTTAGTCACTACACTGACAGGAGTAGTAGCCGCTGCTGCGGTTTTGTTCTCTACCCATTTGCGCACGCGCTCTGCATCGCCCAAGCGGCTGAGTTTGCCTGCAGAGTCTAAAAACACCATGATCAACTTGCGGCCGGATATCTTGGCTTGCATCACCAAGCACTGACCCGCCTCAGAAATATAGCCCGTCTTTTGCAAACCAATGTCCCACTCTGGGTTGCGCGTGAGGCGGTTGGTGTTCACATAGTTCAGAGTTTTTTCGCCCACTGCTATTTGGTGGTCTGGCGAGGTTGAAAACTGGCTCAGCTCTCTGTTGCTCGATGCATATGCCACCAAGCTGGCCAAGTCTTGGGCGCTACTTTGGTTGTTGCTCGACAAGCCTGTAGGCTCGACATAGCGGGTGTCTTTCATGCCCAGCTGAGCGGCTTTGGCATTCATCAGCTGCACAAAACGCACCATGCCGCCGGGGTAGGTGCGGCCTAGCGCATTGGCAGCGCGATTTTCGCTGCTCATCAGCGACAACAGCATGAGCTCGCCACGGGTCAACTCAGCGCCTACTTTGAGGCGTGAGCGACTGCCCTTTTCGGTGTCTACATCGTCTTGGGTAATTGCGATCATCTCGCTCATGTCCAAGCGCGCCTCACTGACCACCACACCGGTCATCAGCTTGGTGAGCGATGCAATCGGCAGCACGGCCTTGTCGTTTTTGCTAAACAGCACTTCGCGCGTATCTTGGTCAATAACCAGAGCCACACTCGATTTAAGGTCTAACTCGTCTTGCATACCATGCAAACCAGCCAGTTGACCAAACGAGGGGCGAGGCGGTGTGAGTGCCACCAGTTGAATATCGCGGACCTGGCGCGCAGGGCGCATGACGACCATCCGCTTACCATTTTTACCGCGCACCACAATGCGCTCCATCTTGGCCGCGCCGCGCTTTGCGCCTGGCATTGACACCTTGATGGTCTTACCTCCGCGATCAGCTTTCGCTGTCTTCACACCCATTTTGGTGTTGGCAGTTTTCAGGCTGGGCACTTGTTTTTTTCCAGCAACTTTTGCTATGTCTTTGGCTGCTACTTTGGCTGCTACTTTGGCAGATGATTTGGCGCTCATCTTGGCTGTGGCCACAGGCTTTTTGGCGTTGCGCTTGTCTGCAGCTGCTTGGGCTGAAAACACGGCGGTAGCGTTCAGCGTGATGGCCAAACCCAACACGATCACACATTTAGCGACAACATTTAACAACGGATTCAAAATACACCCTTTAGCTATTGCCATCATGAACGCTCCAAACCTAGTTCCCGATGACTAGGTAGTGTATACAAGGTCAGAAAATTATGCAATATCAATCACTTGCGTTACATAGCTCAAACTAACCTTACGAACTAGTGTTTACCCTATATATTTGTAAGTGACTTTGCAGATAGTCGGCTTAACAGCTTGATTTTATTGAATAAATTTGAACTAATGACTGCATATTGCGCCTCGGATATTGCGAAACAGCCTAGTGACGGGTTTTCGTGGGAAAATCAGATTTTGTAGCTTGCGATCGTGCATGCTCACCCAAAGCTCTTCCCCACACAATTTATGTCCAGCAATCTGCACCCCATGCTCAACGTGGCCGTGAGCGCCGCACGCGCCGCCGGCGCTATCATTAATCGCGCCGCATTAGACATTGAATCTGTTCGCGTCGCGCAAAAGCAAATCAACGATTTCGTCACCGAGGTAGACCAAGCCTCTGAAGCTGCCATCATCGAAACCCTGCTCACCGCCTACCCTGGCCACGGCATCTGGGCCGAAGAGTCAGGCCGTCAGTTTGGCGCGCAAGACTCTGAGTTTGTCTGGATCATTGACCCGCTAGACGGCACCACCAACTTTATCCACGGCTTCCCCGTGTACTGCGTGAGCATTGCATTGGCAGTTAAAGGCAAGGTTGAACAAGCTGTTGTGTATGACCCTACGCGCAACGACATGTTTACTGCTACCCGCGGCCGCGGCGCGTACCTTAACGACCGCCGTATCCGTGTGTCTAAGCGCACGCAGATGAGCGACTGCTTAGTGTCCACTGGCTTCCCGTTTCGCCCAGGCGACGACATGCCCAAGTACATTGCCATGTTTACCGATGTGATGAAGTTGGCCTCGTCCATGCGCCGCCCAGGCGCAGCTGCCCTCGACTTGGCTTATGTGGCCGCAGGTTTTAGCGATGCCTATTTTGAAACCGGCCTGAAGGCTTGGGACGTAGCAGCAGGCTCGCTCTTGGTGCAAGAAGCGGGCGGCTTGGTAGGCAACTTTACAGGTGAAGCTGACTTTTTAGACCAGCAAGAAGTCATGGCAGCCAACCCCAAGGTGTATGGCCAATTGGTGGGTGTGCTGGGCAAATACAGCAAGTTCGCAAGTGCTGGCGAGAAGGCTGGCGTGCGCCAGAGCGTCAGTGTGCGCAAAAACGATGACCCCGACTTTAGCGAAACTGTGCAGCAAGTGATTTTGTAATTTAGTTAGTTAACATGGCTGCAGAACACACGCCATTGATAGGTACATCGGCTCACACGCCGGCTAATGGTACATCGGCTCACACGCCGACTAACGGTACATCGGCTCACACGCCGATGATGACCCAGTATTGGGGACTTAAAAAAGACTTTCCCGATACGCTTCTTTTCTACCGCATGGGTGACTTTTATGAAGTCTTCTACGCCGATGCCGAAAAAGCCGCGCGCCTTTTAAACATCACGCTCACGCAGCGCGGCCAATCGGGTGGGCAGCCGGTGGTGATGGCGGGTGTGCCGTTTCATTCGCTAGAAACTTATCTTGCACGGTTGATCAAGTTCGGCGAATCGGTGGCGATTTGCGAGCAAGTGGGTGAGGTGGGTGCAAGCAAAGGCCCGGTAGAGCGTAAAGTGGTGCGCGTCGTCACGCCGGGCACACTCACAGACACCGAGCTGCTGAGCGATAAAACCGAATCTATTCTGCTGGCCGTGCACCAAGCGCCGCGCAACCAGCTGGGCCTGGCCTGGTTGTCCATCACACAGTCAGAGATTCAACTCGCCCAATGCACCCACGATGAGCTGGCTGACTGGGCCGCGCGCATCGTGCCCAGCGAGCTGATCTACAGTGGCGACGTGACGCCCGCGTTTGAGCAGCAGATCAAAGAGCTCAAGTTTGCCGCCGCCATCCCGCTGTCCATTCGCCCTGCGTTTGAGTTTGACAGCGGCCTGGGCAACGCCAAGCTGTGTGCGCAACTACAGGTCGCCAGCTTGCAAGCCTTTAGCGCAGACGAAGCTGTGCATGCCCATGCTGCTGCATCGGCCCTGCTGGCCTACGCGGAGCACACGCAAGGCAAAGCACTGCCCCATGTGCGCAGTTTGCGGGTGCAGCGTGGCGACGAGCTGATGGACCTGCCGCTCAGCACGCGGCGCAACCTAGAGCTCACGCTCACGCTGCGCGGCGAAGACTCGCCCACCCTCTTTTCACTTTTGGACACTTGCCAAACCGGCATGGGCAGCCGCGCACTCAAAAGCTGGCTGCTGTCGCCCCAGCGCGACCGCGCAGTCGCGCAAGACCGTTTGCAGTCCATTGGCCGGCTGCGTGCAGCAGACAGCGAGAGCCATGCGGTACATGCCCACAAACTGCGCGAGCAGCTCAAAGGTGTGAGCGACATTGAGCGCATCACCGCCCGCATCGCGCTGCGCCAAGTACGACCACGCGAGCTGGTCGCACTGCAGCAAACACTATTAAAATGTGAGCAAACTATCCAATATCTGCGTCGGAAAACTATCGATTTTTCTTCCAATTTCAACGCGATTGAGCCGCCTGCAGGCTGTGCAGCGCTGCTGCAGTCTGCACTGCTGCCCGAGCCTGCCGCGCTGATCCGCGACGGCGGCGTGATCGCCAACGGCTTTGACACCGACCTGGACGAGCTGCGCAATATCGAGAGCACCTGTGATGCATTTTTATTGGGTCTAGAAACCCGCGAAAAAGCCCGCACCGGCATTACCAACCTGCGCGTACAGTTTAATAAAGTACACGGCTTTTACATCGAAATCACCCAAGGCCAGCTGGACAAAGTGCCCGATAACTACCGCCGCCGCCAAACTCTGAAAAACGCCGAGCGCTTTATCACACCCGAGCTCAAAGCCTTTGAGGACAAAGCGCTCAGCGCCCAAGACCGCGCGCTGGCACGCGAAAAATACCTCTTTGAAGAACTGCAAAACCAACTGCAAGCCTTTATCCCCGCGCTGTCCGCCTGCGCGCAGGCTATTGCTGCACTCGACGCGCTGTGCGCGCTGGCCGAGCGTTCGCTGTCGCTAAGCTGGTGCGCGCCTGTGTTTGTCAAAGAGCCGTGTATCAGCATCACCGCAGGCCGCCATCCGGTGGTGGAAGCCCGCTTGGCAGAGCTGTCCAGCGGCAGCTTTATGGCCAACGACACTGCGCTGGGCGCTAAAACGCGCATGCAGATCATCACCGGCCCCAACATGGGCGGCAAGTCCACCTACATGCGCCAAGTGGCCATCATCACCCTGCTGGCCTCTTTGGGCTCGTATGTGCCTGCTGCTGCGTGTCGCCTCGGCCCGATTGACGCAATCCACACCCGCATTGGCGCCGCAGACGACTTGGCCAACGCCCAGTCCACCTTCATGCTGGAGATGACCGAAGCCGCGCAAATCTTGCACAGCGCCACGCCGCATTCGTTGGTGCTGATGGACGAGATTGGCCGCGGCACCAGCACTTTTGATGGTTTGGCATTGGCCAGCGGCATTGCAGCGCACTTGCACAAGTCGCAGGCGTTTACGCTGTTCGCCACCCACTATTTTGAGCTCACAGGCTTTCCAGAAAAGCACCACAGCGCCGTCAATGTGCATGTGAGCGCCGTAGAGCGTGGACACGACATTGCATTTCTGCACAGCATCGACCCCGGGCCAGCTAGCCGCAGCTACGGCATTCAGGTGGCCAAACTGGCAGGGGTGCCTGCGGCCGTAGTAGCCCACGCGCGCAACGCCCTAGACCTGCTAGAAAAAGAGCAGCTGGCTGCGCAACAACAGGTAGACTTATTTGCGCCACCCCCGCTCATAGAAAACCCGTCGCAAGGTGGCGCTGTAGAAGCCGCTCTCAATGCCATTGACCCCGACGCGCTCAGCCCCCGTGAGGCTCTGGATGCGCTGTACCAGCTCAAAAAACTCTCTAATAACCAATAAATGACTAGGAGCACACCATGACATATTGCGTAGGCATCAAACTCAAAGCAGGCTTGGTCTTTTTGTCTGACTCGCGCACCAACTCGGGGCTTGATCAAATCAGCACGTTTCGCAAAATGATCGTTTACGAGAGGCCGGGCGAGCGGTTTATGACGCTATTGTCTGCGGGCAACCTGAGCATCAGCCAGTCGGTGCGCGAAATACTGCAAGTCGAAAAACTCAAAAATGAAGATGGTGAACCACTGACCATCTGGAACGCCAAAAGCATGTTCGACGCCGCCCGCGTGCTGGGCTCTGCTGTGCGCCATGTGTACCAGCGCGATGCCGAAGCGCTTAAAAAAGCAGGCGTTGAATTTAACGTGTCGCTCATCTTTGGCGGCCAAATTGGCAATGAAGCCATGCGCTTGTTTCAGGTGTATTCGGCAGGCAACTTTATCGAAGCCACGCCTGAGACACCGTACTTTCAAATCGGTGAATCCAAATACGGCAAACCTGTGCTCGACCGCGTGATCACGCTGGACACCCCGCTGGACGAAGCAGCTAAATGCGCGTTGGTGTCGATGGACTCGACGCTCAAATCTAACTTGTCGGTCGGTTTGCCCCTTGACCTCGTGGTGTATGAAGCGGGCAAACTGCAAACCGAAAAAATTGTTTGCATTGAAGAGAACAACCCGTATCTCAAAATGCTGCGCGCCGCGTGGGGCAACAAGCTGCGCGAAGTGTTTGACAGCTTAGATGACCCGATGTGGAACGGCGGCCAAACCGACACCCCGCTCAAAACCCCTAACGTGCGCAGCAGCGTCTTGCGCAAGATCAACACACCGCAAGACAAGCTGATTTAATCGCCGCCGATGAGCCTTTTAATCTTCTCGCACGGCAACAGCTTTCCGGCCAGCACCTATGGCGTGATGACCGCGTCACTTAAAAAGCGCGGCTTCACCGTCAAATCCATCGAGAAGTTAGGCCACGACCCACAATACCCCGTCACCAACAACTGGCCGCACATCGTGCAGCAATTGGCTGATTTTGCCGAGCGCGAGTCCAACAAAGCGGGCGAGCCAGCGTACTTGGTGGGCCACTCGTTAGGCGGCATCTTGAGCCTGATGTGCGCGGCCAAACTTCCTGCGCTGGCGCGCGGTGTGGTGCTTCTAGACGCGCCCGTGATCGGCGGCTGGCGCGCCACCACACTGGGCGCCGCCAAGTCCACCAACTTGGTGGGCCGGATATCACCGGGCGCAGTCAGCCAGCACCGCAAGCAAAGCTGGCCTGATATCCCAGCGGCCTACAAGCACTTTAAAACCAAGCGCGCTTTTGCCCTGTGGGACGATGCGGTGCTGCGCGACTACGTCACCCACGGTACAGAGGATCTGCAAGGCCAACGCCACCTCACGTTTGATCGCCGCATTGAAACGCACATCTACAACACCCTGCCCGACTCGATTGAGCGCTTGCTCAAACGCCACCCCTTGCAATGCCCCGCCGCGTTCGTTGGTGGCCTGCAATCGCAAGAGATGAAAACGGTGGGCACTGCACTCACCGCCCAAGTCACCCAAGGCCGCATGGCTTGGATGGACGGCACGCATCTTTTTCCGATGGAAAACCCGCTGGCAGCAGCGGCGGCTGTAGAGGCGGCGATTCGTGGGTTTTCAGTAGTTTAAAAAGTCACTCAACCAGCCCACTTGACCCACCCCATCTGCGCAGACAGCAGCACCAGGCAGCCAAACGCGATGCGGTAATAGGCAAATACCACGAAATTATGGGTGGAAATATAGCGCAGCAGCCAGCGCACACACAACCAAGCGCTGAGGAACGAAAACAGCAAGCCAACGCCGAACATGGGCAAGTCAGCCGCACTGAGCACACCGCGTTCTTTGATCAGGCTGTAGGCACCTGCACCGATGAGCGTGGGGATGGCAAGGTAAAACGAGAAGTCGGTGGCCGCCTTGCGCGACAGGCCCAGCAGCATGCCGCCGATGATGGTTGCGCCGCTTCGGCTGGTGCCTGGAATCATGGCCAAGCACTGCACCAGGCCGACTTTGATCGCGTCTAGCGGTGTCATGGCGTCCACATCGGACACGCGCACGGCAGACGGGTTGTTGGTTTGGCGCCGTTCTGCCCACAAAATAATGAAGCCGCCGATGATAAAGGTGGTGGCTACCACCACAGGGGTGAACAGATGGGCTTTGATGGCTTTGCCAAAAAGCAGCCCCAAGATGACTGCGGGCACAAAGGCAATGAAGACGTTTAGCGCAAACCGCTGGGCTTGCTTTTCTGTAGGCAACGCGATCAAGGTGCTGCGGATTTTTTGCCAGTAGACGATGATGACAGCGAGGATCGCGCCGGTTTGGATGGCGATGTCAAACACCTTGGCTTTTTCGTCGTCAAAGCCTAGCAGCGCGCCCGCCAAAATCAGGTGGCCGGTGGACGAGATGGGCAAAAACTCGGTCAGCCCTTCGACAACGCCCATGATGGCGGCTTTGATCAGTAGCGTGATGTCCAAAACTTCAACTCCTCAGTGAGAAGTGTGTATTGTGCCTTTGATATCGTCAGCGCTACCCTGACTTAAGGCTTTAAAGCGCTAAGTTTTAGCGGACCATGTTGAGCATGGCTTGCGCGTTGGCGCGCAACTGGGCAGCCTCAAAACGGCTTACGCCACGGGCGTGGGTAGCGCGCTCAAACAAGGCGCGTGCAGTCACTGAGGTGCTGCGCTCTGGGGAGCTGAACAGGTTGGCAAAGGTGCGGGCGATACGGGTTAAAGAGTTCATGGTGCAGTCCTTTCCGACTGGTGGGCACAGTGATGTGCGATAGGTGTAGATTAAGGGTAAACCCGCAATCATGAAAGCCTTATCTATGCAAAAAACGCATAATACCGCCACGATGCGCACATAAACGTCTGTTTTGAGTGTCCACATCTAAAGGCGTGTGATCTAAGTTACGACTTGATGCGACCGTAAATGCTATATATTTAATAGCTAACTATTTATTCATAGCGTAGCGCCTGAATAGGCAACAACTTTGAAGCCCTGTGCGCAGGGTAAAAACCAAAAAACACACCCACCACGGCTGAAAACACAGTAGCCAAAAAGATAGACGATGCGGTCATGCTGACCTCCCAGCCTGCAAAGTAGCCCACCGCCCATGTCGCCCCTGCGCCCAGCAGCACGCCGATGGCGCCGCCTATCACGCTGAGCGTCACTGCCTCAATCAAAAACTGGGTCAAGATGTCTTTGCCGCGTGCGCCCACCGCCATGCGCAGGCCGATCTCGCGGGTGCGTTCGGTCACGCTGACCAGCATGATGTTCATGATGCCAATGCCGCCGATGATCAGGCTGATGCCTGCCACAGCGGCCAGCAGCAGCGTCATGATGCGGCTCGACGCTTCCTGGGCCTGCAAAATCTCGGTCAGGTTGCGCACACTGAACGGCTCGTCTGCACCAGGTTGCACTTTAAGGCGCTGGCGTAGCAGGTCTTTAATGTTGTCTTCGGCCAGCTTCATGCTTTGGCCTTCTTTTACTTTCACGCTGATCGAGCCCACGCGCTTGGTTTTGCCGCTGTTGCCGCCTTGAATGCGGTTGCGGTAGGTGCCAATGGGCACGATGACGATGTCGTCTTGGTCTTGGCCGAGCATGTTTTGGCCTTTTTTACTCAGCACGCCGACGATAGTGACGGGGATTTTTTTGACTCTGATGACTTGGTCCATCGGGTCAGCGTCGCCAAACAGTTGCTGCGCGGTGGTTTGCCCGATGATGGCGACTTTGGCTGAGCCTTGCATCTCGGCGGCTTCAAACGTGCGGCCCGTTTGCAGCGGCCATTCACGGGCTTCTAAATAATCATTCGTGGTGCCAAAGACTGATGTGCTCCAGTTGCTGTTGCCTGCCACCACCTGCGCGCCGGTGCGCATGCTGGGGGCGGCCACTTGCACTTCAGGCACTTCTTTGGCAATCGCCAGCGCATCTTCCTCAGACAGGGCTTGGCCGGTTTGCGCGCCCAGGCGCACGCCCCCTGTGGTCACCCCGCCGGGCAGTACCAGCATGATGTTAGAGCCCAAGCCTTTCATCTGGTCTTGCACACGGTTGGTCGCGCCTTGGCCTACGGCTATCATGGTGATGACAGCGGCCACGCCAATGATGATGCCCAGCATGGTGAGGATGCTGCGCAGGGTGTTGGCGGCAAGAGCTCTTAATGCTGAACGCAGGGCGGCTAGGAAGTTCATTGGTTTGCTTCTACCACCGTTTGAAAAGCGGGGTCAGAGCCCAATTTCGTATGTGCTAAGCGCGCTTCGGATGGATCACTTTCCTGAATTGGGATCTGACCCCGTTTTTCAACCTCATCACGGCGCACAACGTCTTCCACGATATGCCCATCTTTGAACACAATGCGCCGCCGTGCCCATGCGGCTATGTCGGCTTCGTGGGTCACCAGCACCACGGTCATGCCTTGCGCGTTCAGGTCGGTGAGCAAGCGCATGATGTCCTCTGAGGTTTGGCTGTCCAGCGCGCCGGTGGGTTCGTCGGCCAAGATGAGTTGCGGGTTGTTGACTAATGCGCGCGCAATCGCCACGCGCTGCTGTTGACCGCCTGACAGTTCAGCGGGTGTATGACCCATGCGTTCACCTAAGCCAACCTTGGCCAATGCAGCGGCAGCTAAAGTGTGACGCTGGGCAGACTTGATGCCGCTGTACACCATGGGCAGCTCGACGTTTTCTAGCGCGCTAGTGCGGGGCAATAGGTTGAACTGCTGAAACACAAAGCCAATGCGCCGATTGCGAATGGAGGCCAACTGGTCGGGTGCCATGCTTTGCACAGCTTCACCTGCCAGGCGGTATTCGCCGTCGGTGGGCAAATCGAGGCAGCCCATGATGTTCATCAGCGTGGATTTACCTGAGCCCGACGCGCCCATGATGGCGACAAAATCGCCCTCCTCGATGTCTAGCGACACACCGCGCAGCGCGTGCACAGTCTGCATACCCATGGTGTAGACCTTGGTGAGGTTGCGCGCTTCGATCAGGGCCATGATGGTGGGGTGTTTAACCTAGAGACTGTGCGGCTTAGAACGGCATGCGCGGGCCACTGGGGCGCTGACTGCCTGCACCACTGCCTGAACTGCCTGCACTGCCTGCGCCCGACCCCGTGGAGGTGCCTACGATAACCAACGCGCCTTCTTTGAACGCATCAGTGTTGGGCGAGTTAGGCGCAATCAACAGCTCGGTGCTGGTGCCGTCTGTGATGCCCAGGCGCACGTTGTAGGCCACGGGTTTGCCGTCTGCGCCTTGCAGGTAAATGCGGCCTCGGGTGCTGGCACCACGGCCTGCGGCCATCTCGGTTTGTAGCGCAGCGTATTTGGGCTTTTGCTCTGGGGTCAATAAGTCACCAATCTGCGCGCGCGTATCTGCACTGATGCGCTCGCGGGCTTTACCGCGCTCCTCGTTTGCCATGTCGCGCAGCGCAGCAAACTTAGGCCGTGCCTCGGCGTAAATCGCGTCTACCTTGGCTTGCTGGTCGGCAGTCAATTGCAGCTCGCTGACCAAGCGAGAACGAAACTCTGCCAGCGGTCCGCCGCCTTGACCGCTCTGTCCGCCCCCACCCGTGCCCTGCCCACCAGCCGCGTTAGGTGCAGCCGGGGTTGGCGCGCTGCTGGCTGATGCGCTTGGGCTTGAGATTGAACTCGCAGTTACTGCGTTACTTGTCTGCGCACTGGCTTGCGCAGCAGCTTTAGGTGCACTTTTTACGAGATTTTCCGACGTGGATATTGAAGAGTTAGCTATTGAATTAGGAGTAATTGACTTAGCCGCAGCAGAAGGCGCAACCACTGGGGGCGCAGCACCACCACCCGCTGGCTGCGCAAACGCCTGCCCCATCCAGCTAAACCCAGTTTGCGCAGCACCCGATACCGCCCCACCTGCACCACTGGCTGCACCACTCGCACCACCCGCCGCCGAAGCCCCAGCATTCGCTGGCTCCACCCCGGCAATGCGCACGCGCAGCGCTGCGTTAGGCACCTTCAGCACGTCCGTGCGCACATCGGTGATTAAGCGCACATTCGCCGTCATGCCCGGCAGCAGCTTGTTAACCGTATTGGTAAAGCCCACCACTGCAATATAGGTGACCACGTTGGCCACATTTTGCGCGGCTTTGCGCACTTGGCGCACCTCACCTTCAAAGGTCTGGCCTGGATAGGCGTCCACCGTAAAGCTGGCCTTTTGCCCATTGCGAATACGCCCCACATCGCTCTCGTCCACACTGGCGTCCACCTGCATGTCAGACAGGTTTTGCGCTATCACAAACAGCTCGGGCGCTTGCAGGCTGGCGGCCACCGTTTGGCCTTTTTCAATCGCCCGTTTGATGACGATGCCGTCCACCGGCGAAGTGATTTGGGTGCGCGACAAATCAATACGTGCCTGCGCCAGTGTGGACTCGCGCTGCTGCACATTGGCCTGCGCGCCCTTGATCTGCGCCATGGTGACGCCCAGCTGCGCTTTGGCCGACTTCATTTGCTCGTTGCTGATGTTAACCAGCGCACGCGCTTTGTCAGCCACGCTTTGCGCCACAAACTGCTTGTCCACCAAGGACTGTTGACGGGCCAAGTCACGCTGCGCCTCTTCAATGTCCACCCCAGCGCGCGACACGGCCGCATTGCTGGCCGCAATATTGGCCTGCGCAGTCAGCACCGCTGCACGCGCCGAGTCCAGGTCGGCCTGGGCCGAGCGCACACGGTACTCAAAGGTCTCTGGGTCAATCTGCGCGATCAGCTGCCCAGCTTTAACCTCAGAGTTAAAGTCCACAAACAGCTCTTTGATCTGCCCGCTCACCTGCGTGCCCACCGACACCTGCTTGACCGGGTTCACCGCGCCACTGGCTGAAACCGTAGCCTGCAAATTGCCGCGCTCTAGTTTGGCAGTGCGGTACGTAACGTCATCTGCCTTGGCGCGCTGGGTCCACCACCAGCCGCCGCCTGCGGCCAGTACTAATACCGCTGCGCCTGCTATCCAAGTCAATTTTTTCATATTGCGACCATTGTATGAATCTGTGAGCTTGGCTTGGTGCATGGCAGGTAAATAAGCCCCAAATATGCATTTGGCTCCCGCCAAACAGCGTTTTGTCGCAAAACGCTGGTGCGCTAGCGACCGGCTGCTTACAGTTCGCAGCATGCCACTGACGCCAGCCATCTCTGTTCATATCACCGTTGCCATAGCCGCTGTATTGCTTGGCCCCTTTGCCATTTGGGCGCGCAAAAGCCAGACCGTGCGCCCTAGGTTGCACCGAAGCGAGCATGCGCTCGGCGCTGAGTTTGACCGGCTGCGCTACTACCTAGAGTTGATGGCGATTCGCATGGGGCCATGGCTAGACTGCACGCTCAGCTTGCCTGCAGAGTTGGCCGCGCACCCCGTGCCGCCCTTGATACTGCAAAGCTGGTCGAAAACGCCATCATCCACGGCCTAGAGCCACAAGTCGCAGGCGGGTAGGTAGTGCTCAGCGCGCGCACGGACGGTGATGCGCTGGTGCTGCAAGTGCTAGATACAGACTCAGCCGAGGCCACATCGCCCCAGCTTCTAGGCCAGTTGCGCCAGCTTGTCAGCCCGCAGACGGCCCCGCCCCACCTGGCGCCCAGCGAGCGCAGCCCTAGCGAGACTCTGGCCGTCAGCCGCCTGTTTACCCACCTGTTCAAGGCGATGTGACGATGCAACGTGTGATTTAGGCATTCGTACAATCACTCCTAAAATAATAGCTAACTATTTAATATCTGCGTCGGAAAAATGCCTAAAAAGTGGGTAAGAATTAACCCTGCAATATGGCTCGATCACGCTTAGTCAGCACAGCAACCCCAAGGCCTTCTTCATGTAACAATTTTTTGCACTTTGTGGAGATTTTTAATCCACATGGCTAATGTGTCAGTATTTAACGTCTCATAGGTGTTATTCCTCAACCATTCAATAATACATTTTTATACACTTACAAATGAATACTTAAATATGCGTGTACCGCGCACCCCCACAGGAAACCTTATGTCTCATCTTCTACGTCGCAGCGCCATTAGCGCCACTTTGGCTTGTGTTTTAGTTTTAGCGCTTTCAGGCTGCAACCGCATACCCGACACCATCAAAATCGGCGTTATTCACCCCATGTCAGGCGCGCGCGCCCCCATCGGACAGGATCTTTTTAATGGTGCCAAATTAGCGGCAGACGAACTCAATAAAGCAGGTTTTAAAATCAACGGTAAGCCCGTAACCATCGAGCTGGTGATGGGCGACGATAAGGGCAACATTGAGGCGGGCAAAGAGGCTGCGCAAAAACTGGTCGAGCAAGATGTGGTGGCGGTGATAGGCCATTACAACTCCGGCATCAGCATTGCCACTGCACCTTTTTACGCAGCTAAAAATATTCCGCAACTGGCCATCTCTACCAACCCCAAATTTACCCAGCTAGGCTTCCCGACCACATTCAGAACCGTGGGTAATGACACCTTACAGGCCGCGGCAATGGCATCATTTGCTGCGAGCGAGTTGGGCGGTAATAAATACGCTGTCATTGCATCTGACTCTGCCTACGGTAAAGGTCTTGCAGAGGGAGCTATAGCAGGTCTGAAAAAAGCCAATAAATCCATCGTTTTGGCACCTACCGTCAGCGAGAAAGCTGTAGCGTTTGATGAGCTCGTAGCACAAATGAAACAAGCTGGCGTCGACACCATCGTCACCAGCATGAGTGATTTTCAAGTGGTCGCGTTGGCTGAGAGTTTGACGAAGGCAGCCTACACGGATGTGAATCTAATTGGCGGTGACGATATGTTCTCCAATGATGCTCTCAAGGCTGGCAAAAATCTCAAGGGCCTTTACGCAACGTCTCCTGTTTTAAGCGCATCTGAATATCCAAATGGCGGCAAGTTTATCGAAAAATACAAGGCCACGTTTAAAATTGATCCGTTTTATGGCAGCCACTACACCTACGACGCTATGTATGTACTGTCAGAAGCTATCAAAAAATCTGGCAGTGCAGATCCAGTCAAAATTACAGCTGCGCTAAGCCGGCTTAGCGGCTTTGCACCCGTCACTGGCACCATCAGCTGGGATGCTGCAGGTGAACAGCGCTACGGCACAGTAGGGGTGTACATTTCTCGCTCAGGCAAGTGGGAACTGCAGCAACGCTCTGATCGGTGGTGATCAGCAAGCTGCCTCTAGCTCAAGTGCGAGCTGGCTGGATACAGGGGTTAGTAATTTCCGATTTTTATTGACTTAAATTATTAATGCTTTTGCATCAGTAGTCGATTTTATAACGCCGTAATTCACTTTAAATTAGATAACTAGGCCTACCACAAAATAAGTATCTCTGTACATTAGCGGCTTAACACTCAATACTCTAGCCAACTGATATCAACTTACAGGAGACTCGTATGGTTACCTTATTTCACCGCAGCGTCATGAGCGCAGCCTTCATCGCCCTCGCGCTGGCTTTAAGCGGCTGCAACCGCATGCCCGACACCATCAAAATCGGCGTGGCCCAGCCTATGTCGGGCGGCTTGGCAGCACTTGGCAAAGACATGTCAAATGGTGTAGAACTTGCTATTAGCGAGCTCAACAAACAAGGTTTCAAGGTCAACGGTAAAGTGGTGACTCTTGAGATGGTGGCCTTGGACGACAAGGCCAACGCGGACGAAGGTAAAAAGGTCGCCCAACAACTGGTAGACGCAGGCGTGGTCGCCGTGGTGGGCCACTTGAACTCTGGTGTGAGCATTGCAGCTGCGCCCATTTATGCCGAAAAAGGCATCGCCCAGCTGGCGATTTCTAGCAACCCCAAGTTCACCGAGCTGGGCCACCCCACCACCTTGCGCATCGTGGCCAACGACGCACTGCAGGCCCGTGCCGTAGGCTCGTTTGCAGCCAGCCAGCTCGATGGCACCAAGTTTGCCGTCATTGACGACGGCACCCCGTATGGCAAAGGCTTAGCCGATGCAGCAGCAGGCGAATTACAGGGCAAAAAAACCATCACCATTCGCCAAAGCTTTGACGACAAAACCAAAGACTTTGCCGCGCTGGCCGACAAGCTCAAAGTTGACAGCGTACAAGTGGTGGTCAGCACACTGAACGACTTTCAAATCGTGGCCTTGATCGAGAACCTAACCAAGATCGACTACAACAAGCAGATCACCATTTTGGGCACCGATACGCTTAAAACCACTGACATGATCAAGCAAACCGGCAACGTAGGTGGCTTTTATGCCACCTCTATTGTGCTGGAAGCCTCTGAGTTTCCAGGCGGCCCGGCATTTTTGTCAGCCTACCAAAACGCTTTCAAAATTCCACCGGCCTACGGCGGCCATTACACCTACGACGCCACCTATGTGCTGGCCAAAGCTATTCAACGCGCAGGCAGCGCAGACCCAGCCAAAATCACTGAAGCGCTGCGCAAGAGCGACGGCTATGCACCCGTCACGGGTTCATTGAAATGGAACGACAAGGGCGAGCAGCGCTACGGCGTGGTGAGCGTTTACAAAGTCACCTCTGGCAAGTGGGAGAGCATCATGCGCTCTGACACATGGTGATCTGACGGCTTGTTAAGACTCAACCGTTTTCAAAAATTGAACCACTGACGCCAGCACTGCATCGGCTTGGTCTTTGTGAGGAGAGTGTCCGCATTGCTTAAGTTTTAGCAACTGCCTGACCTCTCCTTTTTTATTGAGCGCATCGATCTGCGCCATCGTGCCATAGGCATCGTCATAGCCTTGAATGGCCAGCAGCGGACAGGTGATACGGCTGCATTGCTCGGTAATATCAAAGCTGGCAAACGCATCGCACAGCCACACCTCGCACCACTGCCAAAAGGCGTTGTCCACGTCGCCATGAAACTTGGCCAGCTTGGCGCGCAAGTCGCCCGTCTCATACGCATCGCGCGCAGCCGCAATGCTGCGCAAGCTCACGGCCTCAACAAACAAATGCGGCGCCATCGCAACGCAAGCTGTTGTCTCATACTGGCTGGCATACAGCAGCGCAATACTGGCGCCATCAGAGTGGCCTAGCAGCACCGGCTTTTGAATGTTGCATGCTGCCAGCAGCGCGGGCAACACCTCTCGCGCCTCAAGACCCAGGTAGTTCACCGGCAGCGGCAGCAGCGCGGGGGCAGACTGGCCGTAGCCTCTGCGTGACACCACCCAGCCTGCCCTGCCTGTAGCCTCGCACACCCGCTGCGGAAAGTCGCGCCACATGGCCACCGAGCCTAAGCCTTCATGCAAAAACACGATGGGCACGAGTGCGGTGCTGCCCTGCATATGCAGCACTTCTAGCTGCACGCCTTGCACGCTGATGTACGCCGTCGTGGGCGACGTGGCTGGTAGTGAGTTCACCATCATGCAGTAGTGTGAAACGCTTTAAGCGGCGCTGGCCATCTCGCCCAGCGGCCAACGCGGCTTGACGTTAAAGGCGTAGTCGGTGCTGGCCTGCGCCATGCCCGCCTGCAGCCGCATGGCAGCTGCCATCGCTATCATCGCGCCGTTGTCAGTGCACAAATGCAGCTCGGGGTAGTGCACACGAATGCCGCGCTGGGCGCACACTGCATTGAGCTGCAACCGCAGCGATGCATTGGCTCCCACGCCGCCCGCCACTACCAGACGCGTGAGTCCGGTTTGTTTTAATGCTTTGAGCGACTTTTTCACCAGCACTTCGGTGATGGCCGCTTGCGTGCTGGCAGCCAAGTCGGCGCGGGTTTGCATGCTCAGCTTGTCCAGCAAATCGGCCCTGACACGCGCGCCCTCGGGCACATCAGACACCAAACGCTTAACCTGTGTGAGCACCGCGGTTTTAAGCCCAGCGAATGAAAAATCTAAGTCACCGCTGTGCAGCAGAGGGCGCGGCAGCTTGTAGGCCAGCGGGTCACCCTGCTCGGCCAGCTTGGCCAGCGCTGGGCCGCCGGGATAGCCCAGGCCCAGCAGCTTGGCCGATTTGTCAAACGCCTCACCCGCCGCATCGTCAATCGTCTCGCCCAGCATGGCGTATTGCCCCACGCCGTCTACCTGCATCAGCTGGGTGTGCCCTCCCGAGACAAGCAGCGCCACAAACGGAAACTGCGGTGGATCATTGCTCAAAAAAGGCGACAGCAAATGCCCCTCTAAATGGTGCACGCCAATGACCGGCTTGCCCCACGCCGCTGCCATAGCACACGCCGCCCCCGCGCCTACCAGCAGCGCACCCGCCAAGCCCGGGCCGCGCGTAAACGCTACATAATCAATAGCTGACTCTTCAATATCTGCGTCGGAAAAAACCCGATTTGTCAGCGGAATCACCCGCCGAATATGGTCCCGGCTGGCCAGCTCTGGCACCACCCCACCATAGGCTTGGTGCATGTCAATTTGGCTGTGCAAAGCAGCTGAGAGCAGCACAGGCACGCCCTGTCCCACAGCGCGCACCAAAGCAACACCTGTTTCATCACACGAAGATTCAAAGCCTAAAACAATCATTTCAATTCCGATATTGGCTCGATTTTTGCACAAGTTACACATGCTCCAGCCAGATGTACCACTTGCCACCACGTTGCCTGCACCCGCCCATACTTTGCGCATCGTCGTCGTCGCGCCCGAATCTCTTACCCCTGATGCTTCGGACCAGCACGCACTTCATGAGGCCGAGCGCTCACGCCAGTTGCGCATAGGCCTGCTAGAAAACGGCTACAACCTGATTGCCGTGCTGCCTGCCGACAGCTTTTTAGAGCAGCGCTTAGGCCAGTTGCAGCCCGACATGGTGATTGTGGATGCAGACAGCGATGCAAGAGACGCCCTAGAGCATGTGGTGATGGCCACCCGCAACGAGCGCCGCCCGATTGTGATGTTTACCAATGACAACGACACCACACACGTCAAAGACGCCGTAGCCGCTGGGGTGTCGGCTTATGTTGTGGCGGGATTAGCGCCAGAGCGTATTCGGCCGATCTTGGACGTTGCCATGGCGCGGTTTGAGCATGAACAGGGCCTGCGCCGCGAAATCGCAGATGCCAAAAGCGAGCTGCAAGAGCGCAAAGTCATAGATCGCGCCAAAGGCGTGCTCATGGCGCGGCAAGGCTTAAGTGAGCAAGAAGCCTACGACAAACTGCGCAAAACGGCGATGAACAAAGGCTTGAAGCTCGCTGATGTAGCGCAGCGGATACTGGACGTGGCGGATTTACTGAGCTGAACACAACGCGCACTACCAGCACACAATTTGTGCAGTGCACAAAAATTGTGCGCACCTTTGCTCTGAATGCTTTACTTTAATGATTTTGCGCAACATAAAAGTAGATTCTTCGCTGTTTGCAGCGCAGCACAAGTTGGCACGCATTTCGCTAATACTTTATTAAGGTCACAGACGACCCACTGGCTCACACGCTTGCGCAACGGCGCGCAGGCACACGAACCATCCCAGAACGAAGGCGTTCTCGGCGCGAATAGACATCCCTTTTTTAGGTGAGGTCAGTTTGCTGCAGAGAGCGCCTTTTTTGTTATTGTATTTTTGCTTTGTATTTTTTTGCTTTTTATTGATGTGGAGTTTAACCATGAATGATTTACTACAAGCCAAACTCAGCCGCCGCAGCGTCCTACAAACGGGTGCTGTCGGTGTCGTTGGTGTGTCGCCTGCTCTGCGCAGCGCAGTGTATGCCCAAGGCTCAGATGCGCCCGAGAAAAAAGAAGTCAAGATTGGTTTTATCCCGTTAACTGACTGCGCCAGCATCGTGATGGCCTCTGTTTTGGGTATTGACCAAAAATACGGTGTCAAAATTATTCCGAGCAAAGAAGCCAGCTGGGCCAGTGTGCGCGACAAGCTGCTCAGCGGTGAAAACGACATGACCCACTTGCTCTACGGCATGGCTTACGGCACACAACTGGGCATTGGCGGCCCCAAGCGCGATATGAACGTGCTGATGACGCTCAACCACAATGGCCAAGCCATTACGCTGTCCAAAAAGCTTGCCGAAAAAGGCGCAGTAGACCTGCCTGGCCTGGCCAAACTGATGGCCTCAGAAAAACGCGAATACACCTTTGCCCAAACCTTTCCTACCGGCACGCATGCCATGTGGCTGTACTACTGGCTAGCCAGCGGCGGCATTGACCCGCTGCAGGGTGCCAAAGTCATCACCGTGCCGCCGCCGCAGATGGTGGCCAACATGCGCGTGGGCAATATGGACGGTTACTGCGTAGGCGAGCCATGGAACCACCGCGCCATTGCCGATGGCATTGGCATCACGGCACAAACCACCCAAGACATTTGGAAAGACCATCCCGAAAAGGTGCTGGGCACAACGGCTGATTTTGCTAAAAAATACCCCAACACCTGCCGTGCTGTAACGGCTGCCATCATCGAGGCAGGCAAATGGATCGACGCCAGCTTGGTGAACAAAAATAAAATGGCCGAGGCCATTGCCGAAAAATCGTATGTGAACACCAGTGTGGACGTCATTAACCAGCGCATTTTGGGCCGCTACCAAAATGGTTTGGGTAAAACATGGGACGACCCCAACCACATGAAGTTTTACAACGACGGCGCAGTGGGTTACCCATATCTGTCGGATGGCATGTGGTTTATGACCCAGCACAAGCGCTGGGGCCTGCTCAAAGACCACCCCGATTATTTGGCCGTGGCCAAATCAGTCAACCGAACCGACATCTACAAACAAGCCGCATTGGCGGCCAAGGCCAACGTGCCCAAGAGCGATATGCGCACCAGCAAGATGATTGACGGCGTGACCTGGGACGGCAGCAACCCGGCTAAATACGCAGACGGTTTCAAGATCAAAGCTTAACGCCTGCCCTTTAATCCAAGGAGAACGCCATGGTCGCCGCCGTATTCCACAACCCCTTGTCTGCACAGCCAGACAACGGGTCTGCCAGCCCTTCAAAGTCTGAAATTACTATTAAAAAAATAGCAAACTATCCAATATCCACGTCGGAAAATATCGAAAAAAATGTACTAATTGCTGCAAAGCAAGATGAAAGCAACAGCAACCCGCACCGCGACTGGACACAGCTGTGGTTGACCATCGTACCGCCCATTTTGGGCTTGGCACTGCTGGTGGGTATCTGGGCAATGGTCTCAGTCACCACCAGCAATAACATCCCATCGCCTTGGGCTACCGCCCAACAAGCGGTGCAAGTTTTCAGCGACCCGTTCTACCAAAAAGGCCCTAACGACCAAGGCATTGGTTGGAATATTTGGAGCTCGCTCAAGCGCGTCGCTGTGGGCTTTGGTTTGGCAGCGTTGGTGGGCATTCCGCTGGGCTTCATGATCGGCCGATTCACGTTTTTAAGTCGCATGTTCAACCCATTGATCAGCCTGCTGCGCCCCGTGTCTCCACTGGCCTGGCTGCCCATTGGCCTGCTGGTGTTCCAAGGCGCCCATCCTGCGGCTATATGGACGATTTTTATCTGCTCGATCTGGCCGATGGTCATTAACACCGCAGTGGGTGTGCAGCGCGTACCGCAAGACTACATGAATGTCGCGCGAGTTTTAAATTTATCAGAATGGAAAATCATCACCAAAATTCTCTTTCCCGCTGTGCTGCCCT
>JANPDG010000170.1:0-5616 GCA_031431335.1 Polaromonas sp. | reverse complement strand
TCAAATCCGCCCGCTTCAATCTCGCTGCGAATTTGCGCCATGCCTTTTTGAATGCTGGCGTGGTCTGCGGCGCTGATGATTTTTTGCGCCGCCAGCATCTCAGCGTGAGCGAGCGAACCGGTGATGTCAGCGTCCCACAGGCGCTTGTCAAAAAACACGCTGGACGTGTAGCGCTTGACCAGGTCGCTCATGGGCTCAGAAAACAGGGCCGACCAGGCCTTGGATTTTTTGTCAAATTGGTTCATGGTGTCGGTTAAAAAGCGGTGAATGGGCTGTGAATGGACAGTGGTGTGCCGCATTAGCGAATTTGGCACTGTGCGCTAAGGCTGGCATACTTATACACAGATTCTAACTTTTCAACGTATGCAAACCCGTTTTGGCTCCTCCACCTTCGAAGCCCCCGGCGCGCCCGTAGGCCGTATGGACTGGACGCTGCCGCTGCCCGAGCCAGAAGCCGCCGCCCCGCCCGTGCTGATTTTTGATGCCTGCCAAGTGGGCGTGATTCTGCGCGCGGTGCTGTTTGTGCAGCTGGTAGTTGCGGTGGGCGTGATATTTGGCACCGCCAGCCCGGTGGAGTGGCTGGCCAAGCTGGCTTTGATTACCGGGGCGGCGCTGCCTGCTACCTTAGCCTGGTTGATTGCCGCCTGCGCCCTTAAAAAGCCCTTGCAGCGCCTGCCCAAACCGCTGCAGTGGGCGGGCGGCATGGGGCTGGGGGTGTTGGCGGGGCTGTATGGCTGCGGTATTTTGTTTTTTATTGGCTTTACTACCAACGCACCTTGGTTGGCCAGTGCGGCCACTGGCGCGCTGCTCTCGGCGGCTTTGGTGGCGGCGCTGGTGGCGCGGGCTGCAGGCCGTGCGCCAGCCAGCGCCAGCGCCCGTTTGGCCGAGCTACAGTCGCGCATTCGTCCGCATTTTTTGTTTAATACGCTCAACAGCGCCATTGCCTTGGTGCGCGCTGAGCCTGCCCGGGCCGAGGCCGTGCTAGAAGACCTGGCCGAGTTGTTTCGCAGCGCCCTGGTGGACAGGGGTGACGCCGCCACCGTTGGCCAAGAGATTGACCTGGCAAAGCGCTACCTAGAGATCGAGCATGTGCGCTTTGGCAAGCGGCTGCGGGTGCAGTGGGCGATCGACCCTGCGGCCAGCGATGCCAAGGTGCCGCCCCTGCTGCTGCAGCCCTTGGTAGAAAACGCTGTCAAGCACGGCGTAGAGCCCAGCGGCCAAGGCGCTGATATCAAGGTCAGCACCCAGCTGCGCGGCACGATGGTGGTGGTTAAAGTCACCAACACCGTGCCCGCAGGCCACGGCCAAAGCGGCCACGGTGTGGCGCTGCGCAATGTGCAGGCGCGTTTGAAACTGCTGCACGACGTGCAAACCACGTTCAGGGCCACGATGGTGGACGGGGTTTACCAAGTGCGAATTGAGGTGCCTTTGTGAATGACGACTCCAGCAAGGCCAATGGCGCGATGAAAGCCATGATCGTAGATGATGAGCATCTGGCCCGCTTGCGCATGCGCACCCTGTTGGGCGACTGCACACAGCCACCGTGCAGCGTGGCAGCCGAGGCCAGCGACGCTATGCAGGCCATGGCGCTGCTGCGCACCACCCCGTGTGATGTCGTGCTGCTAGACATTCATATGCCAGGGGCGGACGGCCTGCAGCTGGCGCGCGAGCTGCGCAGTGTGCGCCCCGAGCTGGGCATCATATTTGTCACTGCCCACACCGAGCATGCGGTGGCTGCGTTTGACCTGGAAGTGGTGGACTATTTGACCAAGCCTGTGCGCCTAGAACGGCTAGAAAAAGCCTTGGGCAAGGCGCTGCACCTCAAGCAAATGCGCAGTACCAATTCTGAGCCCGTACAACCGCAAGAAGCCCTCATCATCCAAGACCGTGGTCGCACTGAGCGGGTGCCGCTGGCAAACGTGCTGTACTTCAAAGCCGAGCTCAAATATGTGACGGTGCGCACAGTAGACAAAAGCTACATCTTGGATGGCTCACTCAACGAGCTGGAAGTGCGCTACGCAGAGCACTACCTGCGCATTCACCGCAACACCCTGGTGGCCAAACGCGCCATGCGCGCGCTAGAGCGCTATGTAGAGCGGGGAGGCGAGGGTGACGTGGGCGACGAAGATGCCGCCGACATCGAAGGCTGGGCGGTACGACTCAAAGGCGTAGACGATGCCCTGCTGGTCTCGCGCAGGCAACTCACAGCAGTGCGCGCAGCGATTGCATCTACAGACTAGCCCTGCAGAGCGCTTTCATATGCAATAGATGCTTTTTGGAAGAAAATAGGGCAGTTTTCCGACGTGGATATTGGATAGTTAGCTATTAAATATATAGCAACCAACAGAGTGCAATCACTCAAGGTGCCAGTCTCTCGCGTACCCAACCAGCACCGTTTAAGGTGTAGCGCAACCGGTCATGCAGCCTGCTGCGCCGGCCTTGCCAAAACTGCCATTCATCTGGCACCAGCCGGTAGCCGCCCCAGTGTGGTGGGCGCGGCGGCTTGTCGCCATACAGCGCTTCAACGCGTTTAGTTTCGATTTCTAAAACTTCACGATTCGCAATCACCTCGCTTTGCGCGCTAGCCCACGCGCCTATGCGGCTGCCCAGCGGGCGGCTGTGAAAATATTCATCACTCTCCTGTGCAGATACCTTCTCCACCCGCCCCTCAATACGCACCGTGCGCTCCATCTCCACCCAGTGAAACTGCAGCGACGCAAACGGGTTACCCGCCAGCTCATGCCCCTTGCGCGAGTCGTAGTTGGTGTACCAAACAATACCCCGCGCATCAAAGCCTTTGATCAGCACAATGCGCGTCGAAGGCTTGAGGTTGCTGGCCACGGTAGCCAATGTCATCGCATTAGGCTCAGGTATTTTGTTGACAATAGCGTCTTTGAGCCAGCCGTCAAACTGGGCAAACGGGTCTGTGGACGCAGTGGCTTCTAGCAGCTCGGCCAGCTCGTAGCTTTTGCGGATATTTTGAAGTTCAGGTTTTTGCATTATTAGAGTATAAAAGTAGATATGGAAAGTTTAGATTTAAAGGTTTTAGCCAACGCGCTGGCTTGGCACAGCGCAGGCCATAGCGTCACGTTGGTGACCGTGGTGGAGACCTGGGGCAGCGCCCCGCGTCCGCCTGGGGCGCTGCTGGCAGTGCGGGGAGACGGCGTGGTCAGCGGGTCGGTGTCGGGCGGGTGCGTGGAGGATGATTTGATCGCCCGCATTAAAGGTGGTGAACGTACCGATAAACCGTCGATGATCGCCTATGGCGTCACCAAGGCCGAGGCCGCGCGATTTGGCATACCGTGCGGTGGTAGCCTGCGGTTGGTGCAAGAACCTCTGGCTGACACCGCGTGGATCAAACAAATTTTGCAACGTACTGCAGGGCACGAACTGGTAGCGCGCACTTTAATGCTGAGTACTGGCGCAGTGACCTTAAGCCCAGCGCAGCGCAGCGATGCCTTTGCATTTGACGGCCTCACCCTCAAAACCATCTTTGGCCCCCAATGGCGTTTGCTGCTGATCGGCGCAGGTCAGCTCAGCCAAGCCGTGGCACAGATGGCCACCATGCTCGACTTTGAGGTGCTGGTGTGTGACCCGCGCGAAGAATACGCTGCTCTGTTGCCCGCAGGTGCCACGCGCGTGCTGGGTATGCCCGACGACGTGGTGCGCGATGTACAAGCTGACCAGCACACCGCCATCGTCGCCCTCACGCACGACCCCAAGCTCGATGACTTGGCGCTGATGGAGGCTTTGCGGTCTGACGCTTTCTACATTGGCGCGCTCGGGTCGCAGCGCAACACTGCTATGCGCAAAGCCCGCCTCAAAGAGCATTTTGATTTAAATGATACCGAGCTAGCCCGCTTGCACGGCCCGGTCGGCCTGTGGCTAGGCGCTAAAACGCCTGCAGAAATAGCCGTTTCCATCATCGCCCAAATCGTGCAAGTGAAAAACGCTGTGCACGCGCAACCTCCGATCGCCATGAGCTTGGCGAAGGGTTCTTGCGATGTTAAATAGGTAGCATGCTTGCCCACCCGCCCACCGTCATCATCCTAGCCTCCGGCCGAGGCGAGCGCTTCACAGCCTCTGGCGGCCAAGGCCACAAACTGCAAGCCCTGCTGGGAGGCAAAAAAATTATCGACTGGACGCTAGACGCTGTGCGCACCAGCGGCCTGCCATTCCACGTAGAAGACGCAGGCCACCCCGGCATGGGCGACAGTATTGCCGCTGCCGTGCGCGCCACACGCAGCGCCCACGGCTGGCTCATCTTGCTGGCCGACTTGCCACTCATTGAGCCCAGCACATTGCTAGCTGTAGCCCAAGCACTTCAATCAGCAGACCACGTTATCCCCACATTCAACGGCCAGCGCGGCCACCCTGTGGGCGTCAGTCGCCACTACACTTTAGAGCTGCTCAATTGTAAAGAAAACAAAGGTTTTTCCGACGTGGATATTGACAAGTTAGCTATTAAATTAATAGTAAATGATGTTGGCTGCGTGACTGATATTGACACGCTGCAAGACCTTGATAAAGCAAACTTGCTATTGCCCAGAGCCTAGAGTTTTCTACTCACCTGTAGAAACAAAGCGAAACACAACATTGCACTGCTAAAAACACCAAGCGTGTGCAAGCTGGCGATATTCATGCATCATTAACGCACCTACGGAGCTCACTATGCAAGTTCAACTGTCATTTCTGCAAACTTTTCTAAAGCAAAAGGGCATGGTGGGCGCCATGCTGCCAAGCAGTAACTTCTTGGCAGAAAAAATGCTCAGTGAAGTTGATTTTTCACAGGCTCAGTTGATCGTAGAGTTTGGCCCAGGTAATGGTATTTTTACCAAAAGAATTTTGCAAAGAATGCGCCCTGATGCAACACTGATTGTGTATGAATTGAACGAGACGTTTTTCAACAAGCTTGAGGCCGATATCAAAGACCCTCGGGTCACTTTGATTCATGGCTCAGCTGAGTCAATCTTGGCCTATGCAAAAGCCCACAACCTAGGCCCAGTCGATTGCATTATTTCGTCATTACCTTTGACAAATTTATCAGACACCCTGATCGACAACATCCTGCACGCCTCAAACTCAGCGCTCAAGCCCAGCGGAAAGTTTATTCAGTTTCAATACACCCCCATTCGCTACAAGCGACTTAAAAGTGTATTCAAATCGCTCGACATGAGCTTTACAGCATTCAATTTTCCACCAGCGTTTGTCTACACATGTACAAAGTAGGGTGGCCTCTTCAAAGGCCATTTTGACGAGTCTTAGGCTGTAAATACGCCTGTCATCCTCTACCCCATCAGCGCCAAAACAAGTAAAAATCTAAAAAAAGAAGTCCAAAAGCCAAGCACAGAGCCACTTTGTAGGCCACAAAAGCCAGTTTTCACAAAGAAACCCAAGTTATCGGGGACAATCAAGGGTTAACCGGTAGCAACAGCCCCGGACGGATTAGTTTTTTGGAAATCTCACAGCTATGGCGCAATACGTATTTACGATGAATCGGGTGGGCAAAATTGTGCCGCCCAAACGGCATATTTTGAAAGACATTAGCCTGTCTTTCTTTCCTGGAGCCAAGATTGGCGTGCTGGGCACCAACGGGTCGGGTAAATCGACTCTGCT
>JANPDG010000169.1:0-1914 GCA_031431335.1 Polaromonas sp. | reverse complement strand
GCCGGCGGCTGCACCGCCTACGACGTGGTGCTCATCCTCAAGCGCGGCCGCCACGCGGTGCACGGCTGCAGCGTCAAGCTCACTAGCGAGCGCGCCGAAGTGGACCCCAAAGTCTTCACCAAAATCCACATGCACTTCACCGTCAGCCACTTGGCCGGCAAAAGCATTCCAGCCGTTGCGGTCGAGCGCGCCATTGCCATGAGCCACGACAAATACTGCTCTGCCACGGTCATGTTGGGCAAAACGGCAGAGATCACGACTAGCTTTGAGTTGATTGAGATAACGTAGTTTTGGAAGATTTTTCGGCAGTTTTCCGACGTGGATATTCAATGGTTTGCTATCAAATTTGTAGTATTTGGATGTGGGTTTTAACAGTTCGTTTTGAATCTGCTTGCGATCTTGTTTGTGTTCTGCGGCAGGGTAAGCTGGCTCCAGAGTTGTGTACGCCGCCCTGGCGCTTGGTGCGTACGGCTACGCGGCTGTCCCCCGTGTTGGCCTATGGCCAACTACTCCGCCTTTACGCCGCTACGCTGAAGTAGCACCGCCGGCCTGCTTGGTGACTGTGGTGGACTGTGAGCCGTTGCGTACCTACCCGCTTACTTGCCTGCTTACCATGCCCGCTGACCCTGACTGTTTCCCTAACCTAGTCCACCGCCCTGGCGCTTGGTGTGTACGGCGTAGCGGCGTAAAGGCGGAGTAGTTGGCTCTAGGCCAACACGGGGGACAGCCGCGCAGCTGAAGTAGCACCGCCGGCCTGCGCCCTTACAAGACAAAATTCCGACGCAGATATTTAATAGTTTGCTACTATTAATATAGCAAATAAGATCAGAAGATTTAAACCCGGTGCGCCACCGTAGTCATCACCTTCGACGCCGCAGCCATCAGCCTGCGCACAGGCTCAGGCAGCACAGCTGCGCCCGCCTGCTGCGCCGCCACCGCATGCGCCGCCTCGTCCAGCTGCATTTGCGCTACCACCGCGCGCGAGGCGTGGTCTGCGGCGGGCAGGCGTTCTAGGTGGTGGTGCAAATGGGCCTCTACTTGCTGTTCGGTTTCGACCAAAAAAGCCAAGCTCACCTTGTCCCCCAGCCGCCCCGCTATCAGCCCCAGACCAAAAGCGCCTGCGTACCACAGCGGGTTCAGCAGGCTAGGGCGCGCGCCCAAGGCGTCTAGGCGCGCGGCAGTCCAGGCCAAGTGGTCAGTCTCCTCGGCAGCGGCGTGGGCAAACTGTTTTTGCAGCGCCGGGTCTTGAGTGGCCAGCGCTTGGGCAGAGTACAGCGCCTGCGCGCACACCTCACCCACATGGTTCACCCGCATCAGGCTGCCAGACAACGCCCGGTCAGCCTCTGGCAGCACATCCGGCCGCCCCTGTACATCAAACGTCACCGCGCCCTGCGGCAGAGCCCGCGCCGCATGCGGCTTGGCCCACAGCGTGCGCAGCGCGGTGTCCAGGGCAGTAATCACAGCATCCATCATTCACATTATGGCCTGCCTGCTGTGCAGCCGCTGCGCGCCAAGTTATCTCTGGGCTTTAATTGCCTTGGCTGGCTCACTGCATATTTCGCTGATACGCAGCATGTGTACTGCAAATGTATTAGTCTTAAACACGCAACGAAAAGCCCTGATTTGGTGCTGCGCTTGAAATCAAAAATCACCCCGCACCAAAAAACAACATCGCCCCAGATTTTGTTGCACATGGGCAACAAAAGCCCACGTTTTCGGGCTTTTTAGGGCAATTCCCTTTGCACCACCCCTCTGGCTCTGGTTCAATACACATAACTTCCCGAATACGGAGGTTGGCCCGGAGCTCCGGCGAGGTGTGCAGCAGTTAAACGCAGTGCAAATTGTCGAACCGGAGCCCTATGTTTAACCTTGGAGAAATTTTTATGAAAAAAGTCCTAGTTGCAATGGCCGTCT
>JANPDG010000168.1:0-2177 GCA_031431335.1 Polaromonas sp. | reverse complement strand
GCCAGCGCGTTCATGCCCGGTTGGCCCACCCAGTGCGGCTCGGCAGCGGGCAGGGCTGCGGCGGCTTTGCGGCCCGCAGAGTCGAGCACGCGCACTGCGTTGGCTGCCCAGGGGCGCGCCACATCGGGTGCACCAGCCAGTGCCCATTGCATGAGTGTGCGAAAGCGCGCGTCGCGCACGGTGAAATACTGCGCGCCGTGGTCAAAGCTGCCAAACTCAGTGCGCTTACACGACATGCGCCCGCCCAAGCCTCGGCTTTTGTCAAATAGCGTGACCAGATGCCCCGCCTGCATCAAGGTGCGGGCAGCGGTAATGCCCGCCAAGCCTGCGCCAATAACGGCAATATGCTGTGAGAGTTTTTTGAGGGTGCTTTTAGTGGCCATATTTTTACGCGGTGTAGTCATAACGTGACTCTACACGCAATTTTGCGGGCAGAGCAAATTAAGTGGCATGCTGGTTGCCACAGCCAAGGTATTTTCGATGCCCGTTGATCAGTGCAAACCCGGTATGTAGTATTGCGCATAGCAAGCGAATATTGCGCTGATAAATTAAGCACTCATCATCAAGGAGTGTCACTATGAAAACTATCTCTCGCCGCACAGCGGCTATTGCGATGGCTCTCAGCACCGTCTGCGGCCTAGGCTTTGCACAAAATGCGACATGGCCCACGCAGAGCGTCAAAATCATCGTTCCGTATGTCGCAGGCGGCACCACCGATATTGCAGCACGCATCTTGTCGGTAGAGCTGTCCAAGCGCTGGGGCCAGCCGGTGATCGTAGACAACAAGCCCGGAGCCTCCACGCAGATCGGCACCGACTTGGTGGCCAAGTCCAAAGACAACCACACCTTATTGATGACGGCATCGCCCTTCGCCGTTAATCCTGCGCTGTTTGCCAAGCTGCCGTACGACACTTACAAAGACTTCGCACCGATCACCTTGGTAGTGCGCAATGGTTTGTTTTTGGTCACCAGCGGCGACCAGCCGTTTAGCTCGGTCAAAGACCTGATTGAAGCCGGCAAAGGCGACAAAACAGTCAGCATCGCATCCCCCGCCAATGGCAGCATGGCCCACATGGTGGCCGAGCTGGTGGCCGACACCCAAAAGCTCAACCTGCTGCATGTGCCCTACAAAGGCACACCGCCCGCCCTGACCGACGTGGTGGGCAAGCAAGTGCAGTTCATGTTTGACAACCCCAGCTCATCGCTGCCGCTGATCAAATCGGGCAGACTCAAAGCCCTGGCCTATACGGGGCCACGCCGCTCAAAAGCGCTGCCCGACGTACCCACGGTGAGCGAGACGATTCCCGGTTTTGAGGCCGTCAACTGGTTTGGTCTGTTAGCCCCCAGCAGCATGCCCGAAGTCGTCATCGCGCGCTTGGCCAAAGACACCACTGAAGTGCTCAAAAAGCGTGAAATTGTCGAGCGCTTTGCCCAAGAGGGTGTGGAAATAGGTGGCATTTCACGCGAATCGTTTGGTGCGTTTTTAGCGGTAGAGACTATTCGTTGGGCCAAAATTATTAGAAACCGAAATATTAAGGCGGATTGATTTTCACGGGGCACCGGTGTTTTTTCAATTCGTGTGCTCGTAGCTTTGCAATGGTACCGCGCGCTGCTGCAACGGTGTGCGGTACTCGAAATGGGGTCAGTCAGATGAACTCGCGTTGGAAGAAAAGATAGCACTTTTCCGACGTGGATATTCAATAGTTTGCTATTAAAATAGCAGTAACTCAACTCAACGCAGTGTACCACGCCGAACTTCGCGCAGCATAAACAAGTACAGGCCTTCGACCTTTTCGCGTGCCCAAGGCGTTTTGCGCAAAAACTTTAGGCTCGATGCCACGCTGGGGTCGTGCGTAAAGCAGCGCACGGGGATGCGCTGGCCTAGGTCGTCCCAACCATAAAAATCAGCCAGCTCGGTAACGATGGCTTCCAGCGTTTTGCCGTGCAGGGGGTTGCGCGGTTGCTCTGGGCTAGCGGGTGTAGAGGGTGTGGACATTGGTGTAGGCATGCTAACAAAAAAGCCACCCGAGGGTGGCTAAATTGCTTGGTTTGACTGGCGGAAACGGAGGGATTCGAACCCTCGATGAGGCTCTACACCCCATACTCCCTTAGCAGGGGAGCACCTTCGGCCACTCGGTCACGTTTCCAGTCTGGCCATATTATGGCATGAAGCGGCG
>JANPDG010000167.1:0-4264 GCA_031431335.1 Polaromonas sp. | reverse complement strand
TATTTGGTGTCTACACCATAGGCCGAGGTGTCTTGGCTCACCACCAGCAGCTCTTTGATGCCGCCTTCAAACAGGGCTTTGGCTTCTTTCAGTACATCGCCAATCGGGCGGCTGACCAAGTCGCCGCGCATGCTGGGGATGATGCAAAACGTGCAGCGGTGGTTGCAGCCTTCGCTGATTTTGAGATAGGCGTAATGCTTGGGCGTGAGCTTGATACCATACGCTGGCACGAGGTCGACAAACGGATCGTGCGGCTTGGGCAGGTGCAGGTGCACGGCGTCCATCACTTCTTGGGTGGCATGCGGGCCAGTGACCGCGAGCACGCTAGGGTGCATTTTGCGCACCAGGTTTTCATCTGTTTTACCGCCGCTGGTGTCAGCCCCACCGTCCACGGTTTTAGCGCCCAGACAGCCTGTAACGATGACTTTACCGTTAATTGCTAGCGCCTCGCCAATGGTGTCTAGGCTTTCTTTGACGGCATCGTCAATAAAGCCGCAGGTGTTGACGATGACCAGGTCTGCGCCTTCAAACGTCTTGGACGTTTGGTAGCCTTCGGCAGACAGTTGTGTGAGGATCAGCTCCGAGTCGGTCAGCGCCTTGGGGCAGCCGAGGCTGACGAAGCCGACTTTGGGGATGTGGG
Source organism: Polaromonas sp. (assembly GCA_031431335.1). Lineage (GTDB taxonomy): Bacteria > Pseudomonadota > Gammaproteobacteria > Burkholderiales > Burkholderiaceae_C > JAAFIP01. The sequence continues at coordinate 3,624 of JANPDG010000167.1, read as the reverse complement.
ACGGGGTGACAGGAGAAGTGGGGGGGGACATAACAGCGCTCATGGCAGCATTGTCCCAGATGCAGAGCGGTTTGCCTAAACAGCAGCCCCTAAGTGCGTTGGAATCAGCGCAATTAACGTTTCAAACCAAAAGTCGCAAACATTTGCTCTGTCTGCTTTTGCATTTGCTCTTGCATTTGGCTGAACATCGTTTTCGATTGCTCGACATAGCTGCCCATCATGCCGGGCATTTGGGCCATATTGGGCACCGCAGCGCCCATGCCACCTGCTAAGCCGGGGGCAAAGGCTTTGCCTTGCGCGGCCATCTGGGTCTGCATATCGGTAAAGGCTTGTACGTTTTTCTCCAGCGTCGTCCCCATAAAGCCCTGCATGGCGTGGCCATAAAAGCGGATCATATTGGCCAGCGCCACCTCGCTGAACATGGGCAAGCCGCCAGACTCTTCTTCTAAAATAATTTGCAGCAAGATGCTGCGGGTCAGCTCTTCATTGGTTTTGGCATCCATTACTACGAAAGACTGGCCTTCAATCACCAATTGTTTCACCTCGGCCAGCGTGATGTAGGTCGAGCTGTCAGTGTCATACAAACGGCGATTGGGGTACTTTTTGATCACCCGAGGCTGGTTGGCACCAGAGTTGGGGCTTGAAGTTTGGGCGCTCCCGCGCGAGGTTTTGCCTGAGGCGACGGTGCTGCTTTTGGCGGTTTTAGTGGGCAAATCAATTCTCCTGGGCCTGCGCAGTCCCCAAGGACGATGCGGCAGATGGGCTTATGGGTCGGTGCGTCTATTTTGATGCACTGCAGCACATTCTAGACATTTGCCAGCGCCTCGCATCTCTAGGTAAACCCTCAAGCTAGCCCGCCGAACAATAGACCACAAAAGACAACAAAAAAGCACCCGAAGGTGCTTTTAGTGTTTTGACATTTTTGGTAGGCGGTACAAGGGTCGAACTTGTGACACCCTGCACGTCAAGCAGGTGCTCTACCACTGAGCTAACCGCCTAATGCCTTAATTTTATCACAGGCCATCGTGCGATTGCGGGTAGCAACACCTAAAAATCATCAACCCATGTGCAAACCACCATTGAGCGAGAAGTCTGCGCCCGTAGCATAACCGCCTTCCTCAGACGAAATCCACGAAATAATCGAGGCGATCTCTTCGGGGCTACCCAAACGCTTGGCAGGCACGCCAGCCACAATTTTCTCCAGCACATCAGGGCGAATGGCTTTGACCATGTCAGTGCCAATGTAGCCAGGGCTTACGGTGTTGACCGTCACGCCTTTGCTGGCCACCTCTTGTGCCAAAGCCATCGTAAAGCCATGCAAGCCGGCCTTGGCGGTGGAATAGTTCACCTGACCAAACTGGCCTTTTTGGCCATTGACCGAGCTGATGTTGATGATGCGGCCAAAGCCTGTCTCAATCATGCCCTCAATCACCTGCTTGGTCACGTTGAACATGCTGTCCAAGTTGGTCGAGATCACAGCGTCCCAGTCAGCCTTGCTCATCTTGCGAAACTGGCCGTCGCGGGTGATGCCGGCGTTGTTGACCAACACGCTCACGGTGCCATGCTCGGCTTTGACTTTTTCAAACGCAGCCACTGTGCTGTCCCACTCGCCCACGTTGCCCACCGAGGTGTAGAAGGTGTAGCCCAGCGCTTTTTGCTCATCGATCCACTTGGTAAAGTCGCGCGTAGGGCCGCAGCCAGCGATGACTTTAAAACCGTCTTTGTGCAAACGCTGGCAAATAGCGGTACCGATGCCGCCCATGCCGCCTGTGACGTACGCAATTTTCTGACTCATGTTGTTCCTCTTTAGTTATGACATTAAATATTGCAAAATAGATAGCTGTTAATGCTAGTTAAGCCGTTTCGGGCTCACATCTCTGAGCTATTTAACTTGACTATGCGCGCTCAACACAGAGGGAAACCCCCATGCCACCACCGATGCACAGCGCAGCCAAGCCGCGCTTAGCGCCAGAGCGCTGCATCTCGTGAAGTAAGGTCACCAAGATACGGCAGCCAGACGCACCAATCGGGTGGCCAATAGCAATCGCGCCGCCGTTGATGTTGACCTTGGCCGGGTCAATGCCCAGCTCTTGGTTGACCGCGCAGGCTTGGGCAGCAAAGGCTTCGTTGAGCTCAAACACGTCCACGTCAGAGGCCTTCCAGCCTGCGCGCTCAAGCGCTTTGCGCGACGCGGGCACAGGGCCCATGCCCATCGTGGCGGGGTCAAGGCCGCTGGTGCCAAACGACACAATGCGCGCCAGCGGTTTGAGGCCCAGTGCCTTGGCTTTGTCAGCCGACATCACCACCACGGCGGCGGCGCCATCGTTCAGGCCCGATGCGTTGCCCGCAGTCACACCGCCTGCTTTGTCAAACGCAGGGCGCAGGCCGGCCAGTACGTCGGCAGTGGTTTTCTTATTGATGAATTCGTCGCTGTTAAAGACGATCGCATCACCCTTCTTTTGCGGGATGACCACATCGACAATCTCAGCGGCAAAGTTGCCCGCAGCTTGTGCAGCGGCAGCCTTGGTTTGCGAGGCCAGCGCCAGCGCGTCTTGTGCCTCGCGCGTGATGCCGTGCGCTTTGGCGACGTTTTCAGCTGTGATACCCATGTGGTATTGGTTGTACACGTCCCACAGGCCGTCCACAATCATCGTGTCTTGCATTTTCCAGTCGCCCATGCGCTGGCCGTCACGGCTGCCCATCAGCACATGCGGCGATGCGCTCATGTTTTCTTGTCCACCAGCCACCACAATCTCGCTGTCACCCCAAGCCACCGCCTGCGCAGCCAACATCACAGCTTTGAGGCCAGAGCCACACACCGCGTTGATGGTGAGCGCAGGAGTTTCTTGGGCCACGCCCGCCTTCATCATCGCTTGGCGCGCAGGGTTTTGGCCGCTGCCCGCAGTGAGCACTTGACCCATGATGACTTCGCCAATCTGGTTGGCATCCAACTTGGCCCTGGCAATCGCCTCTTTGATGACAATAGCGCCTAGCTCAGGTGCAGATACTTTGGCCAGCGAACCGCCAAATTTGCCAACGGCAGTGCGGGCGGCGGAAACGATAACGATGTCTTTCATGGGGTTCTCTCTCTTTGGTTAGTTGGTTAATAGGTTAGATTTTTAAATTCGGACTTCCGGACGCAGAGGACACTAAGATTACGCAAAAGACGCAAAAGACGCAAAAGAAATACAAAAAATAACCAGCTAAAGATAAATTCAGCATGGAAATAAAATTGTAATTTTTTAATTTGTGTCTTCTTTTGTCTTCTTTTGCGTCCTCTGCGTAACCTTAGCGTCCTCTGCGTCCGGTATTAAATCTCCCGCTTTCAAGCCTTGGCCTTCACATACCTTCCCGGTGCAGGCTCGATGACTTTGAATTTGGCATTTCCGTAAGCCTTAGGTGCGGCAATAAGCTTGCCAGCATGCGGTTTGACCCACGCGCACCAGTCGTCCCACCAGCTACCCGGCACTTCAGTGGCGGTGATTTGCCATTGGGCGTGGGTTGCAGGGAACACGCCGTCTTTGCCCACCCAGTGTGAGCGCTTTTTGGCAGCTGGCGGGTTAATGACGCCGGCAATATGGCCTGATGCCCCCGTGACGAAGCGTTTCTTGCCGGGCAGGACTT
>JANPDG010000166.1:0-1971 GCA_031431335.1 Polaromonas sp. | reverse complement strand
GGATTTGGGGCCTAAATACCTGTTACCCTACCAAGATAGTGCTATTGATTTAGAAGCTAACTATTTAATATCCACGTCGGAAAACAGCCCAAAAACCTCACAAATTATTCTGGAAATAGGCTTTGGCATGGGTGAGGCCACAGCCCACATTGCACAACGGACGCCGCACGCACTGTACCTGGCCTGCGAGGTACACCCGCCCGGCGTAGGCGCGCTGCTCAAACGCATTGGCGACGAAGGCATCACCAATATCCGCATCATCCAGCACGACGCAGTGCAGGTGCTGAGCCACATGCTCGCGCCAAATAGCCTGGATGGCGTACACATTTTCTTCCCCGACCCGTGGCACAAAAAACGCCACAACAAGCGCCGCCTGATCCAGCCGCCCTTGGTCGCTTTGCTCGCCTCGCGCATCAAACCCGGCGGCTACATCCACTGCGCCACCGACTGGGAAAACTATGCCGAACAGATTTTGCAAGTACTAAGCGATCAGCCAAGCTTGACCAACACCGCCACTGTGAGCCCCGTTGCTGAGGCAAGCGCTGCTGCACTTGAATCTGCGCCTGCAGCCGCAGGCTATGCCGCCAAGCCAGACTACCGCCCACTCACCAAATTCGAAAACCGCGGCATCAAGCTAGGCCATGGCGTGTGGGATGTGGTGTTTCGCAAGTTGCCTGTGTAAGCTTGGCATCTTAATACTATTAATTTAATAGCAAGCTATTGAATATCCACGTCGGAAAAGTGCTCATTTTTCTTCCAAAAATGTGTTTTGTAATATGGCCTGCAGGCTTTGCGAATTAGCGAAACGCCCCGGCCAACAACTCCCTGACCCGCGCCCACGACGCTTCTCGGGCTGCAGGGTTTTGCCCCGTCATCACGCCCCTGCCCGGCCGCAACCTGCTGGGCACATCCGCGCGCTCGCGCACACCGGGCAATGGGGTGTCAAAGTCGTGCACCGCGCCGGGGTACACGTTCAGCTCAACAGTCTGCTTGGCCTGTGACTCAAGCGCCTTGGCCATGGCAATACACGGGCCAGGCGGTGTCCAGTCGTCGTCTGCGCCTAAAAACAGTGTCAGCGACGTGTTCAGCGCGTAGCCGCTGGTCAGGGTGTCAGTGCAGCCCGGGTAGAAAGCAATAGCCGTCTTAAAAGGCGCAGCGGCACGGGTTTGCGCCCTGACTTGTTCCAAGACCAGCGGGTGTGCGCCGTCGGTCGCGGCCAACACGCTGCTGCCGCCATTGGACCAGCCTAGCAGCGCCACCCGTGCCCCATCAGCCCAGGGCTGTTGGCGTACCCACGCCAGCGCGCCCAGCGCGTCGGCGCGGCGCTGGCGCTGGGTGATCTGGCGGGTGCCAATAGCCTGCGCGCACAGCGAGGTTTCGCCGCGCGTGGCCAAGCTGTCGGGGAACACCACATGGTAGCCCTGCGCCTGCAGCATCTCGCCCATGGCCTGGTGCCGCGCATTAAGCTGCCCCTTGCTGCGGCCAGCCGCCGCATACAGCCCGCCACAGCCATGCATCGCCACCACCACAGGGCGGCGCGCCGCATCAGTCTGGGCGATCTGCGCAGTGGTCTGTGCAGTGGTCTGTGTCGGTGCGGGCTTAGCCTCAAACCACCACGCTTTGAGCTCTGTACCGTCCAAGCTGGGAACGCGCACCTCTTGCTGCGCAGAAGCCGCGCATGTCCACAGAGCTAAGCCAATAACAAAAGCGAATCGACAAGATAAAGCGTAGGACATAAGCCGCAGTGTAGCGCCCACTTAGCAAGCGAGATGGCGTATGCCAATCGACCGATCTCGGGTACCCCCGTGTGAGGGCGATTGGCATACGCCATCTCACTAGAGACTACACAAACAGTAAGCGGCTATCAGCCGTCAGCCATCAGCGCCTGCGCGCAGGCTTGATCGAGTTGTCAAAATACTCGGGAGCCTTCTTTTGCACCCAGGTGATAAAACTGGCGATCTCAGGGTGCGC
>JANPDG010000165.1:0-10554 GCA_031431335.1 Polaromonas sp. | reverse complement strand
GCCTTGTGAAATACCGGCTCCTGCCAGTGCTTCGTCTGTCATGCGAAAGTGGGTGGTGCTGGCGGGGTGGATGACCAGGCTGCGGCAGTCGCCTACGTTGGCCAGGTGGCTGAAGACTTTGAGGGTTTCGACAAACTTTTTGCCTTGTTCACGGTTGCCTTTTAAATCAAAGCTAAACACACTGCCTGCGCCGCGCGGCAGCAGCTTGTCCGCCAGCGCATGGCTGGGGTGCGACGCGAGCATCGGGTGGCCGACACGGGAGACGAAGGGGTGAGCGGCTAAAAACTCGACCACTTTGGTGGTGTTGCGCATGTGCTGGGCCATGCGCAGGGGCAGGGTTTCGATGCCTTGCAAAATCAGCCAGGCGCTGTGGGGGCTTAGGCATGCGCCAAAGTCACGCAGGCCCTCGCGGCGGGCGCGCAGGAGGAACGCGCCTACCGTGGACTCTTCGCTGAACACCATGTTGTGAAAGCCTTCGTAGGCTTGGGTCAGTTCGCTGAATTTGCCGGCAGAGCGTGGGCCTTCCCAGTCAAAACTGCCGCCGTCCACCACCACACCGCCAATCACCGTGCCGTGGCCTGAGAGGAATTTGGTGGCCGAGTGATAGACCAAGTCGGCCCCGTGGTCTAGCGGCTTCATGAGCCAAGGCGAGGTGAGGGTGCTGTCTACCAGCAGCGGCACACCGGCTTCGTGGGCAATTTGCGCCACGGTGGGTATGTCGAGCACGTCCAGCCCGGGGTTGCCCACGGTTTCGCCAAAAAGCAATTTGGTGTTGGGCTGCACGGCGCGCTTCCAGCCGTCAATGTCGCCGGGCTTGACAAACGTGGTGTCTATGCCAAAGCGGCGCAGGGTGTAGTGCAGCAGGTTTTGGCTGCCGCCGTACAGCGCGGTGCTGGCCACGATGTGTGAGCCTGCGCCCATCAGCGTGGCTATCGACAGGTGCAGCGCGGCCTGGCCCGATGCGGTGCTGATAGCGCCAATGCCGCCTTCCAGCGCAGCCACGCGCTGCTCTAGCACGGCGTTGGTGGGGTTGCTGATGCGGCTGTAGACATGGCCTGCGCGCTCTAGGTTAAACAGCGCGGCAGCGTGGTCGCTGGACTCGAACACGAACGACGTGGTCATGTGGATGGGCACGGCGCGTGCGCCTGTGGCGGGGTCGGGCGCCGCGCCTGCGTGCAGGGCGAGGGTGTCAAAACCGGGGTTAGCGTAGCCGCTCATGGGGTTCTCCAAAGATTTCAGCCTGCATCAGCAAGCTGGGGTATATTGTGAGCATAAATTTGAGGAGCGCCGCTATGAAAGTTAGCGATATTTTGAAGTCTAAGGGCAACACGCTCTACACCATCACGCCAGAGGACAGCCTGCAGCACGCCATGACGTTTATGGCCGAGAAAGACATCGGCTCGCTGGTGGTCATGTCTAACAGCTTGGTGGTGGGCATGCTGACCTTTCGCGAGGTGATTTTGGCGGTGAATAAAAACGGCGGTAATGTAGGCAACATCACTGTCTATCGCGCCATGGACGACGGCCCACTTATTTGCACCCCCGAGACCGAGCTGGACGAGGTGCGCCGCATGATGCTAGCCCGCCACGCCCGCTACATGCCCATCATCGACAACCGCATGCTGATGGGCGTTATTAGCTTCTACGACGTGGCCAAAGCGGTGGTGGACAGCCAGAATTTTGAAAACAAAATGCTAAAAGCCTACATCCGCGATTGGCCTGAGGCAGACGGCTAGCCGCAAGTCGCTGGGCATATTGCTTAAGCGGTTTTTGGAAGAAAATAGGGCACTTTTCCGACGTGGATATTCAATAGTTTGCTATTTATTTAGTAGTAAAAGTGCTAAGGCCCCATGAAATTTGCATTTATCTCAGATATCCACGGCAACTTGCCTGCCCTGCAAGCGGTGCTGGCTGACATAGACCGCATGGGTGTTGACCAGGTTTTTAATTTAGGTGACACGCTGGGCGGCCCGTTGGCGTCTGCACGCACGGCTGACCTGTTGATACAGCGGCAAATCGGCATGATTGCAGGCAACCATGAGCGCCAGTTGCTCACGCTGGCGCCCGAGCGCTTAAACCGCAGCGACGCCTGCACGGCCAGCGAAATCACTTCTGAGCACCGTGCGTGGCTGGCCAGCGCGCCACCGACGCACTGGCTGACCGAGGACGTGTTTGCCTGCCACGGTACGCCCAGCAGTGACCTGCACTACTGGCTAGAAACCGTCACCGATGATTTTGCCCAGCAGGGCGACCCCGGGGTGCGCGCAGCGACAGCGCACGAGGTGCTAGAGCGTATGGGTAGCGGATTGCACGTAGACCGCGCCAGTCTGATGCTGTGTGGCCACACCCATGTGCCGCGCGTAGTCAGCGTTTTGACCAAGGCCGGGCACCAGCCGCAGCGGCTGGTCACTGTCGTTAACCCCGGCAGCGTTGGTCTGCCAGCGTATGACGATGTGCACCCGTTTAAGCACGTCATCGAAACCGGCAGCCCACACGCCCGCTACGCCATCACTGAGCAAACCGCTGCGGGCTGGCAGATCGACCTGCGCAGCGTGCCCTATGATTTTGAGCCTATGGCGCTGTTGGCCCTGCAGCGCAACCGCCCCGACTGGGCTATTGCGCTGCGCACAGGGCGCATGGCGTAGATCGTTCAGCCCTGTCTTATGGGCTTGTTTTAAGGCACTCGCTTCGAGCAGATGCCGACGGGCTCTGAGTTTGCACTCCGGGTCGACCGCAAAAAGGGACAGAGCAAATTTCGTACTGGCTGGTTAGTCGCCGGAGAGCGCCTCGTCCTGAATTTGATCTGGCCCCATTTGCTTTGTGCGCTCAGTGGCTGTCACGCTGAGATTGTTACTTACTATATATTCAGTAGCAAACTATTGAATATCTACGTCGGAAAAGTGCTCTATTTTCTTCCAAAAACACGCTGCGCAAGATACTCTCCCTACCTTCAGCCGCAGACCCGTAAAACCACCTCAGCCCTCGCGCCATAGTGTGTTGTCGGGCCAAAATGAGGAGGGCAGTGATCTTGATTTGCTGATTGGCGCCACGCCAGAGGCTTGTATAGAACTTTATTGAGGCTCAATCCGCAACGGCTCACGACTGTAAGAACGCCTTAGGTCTGTAGACCAATATCCAAGCGGCTGCCATGTGCGTCGCGCTAGGAGACAGACATGTTCAAGTCACACAGCTTGTCAATGCGTTGGACTGTGGATTTCATTCGCCCTGTGCTTTTGATCGGCATTGCGCTTTTGTGCGTCCTGTTAATACCTGGTGAGGCGGCGGCGCAAGCCTCTGGTGCCGTGCAGCTTGACAAGAGCAGGCAGCCTATCCCAGCTGCGCCGCCCGCACCCACCGCGACAACCAAGCCGCATTCGCCCGCCGTGCAAAAAGCACTGGCGCAAGCCGCCGCTGAACTGAAGGCGGCACGCTTTCCTTTTGCTGCTGTCAAAGTGTTTGGTGACTCAGGTGACGCGCGCATGGCTTGGTATCTGTTTGACCTGATTCGCTTTGCAGGCAGTGACCACCAGGTAGCGATCGTCGCCGCATTTGAAAAACTGACCGGCACGGCGCTGCCCGCCAACGCTTACACCGCCATAGGTGACCGCTTGCTGGCCTGGAACCTGCCAGCGCCACCCGGTTACCGCGAGATGAAGCGCGATTTATATGTCTTGATCGAGCCGCGCTGGGCACCCTTTTTTGCTGATGCCGAATCGATCATCGACTGGCGACAAGTAGGCTGGGGCGGGGTGTTTATCGATGATCGCCCCGATGCTACCAGCGGTCAAGTATGCCCGCGCGGCTGCATACCGGCGCTGGATCAGCCCAAGGTCACCCCCGCTAGCGAAGGCGACTGGTATCCCAATGACGCTATTGTGTTTGGCATTGTGGTGAACGGCCAAGCACGCGCCTATCCCAAGCACATGATGGAAATCCATGAAATGGTCAACGACACACTGGGTGGCAGACAAATTGGCATTCCCTACTGCACGCTGTGTTTATCGGTGCAGGCGTATTTCACTGACCAGGTACCGGGCTTCACGCCGTTGCTGCGCACATCTGGTTTGTTGTCACGCTCGAACAAGCTGATGTACGACGTGCGCAGTGGCTCAGTGATCGACACATTCACGGGTCAAGCCCGTTCAGGCCCGCTGCGCAAAGCGGGGGTCACACTAGCGCAGACCACAGTGGTGGTTGCCACTTGGGGTGCTTGGCGCGCAGCGCATCCCAAAACCACTTTACTGGCGCAAGACGGCGGCATAGGGCGAAACTACCCGCTCAACCCCCTGCGTGGGCGTGATGACCAAGGGCCGATATTTCCGGTGGGCGATGTCGACCCGCGTCTACCAGTGCACGAAGTGGTGCTGGGCGTGACCAACCCACAAGGCAAGGCCTTAGCCTTTGCGCGCGCTGCGGTGCAGCTGGCGTTGGCAGCGGGTGAGCCGGTGCGCCTGGACGGTGTTGAAGTGCGCATCGACGCAGGTGGCCTGCGTACGTTTGCTGGCAGCAAAGAGATCCTAAGTCAGCAGACCTTTTGGTTTGCCTGGAGCCAGTTCAAGCCAAGCACGCAGCTTTGGAAACGCTGATAGTCCAAGTGTTTAGTCACCCCATCCGCCTAACCCCGCAGAGGGTTTCACGAGCCTCAATGTGAACGGACTTGGTTGACCGGACTGGCCAGGTCATTACGATCTCCCCATTTTTGGAAGAAAAATGAACACTTTTCCGACGTGGATATTCAATAGTTTGCTATATATTTGATAGTTCTACCAGACCAGATAAGCAGCAATGTGTGTGGGACAATAAGCCATGACTGACCGTTTCACCATCGATACTTACGCCGTGATTGGCAACCCGATAGCGCAATCCAAATCGCCGCTGATTCACGCCAGCTTTGCGCAGGCTACGGGGCAAAGCATGGAATACACCAAGCTGCTGGGCACCGTGGGAGAGTTTGCCAAAGACGTAGACGCTTTTCGTGCACGCGGCGCTTTGGGGCTGAACGTGACGGCTCCGTTCAAGCTGGATGCTTTTGCCTACGCCACCCAGCTGGGCGTGGGTGCGCGGCTGGCAGGCGCGGTGAACGCGCTCAAATTTGAGGGTGACCAGGTGCTGGGCGAAAACTTTGACGGTGTGGGGCTGGTGCGCGATATGCAAACCAATTTGGGCGTGGCGCTGCTGGACAAACGGGTGCTGTTGCTGGGCGCGGGCGGCGCAACACGCGGGGCACTGCTGCCCATTTTGCAGCAATTGCCGCGCTGCGTGACGGTGGCCAACCGCGATGTGGGCAAGGCGCAGGCGTTGGTGGCTGACGTGCAAGCCGCTGGTGTGGCTGGTGTTACTGGTGTGTCCGGTGCATCAGGCAAGGCGCAAAACGCTGTGCTGTCCGCCTGCAGTTACGCCGCATTAGCGGGCAGTTTTGACATCATTATTAACGCCACATCGGCCAGTCTGTCTGGCCAGTTGCCGCCGATTGCCGCGAGCCTATTTATGCCGCAGACACTGGCCTACGAGATGGTTTATGGCAAAGGGGCCACGCCCTTTTTGCAGCTTGCGCGCAGCGCAGGCGCTGTGCAGTGTGTGGACGGCGTAGGGATGTTGGCCGAGCAAGCGGCCGAGGCTTTTGCGTGGTGGCGCGGTGTGCGGCCCCAGACGCGCGGTGTGATTGCAGATATTACGGTGCCTCTGGTTTGGGCAACGTAGCGACCAGGAGCAGCCAAAAATGTTGAAATTTGCTGTTTTGGGTGCAGGTGCACTGGGTAGCGCCCTAGGCGGTGTACTGGCCGAGGCGGGGCATGATGTGTGCTTGATTACGCGCAACGCTGTCCATGTGCAGGCTATTGCACAGCACGGCTTGACGTTGCGCACTGCGGGCGTAGACCGTGTGGTTCGGGTCAAGGCGCTCGCCCACGCAGGCGATGCGGGTGTGGTGGACTGCGTTATCGTGTTGGTGAAATCTGCCCAAACTGCCCAAGCGATACAAACCGCTAGCGCGCTGATAGGCCCACACACGAGCGTGCTGTCGCTGCAAAACGGGCTGGGGCATGAAGATATTTTGAGCGCTATCGTGGGCAGGCAACGTGTGCTAGCAGGCAAAACTTATTGCGGCGGCCAAATGATAGCGCCCGGTCATGTGATCTGCGGACACGTGGGCAAAGACACCCTCATTGGCGAGCTAGATGGTGCCATCAGTGGGCGCGTCACGCAGATTGCCGATGCTTTTAATGCTGCGGGGTTGCAAACCACGGTGAGCGATAACATCTCGGGCGCTGTCTGGGATAAGCTGTTTATTAATGTAGCCACAGGTGCCATCAGCGGTATAACCCGCTTGGCTTATGGCGACTTGTACCAAATGCCGCAACTGCAAAGCGTAGCCATGGCCGCGGTGTGCGAAGCGATGGCTGTGGCCAAGGTGCTGGGCGTGCGCGTTAGCATCACCGACCCTGCGCGGGCCTGGCACACGGCAGGCGCAGGCCTGCCGTTTGAATTTAAACCGTCTATTTTGCAAACCCTAGAGCGCGGTGTGCGCACTGAGGTGGACTACATCAACGGCGCCGTGGTGCGGCTAGGCGCGCAGCACGGTGTGCCCACACCAGTCAACAGCACGCTATGGGCTTGCATCCAAGGGATTGAAAAGAATTTGCCTCTTTGAATTACTAAATTAATAGCAAACTATTGAATATCTACGTCGGAAAACATCGATTTTCTCCTCCAAAATATCTATCTTGAAGATAAATACCGCTAACATCGCAGAAGTTATCATGCAGATTGCAATAGACCAGATGCGCTCTGGTCAGTTTGTTAACACTTCAATCCAAGGGACACACCATGAAGATTGTTATGCTCCACGGCATTAACCACAATATGTTTGGCACACGCGACCCCGCGCACTACGGCAGCGTCACGCTGGACGAGATCAACGCCAGCCTAATTAAGCTGGGCAAAGAGTTGGGCGCGCAGATTGCACACTTTCAAAGCAACGATGAAGGCGCTTTTGTGGACCGCATCCACCAAGCTTTTACTGACAAAGCCGATGCTGTGCTGGTTAACGCAGGCGCTTGGACGCATTACAGCTACGGCATTCGTGACGCACTGGCTATTTTGACCTGCCCGGTTGTGGAGCTGCACATGAGCAACATCCATGCGCGCGAAGAGTTTCGCCACAAGTCGGTGTTTGCCGACATAGTGAAAGGCCAAATTTGCGGCTTTGGCCAAGACAGCTACCTGCTGGCGCTGCGTGCAGCTGTCTCGGCAGTGAGTGCCGTTAAAAAGTAAAAACCACCGCACAGCACCGTAAAATACAGGACTATGATCAGTCTTACCCCCAAATTCTCCGTCGCCGACATCCGCAAGTCTTTTCTAGACTTTTACGCCACCAAAGGCCACGCCGTGGTGGAGTCCAGCGGCCTAGTGCCCGGCAACGACCCTACGCTCATGTTTACCAACTCGGGCATGGTGCAATTTAAAGACGTGTTTTTGGGCACCGACAAACGATCTTACGTGCGCGCGGCTAGCGTGCAGGCGTGTTTGCGGGCAGGGGGCAAGCACAACGACTTGGAAAACGTGGGCTACACCGCGCGCCACCATACGTTTTTTGAAATGATGGGCAACTGGAGCTTTGGCGACTACTTTAAGCGCGACTCGCTCAAATGGGGCTGGGAGCTGTTGACCCAAGTCTACAAACTGCCCGCCGACAAGCTGTGGGCCACGGTCTATATTGACGATGACGAGGCTTACGATATTTGGACCCAAGAGATCGGCGTGCCGCCCGAGCGCATGGTGCGCATTGGTGACAACAAGGGCGGCAAGTACAAGTCAGACAACTTTTGGATGATGGCCGACACCGGCCCGTGCGGCCCGTGCAGCGAGATTTTTTATGACCACGGCGACCATATCGAAGGCGGCCCGCCCGGCAGCCCCGGTGAAGACGGCGACCGGTTCATTGAGATTTGGAACCACGTTTTCATGCAGTTTGACATGCAGCCCGACGGCTCGCTCAACAAGCTACCTGCGCCGTGTGTAGACACCGGCATGGGGCTAGAGCGCTTGGCCGCTATCTTGCAGCACGTTCACAGCAACTACGAAATTGATATTTTTGACCAATTGATCAAAGCCGCTGGCCGCGAAACCGGCGTGAGTGACCTGAACAACAAAAGCCTGCGTGTGATCGCCGACCATATTCGCGCTACTGCGTTTTTAGTCAGCGACGGCGTGAACCCGTCCAACGAAGGCCGAGGCTACGTGCAGCGCCGCATCATTCGCCGCGCCATCCGCCACGGCTACAAGTTGGGTAAAAAGACCCCGTTTTTCCACAAACTCGTGCCCGACCTCGTGCGCATGATGGGCGACGCTTACCCGCGACTGAAAAACGATGCTGCGCGGGTGATGGATGTGTTGAAAGTGGAAGAAGAGCGGTTTTTTGAAACGCTGGCCACAGGTATGGAGATTTTGGACACGGCCCTGGGCTACGACGCAGCCACCGGCAAAGCCAAGGTGCAAACCTTGCCCGGTGATGTGGCCTTTAAGTTGCATGACACCTATGGCTTTCCGCTGGACTTGTCAGCCGATGTGTGCCGTGAACGTGACCTGTCGGTAGACGAAACTGGCTTTAACGTGGCCATGGAAAAGCAAAAGTCCCAGGCTCGTGCTGCAGGCAAGTTTAAGATGGACAAAGCGCTGGACTACGCGGGCCAGGCCAACACCTTTACCGGCTACACAGCGCTCGATGGTGTTGCAAAAATTGTAGCGCTATACCTAGACGGTGCGTCGGTAAAAGAGCTAAAGCAAGGCCAAGATGGGATTGTGGTGCTAGACACTACGCCGTTTTATGCCGAGAGCGGCGGCCAAGTGGGCGACGAGGGTGTGCTGACCAACGGTTCGAGCAGCTTTGCGGTGCTCGACACGCTCAAGATCAAGACCGATGTGTTTGGTCACCACGGCGCAGTGGTGCAGGGCACGCTAAAGGTGGGCGACAGCATCGACGCGCAGGTGAACACCGAGGTGCGCGCGCACAGCATGCGCAACCACAGCGCCACCCACCTGATGCACCATGCCCTGCGCGAAGTGCTGGGCACGCATGTGCAGCAATAAGGCAGCTTGGTCAACGCCGAGCGCACACGCTTTGACTTTACGCATAACGCGCCAGTGACTGACGCGCAGATCAAAGCCATTGAGCTGCTGGTGAACGCCGAGATTTTGCACAACGCGGCGACTGACGCCAAGGTAATGGACATTGAGGCCGCAAAAAACTCGGGCGCGATGATGCTGTTTGGCGAAAAGTATGGCGACGAAGTGCGTGTGCTAGAAATAGGCTCGTCTAAAGAACTGTGCGGCGGCACCCATGTGCAGCGCACGGGCGATATTGGATTATTCAAAATCGTAGCAGAAAGCGGCGTGGCCGCTGGCGTTCGCCGGGTTGAGGCCGTAACGGGCAGCCATGCGGTGCAGTATGTGCAAGACCTGGAAGATATGGTCAATCAAGCCGCAGCGGCACTCAAAACCCAGCCTGCCGAACTGTCAGCCCGCATTGCACAAATGCAGACCGACATGAAAGCGTTGGAAAAAGAGCTGGCCGCTGCCAAAGGCAAGCTGGCGTCCAGCCAAGGCGATGAACTGGCAACTGGCGCAGTCGACATCAAAGGCGTCAAACTGGTGGCCGTCAAGCTCGCAGGCGCGGACGCCAAAACGCTGCGCGACACGATGGACAAGCTCAAAGACAAGCTGAAAACTGCTGTGATCGTGTTAGCCGCAGTCGATGGCGACAAAGTGCAGATTGCTGCGGGCGTTACGGCTGACACGACGGCACGAGTTAAAGCAGGCGAACTGGCCAATTTTGTGGCCCAACAAGTTGGCGGCAAAGGCGGAGGCAAGCCCGACATGGCCATGGCGGGCGGCACTGAGCCTGCAAAAATAGCGCAGGCACTGGCCAGTGTGCAGGCGTGGGTGACTGAGCGGATTTGACGGGTTTGTGGAGATGTTGTTAGGTAAGTTGCAAGTTGTTTGCAAATAGTTATACTACTAAATTAATAGCAAACTATCCAATATCCACGTCGGAAAACTGCTCATTTTTCTTCCAAAGTATAACTTGTGCAGATGAAAAGTAGCTAAAGCATGGTTGCCAAGCGCGCGCTGCGGTATCAGCAGGTTGAGGGGCTGCATGCTGGTGCGCATCTGGGTGGACATCTGGCAGAGCGTTCGGGCGCGTTGGGTCACGCTGCGCCAGCTGCTCTGGGCAACTGCCCGCTGTGCGCCAGACCCTTAGTAGCAGGCCGCAGCGTGGACGAGCACCACTTGCTGCCCAAAAGCCAAGGCGGCCGAGTCACGTACACCGTGCACCGCATTTGCCACCGCAAAATTCATGCAACCCTGAGTGAAAAAGAACTGGCTCGGCAGTTTGCCACCTGGCCCGCGTTGGCTGCGCACCCTGAGATCGCCAGTTTTATCACCTGGGTGCAAAAGAAGGCTCCCGAGTATTTTGACAACTCGATCAAGCCTGCGCGCAGGCGCTGATGGCTGACGGCTGATAGCCGCTTACTGTTTGTGTAGTCTCTAGTGAGA
>JANPDG010000164.1:0-5700 GCA_031431335.1 Polaromonas sp. | reverse complement strand
TTGAAGTCAGCGAGGCGCAAAATGCCTCAAAACTGCGCACAGCTTTTCCTAACTGCCTTACCAGTGCGCAGTTGCAGCAGCTGTACAACAGCCCCAAGCTAGATTTGCGCGCCACCCAATCTGCACCACACCGCGCAGTGGTGGCTGCGCTGGGCCTAACCTCTTCGACCACTTCTATACCAACCGCGCCGTCAGCGCCAGCAGCACAGCCCAACGCCGCCGCGCCTGCGCGCATCGCAGGCAACACCAGCAGCCTGGAGGGGGTTTACATGGATCAAACCTACAGCACCAGCGGCTTTGACTTTACATCCTACGCCGTGTTCAAAGATGGCCGCATTACAAACGACCTGGACAGCGCTTTTGGCGGCACGCCTGTGGGCCGAAAAATGCGCCAAGGCCGCTGGCAGCGCAGTGGCAGTCAAGGCTTTCAAGTCACGTGGGACGACGGCAAACAAACCACCTTGTCTGGCGCTACTTTTTACCGCACCTTTGCAGCAGGCAGCGGCGATGTTTTGAGCGGCACCTACCGCTATTTGTCTACCGGAGGTAACTTACCGTTGGGCGGCAGCGTGCTTACTTTTAGCGCCGACACGGTGGTGTTTCAGCCCAGCGGCGTTTTTAGCTCTAACGCCAGCAGCGGCGGGTCAGCCCCCGGTGTTGCCACTAGCAGCGGGCGCTCAGGCGGTGGCCGCTACAGCCTCAAAGGCCACACCATGACGATGCAATACGACAGCGGCCAAAGCGTCACCACAGGCTTTTATTTCTTCCCCTCCAAAGGCCAAAAGAGCATCGACACGATTGGAATTGGCAACCGCATTTACAGTTTGCGCAAGTAGGCCGCATGCGTGGCGTGCTATTTGTCAAACAGATATTTTGGGAGTTTTTAGGGCAGTTTTCCGACGTGGATATTCAATAGTATGCTATTTATTTTATAGTAAATGGGTTTAACTACGCAGCAGCCCTGCAGCCAACCAAGCCGCAGTGCCCCACATGGTGAGCGCTACCATGGCATCAATACTGCGCCACACCGCAGGCTTGGCCAGCTTGTGGGCCAACAGCTGCGCGCCCAAGCCCAGCGCCACAAACCACAGCAGCGATCCGGCTGCCGCGCCTGCGCCAAACTTCCAGTTGTCAGGGCGACCATACGCCAGCGACGCAGTGCCAATCAGCACCGCCGTATCTAACCAAGCATGCGGGTTAAGCCACGAAAACGCCAGCGCGGTGCCCAGCGCTTGGCTGCGGGTGGCTGGTGCGCCCTGCTGCGTGGCACTTAAGCCCTTGTATTGGTTAGCCCAAGCGCGCCGCGCCGCGCCCCAGCCGTAGTGCAGCAAAAACAATATCGCCGCGCCAATCATCGCGCCATGCACCCCAGCTGACAAACTGCCCAGCTGGGCCAAGCCCGCTACGCCAATGCCAATCAAAATCACATCGGTCACCGCACAGGCCACTACAGTTAGCCCTACATGCGAACGCAGCAGCCCCATGCGTAGCACGTGGGCGTTTTGGGGGCCAATGGCGATGATGAGCGACAGGCTGAGCAGCATGCCTGAAAAAGCGGCGGTCATGGTGAGGTTTCCTTGAGAATTGGTCATATCATCCATCAGTTGCGCAAAATATTAAACAAAATTAACTATTTCTACATTTACTTAAATTTGGTTTAATAGTAGTATGCAATTTGACCCCCGCCAACTAGCCGCTTTTGACGCCACCGTGCAAACTGGCAGCCTGTCCGCTGCAGCCGTGACCCTGCGCATCACTTTGGCCGCCACCAGCCTGCGCATCAAAGCGCTGGAAGAGTCGCTAGGCCAGCGCCTGTTAATTCGCGGCAAAACCGCCCGCGCCACCCCCGCAGGCCAAGCGCTGCTCACCCACATCAAGCAAGTGCGCCTGCTAGAAGCCGACCTGCAACACACCCTGCAGCCCGCAGGCCGCGCGGGGCGCAGCGCCTACCAAAACATCAGCGTGGCCGTCAACGCCGACTCGCTGGCTTCGTGGTTTTTTCCTGGCATTCAGGCTGCGCTGCAAAAGCACAAGCTCACCTTGGATGTGACAGTAGACGACCAAGACCACACGCTGGAATGGCTGAAAAACGGCGACGTGATTGGCTGTGTGACCACCCTGGCCACCCCCCTGCGCGGCTGTGTGGCCGAGCCGCTGGGCACCATGCGCTACCGCTGTGTGGCCGCGCCAGCGCTGCAAGCCAAGCTGCTGGGCAAAAAGCACACCCTCGGCCTGCACCAGCTGGTCACCCAACCGGCCATCGGATTTAACCGCAAAGACGGCCTGCAAGACGAGTTTTTGCGCCAATGCTTTGGCGTGTCTGACCTGGCCTATCCGCGCCACTATATTCCCGCAGTCGACGCCTACCGTCAGGGCCTGCTCAGCGGGCTGGGTTGGGGCATGCAAGCCGATATTCAAGCACCGGACGATGTGCCCAGCGGGCGCTTGGTCGATCTGTTTCCCGACCAGTTTGTCGACGTGCCGCTGTTTTGGCATCACTGGCAGCGTGAGGCTCCGCAAGCTGGGCGGTTGACGTTGGCTATCAAAGCGGCGGCTTTGAGTTTGTTGGTTGTGTAGTTTTGGGTGAGGTTTATGCGTCTTGGTTATGTGGCTTCGGGTGAGATGGCGTATGCCTAACGCGCTCATACTGGGGTACCAGAAATCGCGCATTAGGCACACGCCATCTCACCTGTACAAATGGTCGCGCGCTACCCGTAGCTTCGTCAAAGACCACGTGTTCAATACCCGCAGCGCTCCACATTAATCAGATCAAGTGTGTGGGTGTCCCTCTCGCCAGGCGTAAGGGTACTCCCGTGCCAGGCGAGAGGGACACCCACACACGCAGACACCCACCCAGCGCATTCAAAAGACATAAGCCAACCCGCCAAGCCAGAACACCGCAACCCAAGCAGCAGACAAAACCCCAAGTCATATCAAACAACACATTTTTGGAAGAAAAAATAGCACTTTTCCGACGTAGATATTCAATAGTTTGCTATAAATAGTATAGTAATTACCGCAGATTTAAATTAACTTCCCCACATCACGGGATAATCACCCCATGTCCACCCAAGCCCTGCGCGTCCTGTCGCTCATCCCACCGATGACGCAGCTCAACACGCCTTATCCGTCCACCGCCTACATCACCGGCTTTTTGCGCTCGCGCGGGGTGGACGCAGTGCAGGCAGATGTGGCGCTGGCTTTGGTCCTCAGCTTGTTCTCCAAACAAGGCTTGCAAAGCATCTACGCCAAGATCGATAAACTAGACCAAACCACCGAGCGCGTGGCTCTGTTCATGGCGCAATACGGCCGCTACGTCGCCACCATCACCCCTGCGATTAACTTCTTGCAGGGCAAAGACTCCACCCTAGCCCACCGCATTAACTCCCGTAGCTTTTTGCCCGAAGGCCCGCGCTTTGAGGCGCTGGAGGTGTACGTAGACGACGAGGGCGGCGACCCGTTGGCCTGGGCCTTTGGCGCGCTGGGCGCGCAAGACAAAGCGCGGCACTTGGCCACGCTGTACCTTAACGACCTGGCCGATGTGCTGAAAGATGCCATCGACCCGCGCTTTGAGTTTGTGCGCTACGCCGAGTCGCTGGCGGGCAGCCAACCCACGTTTGACCCGCTGGCAGATGCATTGGCCAAACCGTTAACCTTGGTAGACAGCGCGCTCATTAATATTGCTTTAAAAACCTTCGACCAAACCAAACCCACCGTTGTGTTGCTGTCCGTCCCCTTCCCTGGTTCGGTCTACGCCGCCTTTCGCATTGCCCAAGCCATCAAAGCGCACAGCCCACAAACCAAGCTGGTGCTGGGCGGCGGCTACGTCAACACCGAGCTGCGTGAGCTGGCCGAGCCGCGTGTGTTTGATTATTTTGACTTTGTCACCCTCGATGCCGGCGAGCGCCCGCTACTCGCGCTCTTGGAGCATGTGCAAGGCAAGCGCGGTCTGCAGCGCCTAGTGCGCACCTTCACACGCGAAGAAACCAAAGTCAAATACATCAACCTCGCCGAGCCCGACGTGCCGTTTGGCGACGTAGGCACCCCCACTTGGGACGGCCTGCCGCTGGGCGACTACCTGAGCCTGCTCGACATGCTCAACCCCATGCACCGCCTGTGGAGCGATGGCCGTTGGAACAAGCTGACCGTAGCGCACGGCTGCTACTGGAAAAAGTGCAGTTTTTGCGATGTCAGCCTGGATTACATCTCGCGGTATGAAGGCACCACGGCGCAGGAACTGGTCAACCGCATCGAGGCAATCGTGCACGAGACCGGCCAAACCGGCTTTCACTTTGTAGACGAAGCCGCACCACCCAAAGCACTCAAGGCACTGGCCGCTGAGCTGCAAGCGCGGAGCACCGCCATCAGCTGGTGGGGCAACATAAGATTTGAAAAATCCTTCACGCCCGACCTGTGCCAAGAGCTGGCAGACAGCGGCTGCATAGCGATCAGCGGCGGCCTGGAAGTGGCCTCCGACCGCCTGCTCAAGCTCATGAAAAAAGGCGTGTCCGTTGAGCAAGTAGCTCGCGTGACCAAGGGCTTTTCTGATGCAGGCATTTTGGTGCACGCTTACCTGATGTACGGCTTTCCCACCCAAACCGTGCAAGACACGGTGGACGCGCTAGAGTATGTGCGCCAGCTTTTTGCCGCTGGCTGCATCCAAAGCGGCTTCTTTCACCGCTTCGCCTGCACCGTGCACTCCCCCGTAGGCATGGCCCCACAAGACTACGGCGTCAAACTCGTCGCGTTGCCAGAAGGCCAGTTCGCCAAAAACGACATCGCTTTCATCGACCCTTCGGGTGTAGACCACGACGCCCTAGGCGTGGCGCTGAACAAAGCCCTATACAACTATATGCACGGCATCGGGCTGGATACCAATGTGCGCAGTTGGTTTGACATGAAAGTGCCTAAGACCAAAGTGGCACCGGATTTTGTGGAACGGGCTTTGCGCTTGGCTGCCTGGGCAGCAAACCCGTAAAATCACCCCATGCAATTAGTGAAACAACAACTGCTGGCCGCATTGGCTGGCGAACTTGAACTTTTAAGCCCTGGTGCGGGCGCGCGAGCCGCGTTGGAGTCGCCCAAGGTGGCTGAGCATGGGGACTTTGCCTGTACCGCTGCGATGCAGTTGGCCAAGGCACTCAAGCTCAATCCGCGTGCGCTGGCAGAAACCTTGCGCGAGTCGCTGCTCAAAACGCAGGCGTTTACCGACTGGGTGGCGGCCATTGAGATAGCCGGGCCGGGGTTTATTAACTTCAGGCTCAAGCCCGAGGCCAAGCAGCAGGTGGTGCGCGAGGTGTTGGCGCAAGCCCATTGCTATGGGTACCAGAAGGACACTGGGCAAAAGATGATGGTGGAGTTTGTCTCGGCCAACCCTACTGGCCCACTGCATGTGGGCCATGGCCGCCAAGCGGCGCTGGGCGATTCGATCTGCAACCTGTGGGCTACACAGGGCCAGCAGGTGTACCGTGAGTTTTACTACAACGACGCGGGCGTGCAAATTGCCACGCTGGCAAAATCAACACAGTTGCGTGCCAAAGGTTTTAAGCCGGGTGATGATTGCTGGCCGACGGATCCTGAAAATCCAGAGAGTAAAGGCTTTTATAACGGCGACTACATTGCCGACATAGCCGCCGACTTTTTGGCTAAGAAGACGGTGCAGGCCGATGACCGTAGTTTTACTGCCAGCGGTGATGTGGA
>JANPDG010000163.1:0-37520 GCA_031431335.1 Polaromonas sp. | reverse complement strand
GCGCCCGAAATGCTGGGCCAAGCGCCCGCCATGCAAGACGTGTTTCGCGCCATTGGTCGCCTGAGCCAAAGCAACGTCACAGTGATGATCACTGGCGAGTCGGGCAGCGGCAAAGAGCTGGTGGCCAAAGCGCTGCACAAGCATTCGTCCCGCGCCAATGGGCCTTTTGTGGCTATCAATACAGCAGCTATCCCGAAAGATCTGCTTGAGAGCGAGCTGTTTGGCCACGAGCGGGGTGCGTTCACCGGGGCGCAAACCATGCGCCGAGGCCGCTTTGAACAGGCCGATGCAGGCACGCTGTTTTTAGACGAAATTGGCGATATGCCGTTTGACCTGCAAACGCGGCTGCTGCGCGTGCTGTCTGACGGCAGCTTTTACCGCGTGGGCGGCCACAGTGCAGTCAAAACCAATGTGCGCGTGATCGCGGCTACCCACCAAGAT
Organism: Polaromonas sp.; assembly: GCA_031431335.1. Taxonomy (GTDB): domain Bacteria; phylum Pseudomonadota; class Gammaproteobacteria; order Burkholderiales; family Burkholderiaceae_C; genus JAAFIP01. Next base: position 37,079 of record JANPDG010000163.1, on the reverse strand, counting down.
CTAGAGAAAAAAGTCCGTGAAGGCAGCTTCAGAGAAGACCTGTTTCACCGCTTGAACGTCATCCGCCTGCGCCTGCCCGCCCTGCGCGAGCGCCGCGAAGACATCCCTGCGCTGACCAAACACTTTTTGCAGCAGTCTGGCAAGCAGCTGGGTGTAGACCCCAAACGCATCTCGCCCGACGCACTGGCCCGCCTGTCGCGCTTTGCCTTTCCGGGCAATGTTCGCCAGCTAGAAAACGTGTGCCACTGGCTCACCGTGATGGCACCGACCCAAGTGATCGACGAGAAAGACCTCCCGCCCGAGGTACTGTCCCCCGTCGTGCACGCTGCGCCAATGTCTGCAACGATTGTCGACAGCTCTGGCTCTGCAGTAGCTGCCGTGGTGGCCGAGTCGTTAGACCACTCGGTTACTACTAAATCAATAGCTAACTATCCAATATCCACGTCGGAAAACATCGATTTTTCTTCACCTAAAGCGGCAAATGAATATGCTGCTGCGTCCTCAGCAGATAGTTTGCAAAGCGTTGTTGGCGATGTGAGTCAAGCACCGGCCAGCGCAGCCAGCCAGCCAGCTGCACCATCCGCAGGATGGGAAGCTCAGCTGTGCACCGAGGCTGCAGGTTTACTGGCCGGTGACAAAGGCACTGGCGATGTGTGGGACCAGCTCACCGCCCGCTTTGAGCGCCAACTCATAGCAGCAGCCTTGGCCAGCACCCGAGGCCGCCGCATTGAAGCAGCCGTCAAGCTAGGCATTGGCCGCAATACGATTACGCGCAAGATAGCGGAGCTGGGGTTGGAGTAGGGCGGTTGTTTGAGTTTGCGATTTAACCCAAGCGCGCACCGTGAATGAAAGACTACTCCGCCGACGCAGATATTCAATAGTTAGCTACGAATAAAATAGCAAAAAACTACTTGGTAGCCACAGGATCAATCGCAATATTCAGCCCATTGTTGGCTATGCTGAATTTACCTGGTTTGTAGCCCCAGCCTTTTACTTCAGATTGCAAATCTGCCGCAGTCAGTTTGTACAAGCTGTAATCGCTCAGCAGCTTTTCGGCCAACATGCCGCCGAGTTTATTGACTGCGGTTTGAAACTGCTCGGGCACGCCCGGTACGTCCAGCTTGCTTACCTTCACGTCGGCCATACGAATCGAGTTGTCGCTGGGTTCAAAGCGCAGGCCATAGCTCATGTCCAAAACTCCGCTGAATTTACGTTCAGTTAACGAGCCATCTCGGCCTAACAAGATACCCGCAACACCGCGCGGCACAACGCTGACATCCAGACCGGTTTGAATGCGGTTGTTCAGTGGGTCTAGCTGCACGCGCGGCTTAGACACTGCCACTTCAAGCACCTCCAGCATGCGGTTGTTGAACGGGAACTGCGAGCTAATCAATTGCAGCAAGCGCTCTTGTGATAAGTTGATGTTTTTAGGCTGCGGCGCTAAAGCTGCACAGCCCGCTAGATAGGCCACGGTCGCGAGGCTTAAAGTGATTTTGAGACCGGTTTTTAATAGGGTGTGCATGCGTGTCCTTCGAGAGCGGGGTAATGACGGATTAATGACGGGTTAAGGGGACTTAAAACGGGGCAGTTTGCCCGATTATGTAAGCTATTAGTACAACGCAAAACATTGCTTTTGCATCCAAGGGTTTACGCTAGCTCGCATGCTGTCAGTCCTTTGCAATGCAAGCTTCTCATAATTCAATTTAAGTTTTATTGCATAACCAACTTCTCTGGAAAACCGTCATGGCCGCATTTGCAGATTTTCAAGCCCGCTCGCTCAGCGAACCTGAGGCTTTTTGGGCAGAGCAGGCGAAGTTGATTGACTGGCAAACCCAGCCGCAGCAAATTTGCGACTACAGCAACCCGCCGTTTGCCAAATGGTATGTGGGCGGCACCACCAACCTGTGTCATAACGCGGTCGACCGCCACGTCAAAGACCGTCCTAACCAAGCTGCCTTGGTCTATGTAAGCACCGAGACCAACACCGAAAAAACCTACAACTACCGCGAGCTGCACCAAGAGGTGCAGTGCATGGCAGCGATTCTCAAAGATATGGGCGTAGGCAAGGGCGACCGTGTGCTGCTGTACATGCCCATGGTGGCCGAAGCCGCGTTTGCCATGCTGGCCTGCGCGCGCATTGGCGCGATCCACTCTGTGGTGTTTGGCGGTTTTGCCAGTGTGTCGCTGGCCAGCCGTATCGACGATGCAACGCCCAAAGTCATCATCACCGCAGACGCAGGCTCGCGCGCTGGCAAGGTGGTGCCTTACACGGGTTTGCTCGAAGAAGCTATTAAATTAGCAGCGCACAAGCCAGAGTCGGTTCTGATGGTGAACCGCCAACTAGCCTCCATTGAGTTGCTAGCCGCCCCCGTGGTGGACTACGTCACGCAGCGCAAAAAACACCGCTATACCCAAGTGCCTTGTGAATGGCTCGAATCTAACGACGTGAGCTACACGTTGTACACCAGCGGCACGACAGGCAAACCCAAGGGCGTGCAGCGCGATGTGGGCGGCTATGCGGTGAGCTTGACGGCCAGCATGAAATACATTTTTGATGCCGAACCCGGCGAGGTGTACTTTGCCACCAGCGACATTGGCTGGGTGGTGGGGCACAGCTATATTGTGTATGGCCCGCTCTTGGCCGGCATGACCACACTGTTCTACGAAGGCACGCCGATCCGTGACATGGACGGCCATACCAATGGCGGTATTTGGTGGAGCCTGGTGCAAAAGTACAAAGTCACCCACATGTTCAGTGCGCCCACCGCGATTCGCGTTTTAAAGAAGCAAGACCCTGCCTATTTGACGAAGTACGATTTGAGCAGCCTCAAAGCGCTGTATTTGGCAGGCGAGCCGGTGGATGAGCCGACTGCGCGCTGGATCAGCGCTGGCATTGGCAAACCTGTGGTCGACAATTACTGGCAGACAGAGACGGGCTGGCCTATTTTGGCCACAGCCAACGGCGGCGGCTTAAGTGGCCCCACACCGCAGTTTGGCAGCCCCGGTGTGCCCATGTACGGCTATAACGTCAAGCTGCTGCACGAAGGCACTGGCGAGGAGATGAAGGGCCACGGCGAAAAAGGCGTGGTGGTGATTGAAGGCCCGCTGCCGCCCGGTTGCATGCAAACGGTGTGGCAAGACGACAAGCGCTTTGTACAAACCTATTGGGAATCGGTGCCGGGCAAGCAGGTGTACAACACGTTTGACTGGGGCATCCGCGACGCCAACGGCTACTACACCATCTTAGGCCGCACCGATGACGTGATCAACGTAGCTGGGCACCGCTTAGGTACACGCGAGATTGAGGAGAGCATTGCCTCGCACCCCAACATTGCCGAGGTGGCTGTGGTGGGCGTGGCAGACGCGCTCAAAGGCCAAGTGGCCATGGCGTTCGCCGTGGTCAAAGACACCTCATTGACCGAAACAGCAGCAGGCAAGGCCAAGCTAGAAGCCGAGGTAATGAAGCTGGTGGATGAGCAACTGGGCGCAGTGGCGCGCCCAGCGCGGGTACGGTTTGTGGCGCTGCTCCCCAAAACCCGCAGCGGCAAAATGCTGCGCCGCGCCATCCAAGCCGTGTGCGAAGGCCGCGACACGGGTGATCTGGCCACCATGGACGATCCTGCTGCGCTGCAGCAGGTGAGGGATGCCATCGCCACTTGATCGGCGCAGTTGCAGAGCGCATTGTAAAAATGCGCGGCATGTTGTTACGTTTAGATGCGTAAGCGGCGCAGTCGGGGTGCGCGTTACATATTCGCAAACCGATAGAAAGTGAGAACAATATGCAAAAGCTTAATGTATGGCCGCAAGGCTGCGTGGCCTTGGCGCTGATGGTGGCCAGTGCCGCTGCAACTGCCCAAACAGATGTCAATGTCAGCGTGGGCGGAGTGCTCAAGCCCGGCGTGTATGGCCGAGTGGAAATAGGCAGCCGCCCCCCACCGCCGGTGATCTACCCACAGCCTGTCATCATCACGCAGCCCGTGATCGTGGCGCAGCCAGTGGTGGTGGCTGCTCCAGCGCCACTGTACATGCATGTGCCCCCAGGACATGCCAAAAAATGGTCCAAGCATTGCTACAAATACAACGCGTGCGGCCAGCCTGTGTATTTTGTTAAAAATGACTACCAAGCCTATTACGATGAAAGAGGCCACGGTAAGCATAAAAATAAGAATAAACATAAGAACAAGCATGATGATTGACTGTGCAATTCATCACATCTGCGTGCAGGTGATGATGATTTAAAGCATTCCGCAGCCCAGGGCATCGCGCGCTAGCAAAAATGGGCGTAGAGTAAGAGTTGGATGTTTAGACGAAAAGGTGTTTACTGTGCGCAAAAGTTTGTTTTCGCTGTGTTGGAGGGCTGCTGGCCTTGTATCGGCTGTGGCTGCGCTCGCAGGCTGTGCCAATATGACCACGGGCATTGGCATTAGCCTGCCCATCGGCGGCTTTGGCAGCATTGGCGTGGGCGTTAACTCTAATGGCACCGTAGGCGGCTCGGTGGGTGTTGGCGTAGGCCCAGCCACTGTGAGTGTGGGCACATCGGGGCAGTTGCCCAGCGCGACGCCAGCTTCAGCCCCCGCGTCCACCGCAACGCCCAAAGCAGATGACAAGCCTGCTGATAAGGCGTCTTCGCAGCCTTAGTTTGTCGGCTGTTGATCAGTCTCAGGCTATAATAGAAGGCTTCGCAGGCTGCGGCCCACGAAGACAAAGCACGGCGCGGGTAATTCCACTCGCGTACGCAAGTGTCCATTTGCTTTGCAGGGTTCATGTTTGAATTTTGCGCAAGTGGTTGAATTTAAAGGAATTTTTCTATGTTGACAGCAACCAAAGCTGAAGTCGTTAAGGCTAACGCCCGCAAAGCCGGTGACACCGGTAGCCCAGAAGTGCAAGTTGCACTGCTGACCGCCCGTATTAACGAGCTGGCCCCCCACTTTAAACTGCATGCCAAAGACCACCACGGTCGTCGCGGCCTGCTGCGTATGGTCAACAGCCGCAAGAGCTTGTTGGCGTACTTGAAGAACAAAGACGCTGAGCGTTACGTTGCACTGATCGCTAAATTAGGTCTGCGTAAGTAATTGCATAGCAATGGATAAAACGCCTGAGTTAGTTCACTAGCTCAGGCGTTTTGCACTTTAAAAGGCGTAAAACCCCTAGTCGAGTGCGGGCCCAAGAAGGGCCAAGAGATTTCGGAGTGAATAAAGCAGAGCTGAAGCTGTGTCATTCCAAAGACGGTTTTATCGATCCATGCCATCGACAAAACTCTCTCTGGGATGGCATCGTGTTCTGATTCATCGCTTCGACCTTTGGGTACAAGGAATGTACTTTAGGTAAGAAAATAGCAACTTTTCCGACGCGGATATTCAATAGTTTGCTATTAAAATCATAGTATGGAGCTAACACATGAGCATTTTTAACAAAGTTACCAAGACCTTCCAATGGGGCAAGCACACCGTCAAAATGGAAACTGGCGAAATCGCTCGCCAAGCGGGCGGCGCAGTGCTGCTGGACATGGACGGCACCGTCGTGTTAGCCACCGTAGTCGGCTCTAAGACCGCCAAGGCCGGTCAAGACTTCTTCCCATTGACAGTCGACTACCTTGAGAAAACCTACGCTGCAGGCAAGATTCCTGGCAGCTTTTTCAAGCGCGAAGCCAAGCCTAGCGAATTTGAAACCCTAACCAGCCGCCTGATCGACCGCCCGATTCGTCCGCTGTTTCCGGAAGGTTTTTACAACGAAGTGCAGGTGGTCATTCACACCGTGTCGCTCAACCCTGACGTGTTGGGCGACATTCCTGCGCTGATTGCTACCAGCGCTGCGCTGGCGATTAGCGGTATCCCGTTCGCAGGCCCGATTGGCGCTGCGCGCGTGGCTTACATCAACGGCGAATACGTGCTCAACCCGAGTAACACTGAGCTGGCCAACAGCTCGATGGATTTGATTGTGGCGGGCACCGAAGCGGCTGTGTTGATGGTCGAATCCGAAGCCAAGCAGTTGGGTGAAGACCTGATGCTCGGCGGCATCGTGTTTGGTCACGAGCAGAGCAAAGTGGCGATCAACGCCATCCACGAATTGGTCAAAGACGCTGGCAAGCCAGCTTGGGACTGGAAAGCCCCTGCCAAGGACGAGCCGTTGATCGCTAAGGTCGGTGGCTTTGCACAGGCCAAGCTAGCCGCTGCTTACCAACTGCGCAACAAGCAAGCCCGCACGCACGCTTGCCGCACAGCCTACGCTGAAGTCATGGCCGATTTGAAGGCATCTGGCACTGAGTTTGACAGCGTCAAGGTTGAGTCGATGTTGTTTGACATCGAAGCCGGTTTAGTGCGCAGCCAAATCTTGGCAGGCGAGCCCCGTATTGACGGCCGCGACACACGCACCGTGCGCCCGATCGAAATTCGCAATGGCGTGCTACCGCGCACCCACGGCTCTGCGCTGTTCACACGCGGCGAAACACAGGCTTTGGTGGTCACCACTTTAGGCACCGAGCGCGATGCGCAGCGTATTGACGCCCTCTCCGGCGAGTTCCATGACAGCTTCATATTCCACTACAACATGCCTCCGTTCGCCACGGGCGAAACCGGCCGTGTAGGCACCCCCAAGCGCCGCGAAATCGGCCACGGCCGTTTGGCCAAGCGTGCACTCGTTGCCGTGCTGCCGACCAAAGAAGAGTTTCCGTACACGCTGCGCGTGGTCTCTGAAATCACCGAGTCCAACGGCTCTAGCTCCATGGCGTCCGTTTGCGGCGGCTGCTTGTCGATGATGGACGCTGGCGTGCCCCTGAAGGCACACGTTGCCGGTATCGCCATGGGCCTGATCAAAGACGGCAACCGCTTTGCCGTATTGACCGACATTTTGGGCGACGAAGATCATCTGGGCGATATGGACTTTAAAGTGGCGGGTACCACCAACGGCATTACCGCGCTGCAAATGGATATCAAAATCCAAGGCATCACCAAAGAAATCATGCAAGTGGCACTGGCTCAGGCCAAAGAAGCGCGCATGCACATCTTGACCGAAATGCAAAATGCCATGGGTGAAGCCAAGACTGAGGTGTCGAACTTTGCACCCAAGATGTTCACCATGAAGATCAACCCCGAGAAGATCCGTGACGTCATCGGCAAGGGCGGCGCAGTGATTCGCGCACTGACCGAAGAGACCGGCACGCAGATCAATATCGACGAAGACGGCACGATTACGATCGCGTCCACCGACAGCGGCAAGGCTGAAGAAGCCAAGCGCCGCATTTTGGCGATCACCGCTGACGTAGAAATTGGCAAAATCTACGAAGGCCCGATCACCAAGATTTTGGACTTCGGTGCATTGGTGAACCTGCTGCCAGGTAAAGACGGCTTGCTGCATATCAGCCAGATCAGCCATGAGCGTATCAACAAGGTCACTGACGTGTTGGCAGAGGGCCAGATCGTTAAGGTCAAAGTGATGGAGCTGGACGAAAAAGGCCGCGTGAAGCTGTCGATGCGCGCACTGCTTGACCGGCCTGCGCAAGACCAGCAGCAACAGCAGTAATTTGCAGATGACGTAGTAGGCGGTTGCACAAATCGTTTACTATTAATTTAATAGCAAACTATTGAATATCTACGTCGGAAAACTACGTATTTTCTTACCTAAAACTGATGCAAGCAGTTGAAATCACCTCTTTTGGCGCGCCTGACGTGCTGTGCTTGGGCACGCGCCCGGACGCGGTTGCGGGCGTGGGCGAAGTGTTGATCAAAGTGTCTGCATCGGGCATTAATCGGCCTGACGTGTTGCAGCGCACGGGGATGTACCCTGTGCCGCCGGGCGCGTCTGATGTGCCGGGGCTAGAAGTGGCGGGCACGATAGTGGGTGGTGATGCGGCGGCGATGCTCGCGGCGGGGTTCAAGCTAGGCGACCGCGTGTGCGCGCTGGTGGCTGGCGGCGGCTATGCGCAGTTGTGCGCAGCGCCGGCGAGCCAATGTTTGCCAGTGCCCCAAGGGTTGAGTGATATCGAGGCAGCATGTTTGCCAGAGACGTTTTTCACAGTGTGGAGCAATGTGTTTGACCGGGCGCGTTTGCAGCCGGGCGAAACTTTGCTCGTGCAGGGCGGCACCAGCGGTATAGGTGTGACAGCCATACAGATGGCCAAAGCGCTGGGGTGCACAGTGATTGCCACTGCGGGCAGCGATGAGAAATGCGCTGCATGCATTGCACTGGGCGCTGACCACGCTATCAATTACAAAACACACGATTTTGTTGAGCAAATTAAACGTATCACCGGTAGCGCCAATAGCCCCAGTGCAGGGCAGGGCGGCGTATTGTCCAATGCACCGATTGCAGGTGTGGATGTGATCTTAGACATGGTTGCAGGCGACTACGTGGCCCGCGAGATTGAGTGCTTGGCAGAGGATGGCCGCTTGGTGATCATCGCTGTGCAGGGCGGGCTACAGGCTCAATTCAATGCGGGCTTGGTGCTGCGCCGCCGTTTGCAGATCACAGGCTCTACGCTGCGTCCGCGCCCTGTTGCTTTCAAAGCTGCGATTGCAGCGGCACTGCGCCAAAGCGTCTGGCCTTTGATCGAGGCTGGCAAGATTAAAACCGTGATCCACAGCGTGTTCGCACCGAAAGATGCGGCTGGGGCGCACACCCTGATGGAGACAAACCAGCACATTGGCAAAATCGTGCTGGACTGGAGTCAAGTATGAAAAAACTCATTGCAGGCAACTGGAAAATGAATGGCAGTTTGGCTGCCAATCAAGCTTTGCTCAGCGAAGTGATCGCGGGCTTAGCGGCCATGCCAAGCGCCTGTGCATGTGATGTGGCAGTGTGCGCACCCAGTGTGTACCTGGCTCAAATAATTCATGTTTTTAACCAGTTTTCCGACGTGGATATTAAGAAGTTCGCTATTAATTTAGGAGTTCAAGATATTTCTCAGCACGCCAGCGGGGCCTACACCGGCGAGGTCTCGGGCGCGATGCTCAAAGATTTTGCAGTTCGCTACGCCATCGTTGGGCATTCTGAGCGCCGCCTCTACCATGGCGAGACCGATACCGTGGTGTCTTTGAAAGCCAAGGCCGCTTTGGCCAGCGGCATCACCCCGATTGTGTGCGTGGGCGAGACCTTGGCTGAGCGTGAAGCAGGCAAAACTGAAGAAGTCGTCAAACGCCAATTGGCGGCTGTTATTCACGAAAACGGGCATTGCATCAGCGAGATTGTGGTGGCCTACGAGCCCGTGTGGGCTATCGGTACGGGCAAAACCGCCACACCCGAGATGGCGCAGGCGGTGCACGCTGTGCTGCGCGCCCAGATCAAAGCGGCGTCAAGCCACCCCGAGCGGGTCAAAATCTTGTATGGCGGCAGCATGAATGCAGCCAACGCAGCCCAGTTATTGGTCCAGCCAGACATCGACGGCGGCCTGATTGGCGGCGCGTCACTCAAATCCGCAGATTTCTTAAGCATCATCGCTGCAGCGCAATAAACACACACTGCGACAGCTGTTCACATCAACGTAATTTAAAATTGACAAGGTATTAGGAGTTTTTATGCAAGTTATCACCACCGTTTTAGTCGCCATCCAAATGCTCAGCGCGCTCGTTATGATCGGCCTGATTTTGGTGCAGCACGGTAAGGGCGCCGACATGGGCGCGGCTTTCGGTTCTGGCAGCTCAGGCAGCCTATTTGGTGCCAGCGGCAGTGCGAACTTTATGTCGCGCGCCACAGGGGTGTTGGCAGCCATATTCTTTGTTTGCACACTCGCATTGGCCTATTTCAGCGGCGTGCGCCCAGTCAGCTCAGGTTCGATCTTGGAACGGGCGGCAGTGACTGCACCTGCAAGTTCAGCTTCTGGTGCAGCATCTGGCACTGCACCGGGCTCTGCGCCAATTCCTACCGGCGACAGCCAGCCTGCAGCACCTGCAGCGGTCACGCCAGCCCCAGCGGCTGCTGCATCTGGCGCTGCGCCTATTCCTGCCAAATAGCCCTGTTGGACAGTACCCTTTGAAAAGCGGTGCAAAAGCCGCCTCTCAGAGTGAAAGGCATGCTTTTTCAGGGTAAACTCTCAGGCTGTTCAAGTCAGGCAATCCTCACGCTTTTGAACAGAAAAAATTAGCCGTCGTGGTGGAATTGGTAGACACGCTATCTTGAGGTGGTAGTGGCGAAAGCTGTGCGAGTTCGAGTCTCGCCGTCGGCACCAATCTAAGAGCTACCCGCAAGTTGCGGGTAGCTCTGTAGAATATTTTGAAACCCTGTTGAGTTGGGTGCCTCCCCGCTATGGTGCGGATGGCAATAAATCTATCAAGCAGATGTTATGAACCTTGAGCAATACCTACCCATCCTATTATTCATTCTGGTGGGTATCGGTGTCGGTATCGTTCCCCAGGCGCTGGGCTATTTTCTCGGCCCCCGCCGGCCCGACGCTGCCAAAGACTCACCTTACGAATGCGGCTTTGAAGCTTTTGAAGACGCACGCATGAAGTTTGATGTGCGCTACTACCTCGTGGCCATTTTGTTTATTCTTTTTGACTTGGAAATCGCCTTCCTGTTTCCTTGGGCGGCTGCGCTCAAAGACGTGGGCATCGTAGGTTTCTGGGCGGTGATGATTTTCTTGGGCATTCTGGTCGTAGGCTTTATCTACGAGTGGAAAAAAGGCGCCCTGGACTGGGAATAAAAGGGTCATACCATGATTGAAGGCGTACTCAAAGAAGGCATTGTTACCACCACGGCGGACGCGGTGATCAACTGGGCTAAAACTGGCTCGCTCTGGCCAATGACCTTTGGCTTGGCGTGCTGCGCGGTCGAGATGATGCACGCTGGCGCTGCGCGCTACGACTTGGATCGTTTTGGTGTGGTGTTTCGCCCCAGCCCACGCCAGTCAGACCTGATGATCGTCGCTGGCACGCTGTGCAACAAGATGGCTCCTGCGCTGCGCAAGGTCTATGACCAAATGCCTGAGCCCCGCTGGGTGCTCTCGATGGGCTCGTGCGCCAATGGCGGCGGTTATTACCATTACAGTTACTCGGTGGTGCGGGGTTGCGATCGCATTGTGCCAGTCGACGTATACGTGCCCGGTTGCCCACCCACGGCAGAAGCGCTGATCTACGGCATCATCCAGTTACAGCAAAAAATTCGTCGCACGCAGACGATTGCGCGCGTGTAAAGGCTCTATTTCATGACTGCATTTGCCGTACACCCCGAAACCACCAAGGCCGCTGTAGAAGCTGCGCTCGGTGCCCGCGCCAAGCGCGTTTCCATAGAGCTAGGCGAGATCACTGTGGTGGTGACTGCGGCTGACTATATCGAGTCGGCCATCATTTTGCGCGACGTCGAAGGCTGCCAGTTTGAGCAGCTGATGGATTTGTGCGGTGTTGATTACTCCGAGTACAAAGATGGTGCGTATGACGGTCCGCGTTACTGCGTTGTGTCTCAGCTGCTGTCTGTGACGCTCAACCAGCGCGTGCGCCTCAAAGTGTTTGCCCCCGAGGATGATCTGCCGGTGGTGGCATCAGTCAACGATATTTGGGCAGTGGCCAATTGGTTTGAGCGCGAGTGCTTTGATTTGTTTGGCATCGTGTTTGAAGGCCATAACGACCTGCGCCGTATTTTGACCGACTACGGTTTCATCGGACACCCTTTCCGTAAAGACTTCCCTACCAACGGTCATGTAGAGATGCGTTACGACGCGGAGAAAAAGCGCGTGATTTACCAGCCCGTGACGATTGAGCTGCGCGAGATCACACCGCGTGTTATTCGTGAAGACAATTACGGCGGTATTAACGGTATGAAGGCGGTGTAGTCATGGCTGAAATTAAAAACTACACCCTGAATTTTGGCCCCCAGCACCCTGCGGCGCACGGTGTGTTGCGCCTGGTGCTTGAGCTCGATGGTGAAGTGATCCAGCGCGCTGATCCGCACATTGGCCTCTTGCACCGCGCTACCGAAAAGCTGGCCGAAAGCAAAACTTACATCCAAGCTTTGCCGTACATGGACCGTCTCGACTACGTGTCGATGATGTGCAACGAGCATGCCTACTGCTTGACGATTGAAAAGATGATGGGCATTGAAGTGCCCGAGCGTGCGCAATACATCCGCGTCATGTTCAGCGAAATCACACGTCTGCTTAACCACCTGCTATGGGTCGGCTGCCACGGCCTAGACTGCGGCGCGATGACCATCTTTTTATACGCCTTCCGCGAGCGCGAAGACTTGTTTGACTTGTACGAGGCAGTCTCCGGCGCACGCATGCATGCAGCGTACTTTCGCCCAGGCGGCGTGTACCGCGACCTGCCTGATAGCATGCCTCAGTACAAGGTCAGCAAGATCAAAAACGCCAAAGCGTTGGCCAAGCTCAACGAAGGTCGCCAAGGCTCCGTGCTTGACTTCATTGACGACTTTACCAAGCGCTTTCCCAAGTACCTTGAGGAATACCACACCCTGCTGACTGACAACCGCATCTGGAAGCAGCGTACGGTGGGCATCGGCGTGGTCACACCTGAGCGCGCGCTCAACCTCGGCTTCACAGGCGCCATGCTGCGTGGCTCAGGTATTGCCTGGGACTTGCGCAAGCAGCAGCCCTATGATGTGTATGGCAAAATGGACTTTGATGTGCCCATCGGTAAGACAGGCGACTGCTATGACCGCTACCTTGTGCGCATGGAAGAGATGGCGCAGAGCAACCGCATCATCAAACAGTGTGTGGACTGGTTGCGCGTCAATCCTGGCCCGGTGATTACTGATAACAACAAAGTGGCTGCGCCCTCGCGCGAAGGCATGAAGAGCAATATGGAGGACTTGATCCACCACTTTAAGCTGTTCACCGAAGGCTTTCACGTTCCGCAAGGCGAAGCGTATGCCGCAGTCGAACACCCTAAAGGCGAGTTTGGCATTTACATGGTCAGTGATGGCGCTAACAAGCCTTACCGCCTGAAAATTCGCGCCCCTGGCTTCGCCCACCTCGCCGCACTCGACGAGATGACCCGAGGCCACATGATTGCCGACGCCGTTGCCGTGATTGGTACGATGGATATTGTTTTCGGAGAGATTGACCGATGAGCACTGTTGCCACTGTCACGGCTGCGCATGAAGCGCATGCATTCACCTTGTCCAAGCAGACGCAGCTACGTTTTGATAAAGAAGTTGCTAAATATCCTGAAACCCAAAAAGTTTCTGCTGTCATGGCCTGCTTGGCCATCGTCCAGCAAGAGCAGGGCTGGGTTAGCGCGCAGGCTGAGAAAGCCATTGGCGATTATCTTGACATGCCCGCGATCGCAGTCAAAGAAGTCACCACCTTCTACAACATGTACAACCAGCAGCCTGTAGGCAAATACAAGCTCAATGTGTGCACCAACTTGCCTTGCCAGTTGCGTGATGGTCAAACAGCGCTCAACCATTTGTGCAGCAAGCTGGGTGTAGAGATGGGTGGCACCACCCAAGACGGCATGTTCACTGTGCAGCAGTCCGAGTGCCTGGGTGCATGCGCTGATTCGCCTGTGATGCTGGTCAATGACCGCAGCATGTGCAGCTTTATGAGCAATGACAAAATCGATCAGCTGGTCGATGGTCTGCGCCAAGCCAAATAAGGTGCTTACAAGATGAATGCAGAACAAGTTTTAGCGCAGTTTCAAGCCACAGGTAACCAAACCTGCTTTCATGGTCGCCATATTCAACCGCAAATCTACAAAGATTTGAATGGTAGCAACTGGCGCTTGAAAGACTACGAGGCACGTGGCGGCTATGCAGCGCTGCGCAAAATTTTAGGCAAAGATGGTGCTACCGTAGCCGAAGGCGCGGTAGCGGGCATGACACAAGATCAGGTGATTGCGACAGTCAAAGAATCCGCTTTGCGCGGACGCGGGGGCGCCGGTTTCCCGACGGGTCTGAAGTGGAGCTTTATGCCCCGCCAGTTTCCCGGTCAAAAATACCTCGTTTGCAACTCTGACGAAGGTGAACCGGGAACCTGCAAAGACCGTGATATTTTGGAGTTCAATCCACACATTGTGATCGAAGGCATGGCCATTGCAGCCTACGCGATGGGAATTAGCATAGGGTACAACTACATTCACGGTGAGATCTTCCAGAGCTACGATCGTTTTGAAGAGGCACTGGAAGAAGCGCGTGCTGCAGGATTGTTAGGCAACAACATCTTGGGCAGCAGTTTCAGCTTTGAGCTGCATGCTTTCCATGGCTTTGGCGCTTATATCTGCGGCGAAGAAACAGCTTTGCTCGAATCACTAGAAGGCAAAAAAGGTCAACCACGATTTAAACCACCCTTCCCAGCCAGTTTTGGTTTGTATGGCAAGCCCACTACCATCAACAACACCGAAACTTTTGCCGCTGTGCCTTGGATCATCAACCATGGCGGCGCTGCCTATTTAGAAATAGGCAAACCCAACAACGGCGGTACTAAGATTTATTCCGTCTCGGGCGATGTCGAGTTGCCCGGCAATTATGAAGTACCGCTGGGCACTCCGTTTAGCAAGCTGCTTGAGTTGGCAGGTGGCGTGCGCAAAGGCCGTACCCTGAAGGCTGTTATTCCCGGTGGATCATCATCCCCTGTGTTACCTGCTGAGATGATGATGCAGTGCACTATGGACTATGACTCGATCGCCAAGGCAGGCTCCATGCTGGGCTCTGGCGCTGTGATTGTTATGGACGATACCCGCTGCATGGTCGAGAGCCTCAAGCGCTTGTCGTATTTCTACATGCACGAATCCTGTGGCCAATGTACCCCTTGCCGCGAAGGCACAGGTTGGCTCTGGCGCATGGTGGAGCGCATTGATAACGGCCAAGGCCGTGTTGGCGATATGGATTTGCTCAACTCAGTAGCTGACAACATTCAAGGTCGTACGATTTGCGCCTTGGGTGATGCAGCGGCTATGCCTGTACGCGCGATGATCAAGCATTTTGCGCATGAGTTCCAAGCCAAGATCGACAGTGCGCAGGCACCTGCTGCAGTAGCCGCGTAATAGTACGACCGATAGCGAGAAAAGAATATGGTTGAAATTGAACTAGACGGTCAAAAAATTGAAGCGCTTGAAGGCAGCATGATCATTCAGGCTGCAGACAAAGTGGGCACTTATATACCGCACTTTTGCTACCACAAGAAATTGAGTATTGCCGCCAACTGCCGCATGTGCTTGGTCGATGTTGAGAAAATGCCTAAGCCGATGCCTGCATGCGCCACACCTGTGAGCCAGGGCATGATTGTGCGCACCAAGAGTGACAAAGCCATCAAAGCGCAAAAGTCCGTGATGGAATTTTTGCTCATCAACCATCCGCTGGATTGCCCCATTTGCGACCAAGGTGGTGAATGCCAGTTGCAAGACTTGGCCGTAGGGTATGGTGGCAACGGTTCTCGCTATGAAGAAGAGAAGCGCACCGTTGCGGTGAAAGATGTAGGCCCGCTGATCAGCATGCAAGAGATGACGCGCTGCATTCATTGCACACGCTGCGTTCGTTTTGGCCAAGAAGTCTCTGGCATCATGGAGCTGGGTATGGTGCACCGCGGTGAGCATGCGGAGATCACTACGGTTGTTGGCGACACCGTGGACTCCGAGCTGTCGGGCAACATGATTGATATTTGTCCTGTCGGTGCGCTCACCAGCAAGCCATTTCGCTACAGTGCGCGCACTTGGGAGCTGGGCCGTCGCAAGTCAGTCAGTCCGCACGATTCGACTGGCGCTAACCTGATCGTGCAAGTCAAGGCCAACCAAGTCATGCGCGTGGTGCCCAACGAAAACGAAGCTGTTAACGAATGCTGGATTGCCGACCGCGACCGTTTTAGTTATGAAGCTCTGAACAGTGCGGAGCGCTTGACCAAACCTATGCTCAAACAGGGCGGCGTTTGGAGCGAAGTGGACTGGCAAACCGCGCTTGAGTATGTGGCCAATGGGTTGAAACAAATTAAAGCCGACCATAGTGCAACATCGATTGGCGCTTTGGTCAGCCCGCACAGCACCCTAGAAGAGTTGTACCTTGCTGGTGCCTTGGTGCGCGGCTTGGGCAGTGACAATATTGACTACCGCTTGCGCAACGCTGAGTTTCCGGTTGCTGAAGGCGTGCGCTACTTAGGAACCTCAATTGCATCGCTGTCTACTTTGCAGCGTGTTTTGATTGTAGGCAGCCATATTCGCAAAGACCATCCACTGTTTGCTCAGCGCATTCGCCAAGCTGTGCGCAAGGGCGCTGCGGTATCGGCTGTCAACTCAGTCGTGTATGACTGGGCTATGCCAGTAGCCCACGCCGTGGCAATGCCTGCAGCCCGATGGGCGCAAAGCCTTGCGGATATCGCCGCAGCTATTGCGCTAGAGAAGGGTGTCATGTCACCCGTTGCTGGCAACGCAACCGACACTGCCAAAGCAATCGCCAAGTCAATGCTTGGTGGTGACCGCAAAGCTGTATTGCTAGGCAATGCTGCTGCACACCACGCTAACGCTGACTCTCTGCTGGCCCTGGCCAACTGGATTGGCGAACAAACGGGCGCCACTGTGGGCTACTTGACAGAGGCTGCGAATACGGTAGGGGCGCAGCTGGTCGGCGCACAGCCGCAAAAAGGCGGTAAGACCGCTGCGCAAATGCTTGCAGGAGGCTTGCGTGCAGTGATGTTGCTCAATACTGAGCCTAAGTTCGACAGTGCAAGCCGCGCAGATGTTAAAGCAGACATGGTGGTGACGCTTAGCCCGTTCAAAGCCAATATGGACTGCAGCGATGTGTTGCTGCCTATAGCGCCGTTTACCGAAACGGCAGGCACGTTTGTGAACGCCGAAGGCCGCGTCCAAAGCTTCCATGGCGTGGTGAAACCTCTGGGTGAAACGCGACCTGCCTGGAAAGTACTGCGTGTGCTGGGCAATATGCTGGGGCTACGAGGTTTTGATTTTGAGTCGTCGCAAGATGTACTGGCGCAAGTCAGTGCGGCGAAGGGCGAGTTCGTCGCAGCTGACAAACTGAGCAACGCGACGCAAGTGGCTATCCGTTTGGATGTGCCAGCAGCAGAGCCGGTCAGTGCCAGCATTTACCAGCTGGATAGTCTTGTGCGACGTGCACCGTCGCTACAAATGACCGCTGATGCTAAAGCTGCAATGGCTGTGGGAGTGCCCGCATGATCGATACGTTGCATGGTTTTGGCCAAGGCTTGATTGGAGCACCGTGGTGGGGCTCGATGGCATGGCCAGTGATTTGGACTTTGATCAAAATCATCTGCGTTGTTCTGCCGATTATGGGTTTGGTGGCGTATTTAACTTTGTGGGAACGCAAGGCGATTGGTTGGATACAAATTCGTATCGGCCCTAACCGCGTAGGCCCATTAGGTTTGTTGCAGCCTATTGCAGATGCGCTAAAGCTACTGACCAAAGAGATTATTGTTCCTGCGGCAGCTAACAAAGCATTGTTTTTCATCGGCCCGATCATGACCATCATGCCAGCGCTTGCGGCTTGGGCAGTTGTGCCGTTTGGCCCTGATGTGGCTTTGGCCAATGTGAATGCGGGTCTGCTGTTCATCATGGCCATCACTTCGATGGAAGTGTACGGCGTTATTATCGCAGGATGGGCATCGAACTCCAAATACGCCTTTCTGGGCGCGTTGCGCGCTTCAGCGCAAATGGTGAGCTACGAAATTGCAATGGGCTTTTGCCTTGTCGTCGTACTGATGGTCTCGGCATCTCTTAATATGACCGACATTGTGGTGGGGCAAGGTAAGGGTCAGTTCGCGGCGATGGGCCTGAACTTTTTGTCTTGGAACTGGCTGCCGTTGCTGCCGATATTCGTGGTTTACATCATCTCTGGTATCGCTGAGACCAACCGCCATCCGTTTGACGTGGTGGAAGGTGAGTCTGAAATCGTGGCAGGACACATGGTTGAGTACTCGGGTATGGCGTTTGCCATGTTCTTCTTGGCTGAATATGCCAACATGATTTTGATCTCCTGCATGGCGGCTATTATGTTTTTAGGTGGCTGGTATGCGCCTATTGAAATGGCTCCGTTTACATGGATTCCTGGCTGGATTTGGCTAGGCATCAAAACCTTCGTAGTGGTGACCTTGTTCATCTGGGTGCGTGCTACTTTCCCGCGCTTTCGCTATGACCAGATCATGCGTTTGGGTTGGAAGATTTTTATCCCCGTCACTTTGATTTGGCTTATCGTCGTAGGTGGTTGGATGCAAACATCGTTGAATATTTGGAAATAAAGAGAGCTTGATATGACTACACTCGCTTCTCCTGCATTTTCGCTCAAAGATTTTTTGAGCAGCTTTATGCTCATTGAGCTGTTCAAAGGCTTTGCGTTAACAGGCAAACATGCTTTTCGCCGCAAAATCACAGTTCAGTTCCCGGAAGAAAAAACACCCCAGTCGCCGCGTTTTCGCGGCCTCCATGCTTTGCGCCGCTATGAAAACGGCGAAGAGCGGTGCATTGCGTGCAAGCTCTGCGAAGCCGTATGCCCAGCCATGGCCATCACGATCGAAAGCGAAGTGCGTGATGATGGCAGCCGCCGCACCACCCGCTACGACATTGATCTGACGAAATGTATTTTTTGTGGGTTTTGTGAAGAGAGCTGTCCTGTTGATTCGATTGTTGAAACACACATCTTGGAATATCACGGTGAGAAGCGTGGTGATTTGTATTTCACCAAAGACATGCTACTAGCCGTGGGTGACCGCTATGAAAAAGACATCGCTGCCAGCCGCGCCGCAGACGCTAAATTCCGTTAAACCTCTTTGAAATAATAAAAATGGATATCAAAACAGGTTTCTTTTACCTCTTTTCCTTGGTGCTGCTGTTTGCTGCATTCAAGGTCATTACATCGCGCAGCCCTGTGCATGCGGCACTCTATTTGGTGTTGGCTTTTTTCCAAGCCGCAGCAGTCTGGGTATTGCTCAAGGCGGAGTTTTTGGCCATCACTCTCGTGCTGGTGTATGTCGGCGCTGTGATGGTGTTGTTTTTGTTTGTGGTGATGATGCTAGACATCAACACTGATAGCTTGCGCCAAGGCTTTTGGAAGCACTTTCCTTTGGCCGCTGGCGTAGGTGCATTGATCGCATTTGAAATGGCTGTCGTGCTCATGGGCGGATTCCGGTTAAGCGAAGAGCCCAAGACTGCTGCTGCCATTGCCGGACAGGCTGCCAACACCAAAGAACTTGGCAAGCTGATGTACACAGAGTACCTGTATCCGTTAGAAATTGCGGCAGTGCTACTCTTGGTAGCCATCATTGCAGCCATTGCGCTCACGATGCGCGAACGAAAAGACAGCAAGTATGTAGACCCATCCCTGCAGGTGCGTGTCAAAGCGCGTGATCGCATGGAAGTTATCAAAATGGATGCAACACAAAAAGCACAACCCATTGTTGCCGATACCGTTGCCGATGCTGCAGCTGGAGTAACGGCTCTGCCTGCATCTGCGCCCTCACAAGGAGCCAAGGTATGACTTTAACCCTCGGTCATTTTCTATCTCTGGGCGCGATGCTGTTTGCTTTGTCGGTAATTGGTATTTTCTTGAATCGTAAAAATATCATTATTTTGCTGATGGCCATCGAACTGATGCTGCTGGCAGTGAACATGAACTTTGTGGCTTTTTCGTATTATTTAGGTGATTTGCACGGCCAAGTGTTTGTGTTCTTTATCTTGACAGTGGCTGCTGCTGAATCAGCCATTGGTTTGGCTATCTTGGTATTGCTTTTCCGTAACAACGCAACCATAGCAGCTGACGAACTTAACACGCTCAAAGGCTAAGAACACATCATGAGCGCAACTTTGAATGCATCTACGCTGTTGGCTGTGCCAATGGCTCCTTTGGTGGGCTCCATCATTGCGGGAGTGTTGGGTACGCAGTTTGGGGGCAACTGGATTGGCCGTCGCCTGAGCCACTTTGCCACCATATTGGGTGTCCTCATCGCCTTTATTATTTCGGCCCAAACGCTGGTAGCAGTGATAGGCGGTGCCCGCTTTAACGCCACGCTCTATGAGTGGATGGTGATTGGTGGTTTAAAAATGGAGATCGGCTTTTTGGTCGATGGACTGACCGCCATGATGATGTGCGTGGTGACTTTCGTGTCGCTGATGGTGCACATTTATACGATTGGCTACATGGAGGAAGATGAGGGGTATAACCGCTTTTTCTCCTACATTTCGTTGTTTACCTTCGCCATGCTCATGCTGGTCATGAGCAACAACATGCTGCAGTTATTCTTTGGCTGGGAAGCTGTCGGCTTGGTGTCGTATTTGTTGATTGGGTTTTGGTACAACAAGCCCACTGCAGTCTTCGCCAACATGAAAGCTTTTTTGGTCAACCGCGTAGGTGACTTTGGCTTCATCTTGGGCATTGGTTTGATCGTGGCTTTTGCAGGCACGCTCAACTACACCGAGGCATTCGCTAAGGCTGGAGATTTGGCCAAACTGACTTTCCCAGGCACAGATTGGATGCTGGTCACTGTGATTTGTATTTGTTTGTTTATCGGTGCCATGGGCAAGTCAGCCCAATTTCCTTTGCACGTCTGGTTGCCTGACTCTATGGAAGGCCCCACGCCAATTTCTGCGCTCATTCACGCCGCCACCATGGTGACTGCTGGTATTTTTATGGTGGCACGTATGTCGCCGCTGTTTGAGCTGAGTGACACAGCGCTAAGCTTTATTATGGTAGTTGGCGGCATTACAGCGCTGTTCATGGGATTTTTGGGCATTATCCAAAACGACATCAAACGTGTGGTGGCGTATTCCACCTTGTCGCAGCTTGGCTACATGACAGTGGCTTTGGGTGCATCAGCTTACTCAGTAGCGGTGTTCCATTTGATGACACATGCATTCTTTAAGGCATTACTGTTTTTGGCGGCAGGCTCGGTGATCATGGGCATGCACCACAACCAAGATATTCGCTACATGGGCGCTTTGCGCAAATACATGCCGATCACTTGGATCACATCTTTGCTCGGCTCGTTGGCGCTGATCGGTACGCCGTTGTTATCAGGTTTTTACTCCAAAGATGAAGTGATCATGGCTGTAAAAGCCAGTCAGTTATACGGTTCAGGCTTTGCTTATTTTGCAGTGATGGCTGGTGTGTTTGTTACTGCGTTCTATTCTTTCCGTATGTACTTTTTGGTCTTTCACGGCAAAGAGCGATATGACCAAAACCCTGATGCACACCATGACACGCACCACGGCCACGACAACCATGGACATAACGATAAGCCGCATGAGTCACCTTGGGTCGTCACAGTACCGCTGGTGCTGTTGGCTATTCCATCGGTGGTGCTCGGCTTCATGGCTATTGACGCTATGTTGTTCGGCGATTTCTTCAAAGACGCCATTTTTGTAGACGGTGCAAAGCATGGAGCCATGGCCGAGCTGGCCAAAGACTTCAGCGGTGCCGCGCAGCTGGCTTTGCACGGTCTAATGACCTTGCCATTTTGGTTGGCTGTGGCCGGGGTCGCGCTGTCCTACTACATGTACATCATCAATCCGTCGCTGCCAGCCAAGGTCAAGTCACGCGCGATGCCAATTTATACACTGCTAGAAAATAAATATTATCTAGATTGGTTCAACGAAAACGTGCTTGCGCGCGGTGCCCGTGCGCTGGGTATGGGTTTGTGGAAAGTGGGCGATCAAAAGATAATTGATGGCGGCTTGGTCAATGGCTCTTGGAAATTGATTAATTTCTTTTCAAGCATCGTGCGCCGTGCCCAAACAGGATACATCTACCACTATGCACTTGTGATGCTATTGGGCTTGTTTGTCCTGATGACCTACTTTGTAGGATGGCCAGTGTTCATGGTATGGCTCGATAAATTTCTCATGAAGTAGGAGAATAATAAAAATGGGTTTATTGAGTCTTGTTATTTGGATGCCAATTGCTTTTGGCGTCGTGTTGCTGGCCTTTGGGCGGGATGATCAGGCGCGCACTGTGCGCTGGATCGCGCTCATTGGCGCGCTGGTGAGTTTCTTGGCTACTTTGCCTTTGTATGAAGGTTTTCAGCTAGGTACCTCTGCAATGCAGTTTGTTGAAAAAGCGCCTTGGATTGAGCGTTTTAATGTGCACTACCACCTAGGCATTGACGGCATTTCGTTTTGGTTTATTCCGCTGACTGCTTTTATCACCGTGGTTGTAGTCATATCTGCTTGGGAGGCGATCACTGAGCGCGTTAACCAGTACATGGGCGCATTCTTGATTTTGAGTGGCCTGATGATTGGCGTGTTCAGCGCTTTAGACGGCATATTGTTTTACGTATTTTTTGAAGCTACGCTGATACCGATGTACCTGATCATCGGCATTTGGGGCGGGCCTA
Source organism: Polaromonas sp. (assembly GCA_031431335.1). Taxonomy (GTDB): domain Bacteria; phylum Pseudomonadota; class Gammaproteobacteria; order Burkholderiales; family Burkholderiaceae_C; genus JAAFIP01. The sequence goes on along the minus strand of JANPDG010000163.1, from coordinate 14,851 downwards.
ACAAAATTTACGCTGCGTTTAAATTCTTTTTGTACACTTTGCTCGGTTCACTGTTGATGCTGATTGCATTAATATTTTTGTACACCAAGTCGGGCGGTAGCTTCGATATTTTGACCTGGCACAAAATACCTTTGGGCGCTAATGCACAAAGTTTGATTTTCTTTGCTTTCTTTACGGCTTTTGCCGTCAAGGTGCCCATGTGGCCTGTGCACACCTGGCTGCCTGATGTTCACGTTGAAGCCCCCACAGGTGGTTCAGCCGTGCTGGCTGCCATCATGCTTAAGCTGGGTGCTTACGGATTTTTGCGTTTTTCAATGCCTATCGCGCCTGATGCGGCCAATCACTATGCCTGGATCATGATTGGCTTGTCGCTGATCGCGGTGGTGTATGTGGGCTTGGTCGCCATGGTGCAGCAAGACATGAAAAAGCTGGTGGCGTATTCGTCTGTTGCGCACATGGGCTTTGTCACGCTGGGCTTTTTTATCTTCAACGACTTAGGCGTTGCAGGCGGCATTGTGCAAATGATTGCACACGGCTTTGTGTCTGCTGCGATGTTCCTATGCATCGGCGTGTTGTATGACCGCGTGCATTCGCGTGAGATTGCCAGCTATGGCGGCGTGGTCAACACTATGCCCAAGTTTGCGGCTTTGGCTTTGTTCTTTGCAATGGCCAATTCGGGTCTGCCAGGCACCGCCGGTTTTGTCGGTGAGTGGATGGTGATCTTGGGCAGTGTGAAGTACAACTTCTGGATTGGCTTTGCGGCTGCTTCGGCCCTGATTTTTGGTGCGGCATACACGTTGTGGATGTTCAAGCGGGTGTATCTGGGCCCGGTCACCAACGACGATGTGAAGGGTCTTACTGACATCAATGGCCGCGAATTTTTCATGCTTGGGTTGCTGGCCGCTGCTACGCTATATATGGGCTTGTATCCCAAGCCCTTTACGGATGTGATGAACTCCTCGGTGGTCGACTTGCTTAAGCATGTCGCTCTGACCAAACTCAATTGATCCACTGAACCGCCAGAGAACGCAAATGATTGATAAAGCCAGTTGGATTGCTATTTACCCCGAGATCGTGCTGCTAGTGATGGCATGTGTGATCTTGCTCGTAGATTTGTTTGTTAAAAGCCCCCGCCGCACACCCACCTATGTGCTCACCTTGATGACGCTGGGTGTTGTAGCTTTTCTTCACGGCGCTTACGCCACAGGCGAGAGCACCTTGTATGGCTTTGGCAACATGGTGGTGAGCGACGCAATGGGCCATTGGCTCAAGTGCTTTGCCACTATCGCGATGGGTGTGACCTTGGTGTATGGTCGCCCTTATGCGATGGACCGCGGCATGCTGCGCGGTGGCGAAATGTTTACGCTCTCGATGTTTGCGCTGCTGGGCATGTGCGTCATGATCTCGGGCAATAATTTTCTTGTGATTTACATGGGCTTAGAGCTGCTCACGCTGTCGAGCTATGCGCTAGTGGCTCTGCGCCGCGACCATGCGCCTTCTACTGAGGCGGCCATGAAGTACTTTGTGCTCGGCGCTTTGGCCAGCGGCTTCTTACTTTACGGCTTGTCCATGATGTACGGCGCTACCGGTTCACTCGATATTCCAACTGTGGCCAAAGCGATTGCTACAGGCCAGATCAAGCAGCAGGTTCTCGTGTTCGGTTTGGTTTTTGTAGTAGCAGGCTTGGCTTTTAAGCTCGGAGCAGTGCCATTTCATATGTGGGTGCCCGACGTATACCAAGGTGCCCCGACCTCAGTGACTTTGATGATTGGCAGTGCGCCCAAGCTGGCCGCGTTTGCTATTTGCATCCGCCTGTTGGTTGAAGGCATGTTGCCATTGGCTTTTGACTGGCAGCAAATGCTGATCATGCTGTCTGTTGCTTCACTATTGGTGGGCAACTTGGCTGCTGTGGCGCAGACCAATCTTAAGCGCATGTTGGCTTTTTCAACCATCGCGCAAATGGGCTTCTTGCTACTGGGCTTGCTGGCGGGAGTGGTCAACGGTAACGACAACGGCGCTGCGGCAGCGTATAGCGCTGCGATGTTTTATGCAGTGACCTATGTGCTCACAACACTGGCCACCTTTGGCATCATCATGTTGCTCTCGCGTGAAGGCTTTGAGAGCGAGGAGATCTCAGATCTGGCCGGCTTGAACCAGCGCAGCCCGTTGTACGCTGCCATCATGGCAATCTGTCTATTCTCGTTGGCTGGCATACCGCCGATGGTAGGGTTTTTTGCCAAACTCAGCGTGTTGCAGCCCTTGATTGATTCGCGCCAGCCTTACTTAATTAGCTTGGCTGTCTTTGCTGTGTTGATGTCGTTGATCGGTGCTTTTTACTATTTGCGTGCAGTCAAAGTCATGTACTTTGATGCGCCTACGTCAAACCATCCAATCACCGCGCCTGCAGATGTGCGCGTAGTGCTTTCTGTGAACGGTGCGCTCATTTTGCTACTGGGGCTGTTCCCCAGTGGCCTGATGACACTGTGTTTACAAGCTATTGTGAAGACCCTTGGTAACTAAACCCAGCGCCGGTTTGTCACACGCGTGCATTTGCACTGATACAAGCCTACGCAGATAAGAAATCACACATGGGTCAAAGCATATCCGTTGGGCTGGTCGTGTTAATGGCACTGTTGGCTGCTAATCTGCCTTTTTTGTCGCACAGATTGTTCGCCTTGATCCGTCTACCTGGCGGCAAAAATCTTGCAATGCGTTTGGGCGAACTGGTAGTTTTTTATTTTGTAGTCGGTGGTGCCAGCCTTCTGCTAGAAAAACGCCTTGGCCAAATTGCACCCCAAGGTTGGGAGTTCTACGCTGTCACTGGCACGCTCTTCATCACCTTGGCCTTTCCTGGCTTTGTGTGGCGCTATTTACTCAAGCACCGAGATTAGAGCCATGGCCGATTTGAACGAAACCTTGGTGCGCAGTGAGCTGGTGCTCAGCGGTAGATTTCTTCACGTTAAACGCGATACCGTCAGTCTGCCAGACGGCAGCCATGCCAGCCGCGAATATGTGGTGCATCCCGGTGCAGTGGTTGTCATCCCATTACTGGACGATGGTCAAGTGGTGCTGGAGCGCCAGTTTCGTTACCCCGTGGGCCAAGTCATGATCGAGCTGCCCGCAGGCAAGCTCGACGCAGGTGAAGACCCCTTGCTCTGCGGCCTGCGCGAGCTGCATGAAGAAACCGGCTATACCGCCAGCGAGTGGGCCTATGCGGGCCAGATGCACCTAGCGATTGCGTACTCCACCGAAATCATCCACATCTACTTTACACGCGGCCTCACTCTGGGCGAGCGCCAGCTTGATACAGGAGAGTTTTTAGACGTGTTTACCGCGACCAGCGCGCAGCTCTTAGACTGGTGTGCCGACGGCACCATCACCGATGCCAAAACCCTGGCCTGTGCGCTGCACTTGGCCAACCATCTCAGTGGCAAGCGCCCCGCGGCATGGCAGTCTGTACCGCGCATGGCTGGGCCGAGGGCTTAGAGTCTATGAAAGTACTCGACCTTCAGTGTCAGCATGCCCATAGCTTTGAAGGCTGGTTTGGCTCTGAAGACGATTTTCAAAGCCAGCTGGCACGCGGTTTGGTCGAGTGCCCGATGTGCGGCGACGCCAGTATTACCAAAAAACTCTCAGCCCCGCGCCTAAATCTGTTGGGCGCTCGTTCACAGGCTCACAGCGACACTGCCCCATCATCGTCGTCATCCGCAGGCGTTGTGGCCAATGCACCTGCAGCATCTGCAGCCCATGCAAGCGCGCTTCAGATCAAACTCGAAAACATGCCAGCTAATGGGTCACACACCTTGACGCCAGCAGCGATGCAGACCATGCTGCAAGACCCGCAGTTTCAAGCGGCCTATTTGCAGATGGCCCGCACCCTAATGGCCCAAACCGAAGACGTGGGCAACCAGTTTGCCGAAGAGGCACGCAAGATGCACTATGGTGAAGCCGATGAGCGCGCCATCCGCGGGCAGGCCACGCAGGACGAAGCCTTAGAGTTGCTGGACGAAGGTATTGATGTGATGCAACTACCGCTGCCAAAAGCACTGAAAGAGTCGCTTCAGTAGCTACAGCAGGCTGGGTAAATATTGGATATGCTATTATTAATATAGCAAACTATTCAATACCCACGTCGGAAAAGTGCTCTCTTTTCTTCCAAAATGGCATCAATCCATTTAGGTAGTGAACTGCAGCGCAGCAAGCCGTGCATACACCCCGCCGCTTTGCACCAGCGCATCGTGTTTGCCCACCTCTACAATGCGGCCGTGCTCCATCACCACAATTCGATCAGCCTGCTGCACGGTGGCCAAGCGGTGCGCTATGACCAGTGTGGTGCGGCCTTGCATGGCGCGTTCTAGCGCAGCTTGCACCATGTGCTCGCTTTGCGCGTCCAGCGCGCTGGTGGCTTCGTCTAGCAGCAAGATAGGGGCATTTTTGAGCATCGCGCGGGCAATGGCAATGCGCTGGCGCTGCCCGCCAGACAATCGCACACCGCGCTCGCCCAAGAAGGTGTGGTAGCCCTCAGGCAGCTTGCTCAAAAACTCATCTGCAAACGCATCTCGCGCAGCAGCCAACACCTCAGCGTCTGTTGCGCTGGGTCTGCCGTAGCGGATGTTTTCCATCGCGCTGCTTGAGAAAATGACCGCGTCTTGCGGCACCACTGCCACCGCACCGCGCAAAGCAGCGAGCGACAGATCTGCCAGCGGCTGTCCGTGCAGCGTAATGGCCCCGCTCTGCGGATCATAAAAACGCTGCAGCAGTTGAAACACCGTCGTTTTACCCGCACCGCTCTCTCCCACCAGCGCCACGGTCTCGCCCGGCAGTACGCGCAGGGTCACATCTTGCAGCGCATTCTGGTTAGGGCGGGATGGATAATGAAAATTAATCGCTTCTAATTCAATAGCAAACTTCTTAATATCGACGTCGGAAAACTGGGTGTTTTTCTTGGAAATAATGCGCGATGGTGCATGCAGCAGCTCCATCAGCCGTTCAGTGGCACCCGCCGCGCGCAGCAAGTCGCCATACACCTCGCCCAGCACCGCAAACGCACTGGCCAGGATGATGACGTACACCACCGTCTGGCCCAAATGCCCCGCAGTAATCTCACCCTTCATCACTGCCTGCGTGCCTTGGTACAGGCCCCACAGCAGCGCCGCGCTGGTGGCGATGATGATAAAAGCTACCAAAGACGAGCGCGTAATGTTGCGCCGAATGGCCACAAGAAAAGCGTTTTGCGTTGACGCATCAAACCGCGCCGACTCGCGTGCCTCTGCCGTGTAGCTTTGCACCACTGGAATAGCGTTGAGCACCTCGGCGGCTATTGCGCTGCTGTCGGCCACGCGGTCTTGGCTAGCCCGCGACAGCTTGCGCACACGCCGGCCAAACCAGATCGACGGCAACACAATCAGCAGCAGCCCGCCCAGCACCTGGCCCATCACCAGCGGATTGGTCCACACCAGCATCGCTAGCGCGCCAATGCCCATGACGCCGTTGCGTAGACCCATGGACAGCGACGAACCCACCACCGACTGCACCAGCGTCGTATCAGCTGTGAGACGCGACAGCACCTCACCCGTTTGCGTCGTTTCAAAAAACTCAGGCGACTGGTGCAGCACATGGCCATACACCGCATTACGCAAGTCCGCTGTCACCCGCTCGCCCAGCCAGCTCACCATATAAAACCGCGCCGCGCTGAATAACCCCAGCGCCACCGAAACCGCAAACAGCTCAAAGAAGTGTCCACGCAGCGCAAGCAGCGTTGCGCCTTTGTCAGCATCGCTCGCGCCAGTCGACAGCCCGCCGTCAATCAACCCGCGCAAAGCTACCGGAAATATCAGCGTAGCCACCGCAGCCAACACCAAAAAAACTCCCGCCAACGCAATACGCCCACGGTAAGGGCGCAAAAAAGGCAGCAGACCACTGAGCGATCGCGGCTGGCCTTTGGGTTTATCGTTGGTATTGGCCATTACGCATTCGCCTTTACATCTTCTTCCAAAGCTTCAAATTGCTCTAGCGCCAGTGCCAAGTCTTCCACAATCTCAGCCGCAATAATGTGCGGTGGCGGCAGGTTGGCGCTGGCTTCCAGTAAATCATCTTTGAGCCAAAAAATATCTAAATTTAACTTATCACGTTTCACCAAATTAGCGTAGCTAAAGGCTTTGAACCGCTCCGTCTCATGCCGATCATGTCGGTTGGCCGCGTTGTAGCAACTGACAAACTCCAGCAGGTCTTGGTTGTCTAGCGGGTTTTCTTTCAGCGTAAAGTGCTGGTTGGTACGCAAATCGTAAATCCACAGTTTCTCGGTATGCGCCTTTTCTTGCGCTGCACGCTTGTCAAAAAACAGCACGTTCGCTTTAACTCCCTGTGCATAGAAGATGCCTGTAGGCAAACGCAGCAGAGTGTGCACATCGCAAGTTTTTAACAATTCACGGCGTATCATCTCACCCGCACCACCTTCAAACAGCACGTTGTCAGGCAGCACCACCGCCGCGCGACCATTGGTTTTGAGAATGCTCACAATGTGTTGCACAAAATTTAGCTGCTTGTTAGACGTGGTAGCCCAAAAATCGTCACGGTGGATTGACAGCGTTTGCCTCTGTGCATCACCCGCATCGGTTACCACCGTCACACTGCTCTTTTTGCCAAATGGTGGGTTGGACAACACAATGTTGTATTCGCCATGCTTTTTGCCCAGCGCGTCTTGCACCAGTACGGGAACGGTTTCGTCGCTTTCACCGCCAATGCCATGCAACACCATGTTCATGCAGCACAGGCGCGCTACGCTGTCCACCAGCTCGATGGCACGCAGTGCCTCATGGTTTAGGTGTGCAAGCTGCGAGGTAGTCAGCTTATTATGATCACGGATAAATTGATAAGCCTCTAGTAGAAAACCACCCGTGCCAGCTGCAGGGTCGCAAATCGTTTCTTTAGGCTGCGGCGCCACCACCGACACAATAGCGTTAATCAAAGGCCGGGGCGTAAAGTATTGCCCCGCACCGCTTTTAGTGTCTTCGGCGTTCTTTTGCAGCAGACCTTCATAGGCATCACCCTTCACGTCGGCCTCTAGGTTCAGCCACTGCTCTTTGTCAATCAAATCAGCAATCAAGCGGCGCAGCTTGGCGGGGTCTTGAATTTTATTTTGTGCTTTGCGAAAGATGGTGCCCATCACCCCCGTCATTTTGCCCAGCTCTTGCAGCGTGTGGCGGTAGTGCGTCTCTAGCTCATCACCGTCTTTGCTGCGCAGCACACTCCAGCGAAACTCGGGCGGCACCACCGAAGTCTTTTCAAAAAACGGTGCGCTCAGCCGCTCGTCCGCCATTTTAAGGAACAGCAAAAACGTAAGCTGCTCCACATAGTCGCCATAGCTCAGGCCGTCATCGCGCAGCACATTGCAGTAGTTCCAGAGTTTTTGGACGAGGGTGGATGCGTTCATTCAATTTCCAATAAAGCAATAGCCTGTAGCCGCTGCAGCACAATCGCTGCGCGAATAGGGCGCAAGACGATACCGGGCATGGCGTTTTCAATTTCTGGGTGCGCCACTAGCGCGCGTATGTTGGCCACAATATGTGCCTTCACATCCACGCTGGCTTGGGCTATCTCGTCCAGCAGTTCAGTGCGCCCATCCACCACGGTAATGATGTCTTCCAGGTCGTGGCTGGCGTACACGTCATTTCGTCCCCGGTCTTTAAAGGCTTCAAACTTGGTAGCCAAAAAATACGGCGCTGACAAATGCCGCAGCACCAGACCAGGCTCGGGCTCAGACAGTACTGCGTTAGCAAAACCATCGCGGTACCAACGGTTGGCAAACCCCAGCACCTTTTCGTCCAAAGGCACCAAGTCTAGCTGCATACCACGCCAAAGCCAGCGAAACGGCGGCGTGTTGTCTTCCATCGTCTGCACAAAGCCCAGCTTGCTTAGCTCTGGCCGCAAGCTGTGGTAAGCGGGCAGAGACACAATCTCAATAATCGCGTCCACATCTTCGGTTGACCGCACATCAACCACCGCCAGACTGGTAACCAGTAAACCCGTAGCGCAGCCGCCCACAAACACCACCCGCTCACGCAGGTTGCCCATGGCATGCGCCATAGCCAGTAACAAACCCAAGTTCGGGTTAGCCATGCATCACCACCTTGGCCAGTGCTGGCGCAGCAGCGCCCAGCACCAGGGCTGGTAATTTGTCGAGTGCCATCTTGCGCTCACGCGCACGCCCTACGCGCAGGGCATCTAGCAAGGCCAGCGCGGCATACAACGGCGCGTCAGCCAGCGCAGCTACTGGCACGCAGGGGTGCAAAGGCACCACCCCCACACCTTTGTGGGAGCCCTCAGCGTACGGCCACACCCAATCGTCAGACCCTGGCGCAAACACCCCGCTAAACACCGGCGCACTGTGGCTGGTAGGCACACCCACCGCCAGGCTCGTTTTTTCAGCCGGAAAGGCATATTTAGCGCCGTGCAACACAAACTCCAGTAGGTTTTGCCGGTGAACACGTATATTGCCCAGCTTGGAGTTTTTAGCCAGCGCGTCATGCGCCGTGTCTACCAGCAGCTGCGCCTGCACCGCCCGTTGTACAGCCGTGTGTACCTCAGAGGCGTTTAAACCCAAAGACGCCGCCAAGCCTGCGTAGGTCGCAGGCGTGCCGCTCACCGCCAGCTTTAGGGCAACGATCAGGTCTTGGGGTTTAAGTAAGATATTCATTATTCAATAATCTTGAATTTTGAATAATATAGATAATTCAGCGCATTGTCAAGACAGTGTCTAAGCCCAACCTACTTCCCTGATCACAAACCCCAGTGCATGCACTGCCAGTTCGGCGTCTGAATCAGTCACAGGCCGCAATTCCATGCGGCGGGATTCGTTATCTTTGCCGCGAGGGTGTAGTTTGTTGATGATCTCTAGCGCTGCACACAGCATATGCCGAGGTTGATTAGGTGCTTTAAAGTGTGACTGAATAGCGCTAATGCATTTACCTAGGTCATCATTGGTGGCTTGGGTGGTGTCTTGAAGTTGCTGAAGCCAGTGTGCTGCCAGTACCGTAGCCGCATTACGGCATTGGTCCACCACAGAAGTTGGTAATTCTTTATAAGCGGCATCCAAAACCCGTTCAAGTGCTGACTTGACTAAAGGCACACTGTGCGGCGTCATTTTTGAAGTATCAAGCGTAGGCAAAATAGCAAATGCTGATTCAGCGCGCAGCGTCACCATCACGTCGTTACTAAGCAGCTTTTCAGTTTGCACGATGCGCCACAAAGAATATGCACCAGTAACGCCAATGGCAAGCTGCAAGCCTTCGCCACGATTGGGTTGATTTAACAGCTCTGAACACGCAATGAAAAGGTTAAGAGGTTTGCGTGTAAATGTGCTTAGAGCCGCTTCAGATGCGATAGCGGGATGCACTTCCACCAAAGTTTCCTCAGCATCACTATTGCCTTGGTGTTGGAATAATCTACCGCGCCGAATTCGGCTGACTGGATCAAAACTGTACTCGTAGAATAGCCAACCAAAAGATGAAGAGTCATAATTAATGGGGATGGATTGAAAATTTTGCGGCGACTCAATCAATGTTGCTGATGACAAAATGGGCAACGGCCAAACTGGATAGCGTACATCGTTGGGCCCTGCGTAAATCAAACCTGTGCTGCGCTCAATACCTAGACGAGACATTTAGTGTTCCTTCGGCGAAAACGCCTGCTGCAAGATCGACTGGCGTAGGCGTTTGGCGCGTTCTAGCTGGGTGCGCAGGGTTTGCTCGGTGCGATCGATGAGGCTGAGGCGGCGTTCTGCATCTTCGACGATTTGATTTTGAAGCTCGGGCGGTGGCAAAGGTATTGCCATTCTCCGCAAACCTGCAAGCGGAACGGTTCTTTGCGCTGTTCCTGTTGAAACTGCAGTTGCTTGCCGAAATACAAAATCGCTAGCCATTGCTAACTGCAAATAAGCCATAGGTGACAATGAATGCGGTCGCAATATACCCATGTGTCGTTGGATGCAAAAAGCTTCATCAACGTCCACCGGAACTGGTATTCCATAGCTGCCGACCAAGGTATACAGCAAATCGCCTTTACGCGGCACTCGCGCACTGTCGAGCTGATTGAAATAATCGGTACTGACAAACCTTGTGTCAGATAAGTCAATTTTCCCTCGACGAACATTTCCGATTACTAAAAAGGGAATGCCTTGGGCTGTTTGAGGCGGCGCTTGGTGGTCACCGTCGGTCACATGAAGTAAAAGCTGATCCAAGCTAGCCCAGACCCAACCAGACGGTAACTGGGCACCTTTGGGCACGTTGGGCGTAGCTGGTTCTTTATATTTACCTCTGCCGCGCCACTCGCTTTTGTGCGTTGCAAGTAGTTTCAGCAAATATGCATTTGAAGACTTAACTGGTTCTGAGTAAGCGCCTGTGATAGCGGCATTTAGAACACTCAGGCGGTAGCGTTTGAGGTTGGCTTGGGCGCGGAGCAGGGCGGCCTGGGCGGCGTCTAGGCGGGAGAGTTTTTCTTCGATTTCGGCGACTATGCGGTGTTGTGTGGGGAGAGATGGTAGATGTAACTCCATTGCCAACAGTTTTTTAACAGATATGTTTGAAATATTTGTTGTTGTCGATGCAGTTGCGCGGATTTGTTCCTGTGAGCTTGGTGCGGCTAGTGCTAGGTACAGGTATTTGGGTGCTACAGCGGCTGAAGGTCTAATTGCTGCGATGAACGCCCCAAGAGTTGCCCGTTGCTCCAAGGTATGTAGATGAGCCACCTTACCAACCAGCTCCAAGCTATTCGCAGTCGAAATGAGTGTGTCGCCGGCCAATAAGTACTGCTTTTCATTTCTGACATATTTGTACGGTACAAACCAAAGGTCAGCCCATTCAACAGTCTTCTGAACGTTGGTAGTGCGAAGGCACGCTACTAGTCCATCTTCATGTGTATTCGTGCGTGCTTCCTTGGGAAAAGCTATTCCACGGACTACGTCCGCTATCTCACCTAATTGTTTCAAACCAATACCTCATTCAATTCATCCATCACCGCGTCAAGCCGTTCGCCAAAGACCCGCCAGGCGGGGCCTAGGTCGTTGCTGGCGTTCAGTGAATTGCGGTCTATGCTGCCGCTGGCGATGATGCGGTCGCGCATTTTGGCCAGCCAGCTTTTCTCGTCATCCGTAAACACCACGCCCGCGGCAGACTTGGCGGCTAGCCAGGTGGCGTAGCGGGCGTGCACAAAGGCCTCGAAGGGTTCTAATACGGGGGCGGTGTGCATGGCGTAGCGAACCAGGCTGATTAAATCTGTCACGCGCTGTACTTTGCCTTGCACCTTGCTAGGCGCTTTCGAGGCCTGCGCCGCCTTGGGCTTACTGTCTGAATCCGCCTCGTTGCCCGTCGCTGGCAACTCGGCCTGAATTTGGTAGGCGCGCCACAAGGCTTCTTTGGTGAAGTGGTCGGGGCTGGCCTTGAGCTTGGCTTCCAGGTCTTCTAGCATGGCATCGGTGAGGCGCAGGCGGCGGGGGCGGCTGTACAGCACTTGCAGGGCTTCTATCTCGGCGTGGTGCTGCTCTATAAACTGGGCAAAGCTGGTGGTGAGGCTGCGTGCTTTGTCGCGGGCGGCTTGGTCTAGCTCGCTGGTTAGCAGTGTGTCGATGACGGCGGTGGCGATGGTTTGTTCGTTGCGCAGTTTTAAGGTTTCCAGCAAATTACGCAGTGCAGGGTCACAGAAGGGTTTGCAGGCTTCGTCTACCAATGTTTTACGTGATTCTTCGTACGAAAATTGGCTGTCTCCCGACGTATATATTGAATACTTCGCTATATTATCTATAGTATTTTGCAGCTCGTCGGCATCGCTCACGCGGCGCAGGTTTTGGGCTATGGCGGTTAAATCTAGCCCTGCAAAGCCGCTGGCGGCCAGGGCTTCGCGCACTTGCTTGCGCTGTGGTGCGTCTAGCTGGTTGTCTAGCCGCACCACGCGGCTGGCCAGGCTCAGCAGGCTGGCCTCGGTTTGGTCGCCAAAGGCTACGCGCAGCATCAGGTCTTTAAAGTTCACGCCGGGTTCGCGGTCTAGCGGGGCGCTGTCGGTTTTGATGCTCTCGGTCACGCCCACTGCGTCGAATATCACAAAGCGGTCTTTATCGTAAGCCTCTATGCCGCTGCGGGCTTGCAGGTCGGTGGCGCTGATGGTGCGGGTGCCGCGGCCTTTCATTTGCTCAAAATAGGTGCGGCTTTTGACGTCGCGCATAAAGACCAGGCACTCCAGCGCCTTGATGTCGGTGCCGGTGGCTATCATGTCCACCGTCACGGCCACGCGCATGGCGGGGCTGTTGCGGAAGGCGGTGATGAGGTCTTTGGGCTTTTTGTAGGTGCGCTCGGCTTTGTCAAAGTATTTGTGGGTGATCTTGCTGCAAAACTCGTCGCCTTTGCCAAACACCTCTTTCACCATGGCCACGATGTCTTCGGCATGCGCGTCGTCTTTGGCAAAAATCAGGGTTTTGGGCAGCATGCTGCGGCCTGCAAACAGCACGGGCATGGCATCATAGAAGGCTTTCAGCACGGTGCGGATTTGGCTGGGCACTACTACGCTGCGGTCTAGCTCGGTGGGTTTAAATTCCAGGTCTTCGTCTAGCTGCTCCCAACGCTGGGCGCGGGTTTGGCGGTCGCGTTTGTCCACAAACAAGCCTGCTTCTACCTTGCCGCCGTCGGTGGACACCTCGGTTTTGATGCGCCAGACGATGTGGTCTACGTTCACCTTGTCCAGCACGGCGCGCTCGTAGCCGTATTCCATCACCAGGTTTTGGTTAAAAAAGCCGATGGTTTGCTTGGACGGTGTGGCTGTTAGGCCAATGAGGTGCGCGTCAAAATATTCCAGCACCTGCCGCCACAGGTTGTAGATGCTGCGGTGGCATTCGTCAGTGACGATGAAGTCGAAGGTTTCGGGTGGGATGCTGGGGTTGTAGGCTACGTCGGCGCTTTTACCGTTCGGTGTGCCAATGGCTTTGGCGGCTTCTGCGCCAGTGAGGTCGTCTGCACCCTCGGGCAGTTCTTCGCCCCGCAGCATGCTGTACACGCGCTGCATGGTGGCGATGGTCACGCGCGCTACGGGGTCGATATGCGGGCCTTGTAGGTGCTGCACGTTGTACACCTGGGTGAACTTGCGGCCATCGCCGGGCAGGGTGTATTGGTCAAACTCGGCCATGGTTTGCTCGGCCAGGTTGGTGCGGTCCACCAAAAACAGGATGCGCCGCGCACCAGCATGTTTGATCAGGCGGTAGGCAAAGGTGGCTGCGGTAAAGGTTTTGCCAGCGCCGGTGGCCATTTGGATGAGGGCGCGGGGCAGGTCTTGCGCGTAGGACTTTTCCAGGTTGGTGACCGCCTCGATCTGGCACTGGCGCAGGCCGTGCACGTCGAGCGGGGGTAGGTGTTGCAGGCGCTCGCGCAGGGTGATGGGCTGGGCAGACCATTCGGCTAGCGTTTCGGGGCGGTGAAAGTTAAACACACCGCGCGCGCGGGGCGCAGGGTCGCGCATGTCGCGGAAGAAGGTTTCTACGCCTGTGGATTCGTAGAGAAAGGGCAATTGGCTGGCATGGGTGCCTGCTAGCTGGGCTAAAAACTCGGGCAGGGCGCTGCTGTAGCTTGCGGTTTGTAGCTGCACGCTAGACAGCGTAGCGCCTATCTTTTTGGCTTCAATCACGCCGAGCGGCTTTTTGTCTACAAGTAGCAGGTAGTCGCATGGCCCGGTTTTGAGTGGCACCTCGCGCAGCGCGATGGCGCGGGCGGCGTTGGGGTGAAACTGGCGGTAGTCCTGAACGGCCCAGCCAGCGGCTGCAAGCTGCTGGTCTATTTGCTGGCGGGCGAGTTGTTCGGGATGGTGAGCAGACATACGCAATAGTTTACGCTATATATTAAGTAGCGAAGTATTCAGTATCGACGTCGGAAAAATGGCAATTCAATGCAAATTCTTCATACTGCCCGGCTTGATACTGCGGTATTGCCCATCGTCGGCAGCCTCGCCACTGTCGGCTTCATCAGCATCATCGGCTTGCCCTGCTGGGCCGATTTTAAAAAATCCTACGCCTGCGCTGCCGCTGCCTACTTCTTCTTCAGTGGCTTCGCGGATGGCGTTGATTGTGAGGTGCAGGCGGATGGCGATGCCGGCCAAGGGGTGGTTGGCGTCTAGCACCAGGTGTTCGGGGTACACCTCGGTCACGGTGTAGATCAGCCCTGCGGGGGCGTCGGGGTTGCAGCCTGCGGGCAGGCCTTCAAAGCGCTGGCCTTCTTCGGTGTTTTTAGGAAACAGCTTGCGCGGCTCCAAGAAGATTAGCTTGTCAATAAAGTCGCCAAAAGCATCCTCGGGTTCCAGGTGCAGGTCGAGCTTATCGCCCACGCTGCGGCCTTGCAGGGCGACGTCAATCTTAGGCAGCAGATCAGCGCCGCCTACATAAAACTCCACAGGCTCGTCCAATACGTCCAGCTCTTCGCCGAGGGTGTCGGTCAATGTCCAGGTGAGGGCCACAACGCATTGTGGGGTGATGTGGGGCAGTGGGGTGTGATTTGCGTCATTCATAGGGCAGAATTGTCCCATGAATGACCAAACCCCTCTTGCTTTGCTTGGCGGCATCTCGCCCGCGCTGTTTATGGCCAGATACTGGCAAAAAAAGCCGCTCATCATTCGCGCTGCTGTGCCAGGCTTTGGGCCGCTGGTGCCGCGCGACGCATTGTTTGCCATGGCCGCTAACGAGGCGGTTGAGTCGCGCCTCATTGAGCATAAAAATGGGCAATGGACTTTCAAGCACGGCCCATTTAACAACGACGCGACTGGCAAACCCGTCAAAACCCCGCCACTCAAGCGCGCCGACTGGACGCTGCTGGTGCAAGGCGTA
>JANPDG010000162.1:0-8169 GCA_031431335.1 Polaromonas sp. | reverse complement strand
CCCATGTGTTTGGTGGTGACGCCTTTGAGCGCAAAAAGCCTGACCCGTTGCCCTTGCTTAAAACCTGCGAAGCACTGGGCACGCTGCCTGCGCGCACGCTGATGGTGGGCGACAGCAGCAACGATGCACAGGCCGCGCGTGCGGCAGGCTGCCCTGTGGTGTTAGTGAGCTATGGCTACAACCACGGCGAGCCGATTCGTGGCGTGCCAGCGGACGGATATATTGACAGCATGACTGAGCTGGCGCCTTGGACTAGCGCCTAGTCTGTAGGGCGGGGCTTAACCTTTGCCCAGCAGTGCCTCTTTGAGCTTCCAGTCCGCCGGGTTGGGCCCTAGCCAAATACGCAGCATGGCGTTGAAGAATTCAGGCTCTTTGAACGGGTCGCCAGAAGCCTTGCCTTTGATGCTGATGATGGTGCCAGTGCCCGGCAGCCAGTCGATGGTGAACACATCACCTGTTTTCAGGTTTTTGTAATCACTCAATATCTGGCTCATACGCAAGATGCCCGGCACTAATTTAGAAAATTCCTTTTTATCCATGTTGTCTTCTATGCCACGCGAGAACAGCTTTCCCAGCTCGCTGGCGTCGATATCACGCAACATGGTGACCGAAATGCGCTTGTTGCCCGGGGCTGACAGTAGCTCTTCGGGCGTATTTGATTTTTTGACTACATACAAGCCAGCGGTGTAGACTCTAAACACGGCTTTGTAGCGGGTGCCAGCGCCATTGAGCTGCAACTTTTGATTGCCTAGCGCAAGCTCGGCGTCGTATTTCACGCCAGAGACGGTAATGTCTGCCCAAGCGCTGGAACCACACAGACAGGCTATCGCGAGCACACAAGCGGCAAGAAGTTTGGATTGATTTGGCATAGATTGCACACCTCTAAAAAAGCACTACCGTTCGAATTGAGAGCCTTAAGTATCTCCACAAAGTCGACTATGTGCGTTGGGGTTTATACGGTTTATACATATTATCGAGATTTTGAAGTCTGTGCTGAAGCTGCCAGATGCGCAAAAGCAACGCGGCAAAGCCCACAACTAGCTCTGCTACACTATTGTTATGTTTTTAAACAAATTCATCTCTACCGCCAGCGCCTTCGCGCGGGGAGCTTGGCTTTGGCGTACGCCAACCAATTAGTTTGATGTTTGCGGCGTCATGCCGCACCCGCGTTGGTTGGCTCTGGCTACCAACACCTCGTTAGAACAAGCCCTCGGTCTTTTGTATTCCCTAGCACCCTGGGCAGCCCACGCAGAGGCACCGCCATGATCACCGAACTCGAATTCAAAAGCCTGCAAAGCCAAGGTTTTAACCGTATCCCCTTGGTCGCAGAAGCGTTTGCCGACCTAGAAACCCCGCTGTCGCTGTACCTCAAGCTAGCCCACAGTAAAAACCAAGGCCAGTATTCATTCCTGCTCGAATCGGTGGTAGGCGGCGAGCGGTTTGGCCGCTACAGCTTTATTGGCCTGCCCGCGCGCACGGTGCTGCGCGCTAGCGGCTTTGGCGTAGACGCCACAACGCAGGTACACACCGACGGCGCGCTGGTCGAAACCCTGCCCGGCAATCCGCTGGACGCCATCGCCTCTTTTCAGTCGCGCTTTAAAGTGGCCCTGCGCCCCGGCCTGCCGCGTTTTTGCGGTGGTCTGGCGGGCTATTTTGGCTACGACACGGTGCGCTACATCGAAAAAAAGCTAGAAAAAACCTGCCCGCCCGACACACTAGGCTGCCCCGACATCATGCTGCTGCTGTGCGAAGAGCTGGCCGTGATCGACAACCTGAGCGGCAAGCTCTACCTCATCGTCTATGCCGACCCCGGCCAGCCCGAGGCCTATTCACAAGCTAAAAAGCGCCTGCGTGAGCTCAAAGACCAGCTGCGCTACAGCGTGACCGCCCCGGTGGTGAAGCAATCGCAAAATTACCCCATAGAGCGCGAGTTTGCCAAAGCAGATTATTTGTGGGCCACCGAGCGCGCCAAAGAA
This sequence comes from Polaromonas sp., assembly GCA_031431335.1. Classification (GTDB taxonomy): domain Bacteria; phylum Pseudomonadota; class Gammaproteobacteria; order Burkholderiales; family Burkholderiaceae_C; genus JAAFIP01. The sequence continues at coordinate 6,193 of JANPDG010000162.1, read as the reverse complement.
ATGATTGCCGGCGGCGATTTTATGCAGGCGCAAGTCGGCCAGCGTTTAAAGAAGCGCTACACCGAATCACCCCTGAGCCTGTACCGCGCCCTGCGCTCGCTCAACCCATCGCCCTATATGTACTATTACCACATGGGCGATTTTCATATCGTTGGCGCATCGCCTGAAATCTTGGTCAGGCAAGAAACCATCAGCACAGGCGAGACCAAAATCACCATCCGCCCACTGGCAGGCACCCGCCCCCGCGCGGCCACGCCCGAGGCTGACAAACAGGCCGAGACTGAGCTGCTGGCCGATCCCAAAGAGCGCGCCGAACACGTCATGCTCATCGACTTGGCTCGCAACGACATAGGCCGCATTGCCAAAATAGGTACCGTTAAAGTGACCGAAGCTTTTGCTGTAGAGCGCTACAGCCATGTCATGCATATCGTCAGCAACGTCGAAGGCATTTTGAACGACGGCATGACGAGCATGGACGTGCTCAAAGCCACCTTCCCCGCAGGCACGCTCACCGGCGCACCCAAAGTGCACGCCATGGAAATCATCGACCAGCTAGAGCCTACTAAACGCGGCATCTACGGCGGCGCATGCGGCTACCTCAGCTTTGCAGGCGACATGGACGTGGCAATAGCCATTCGTACCGGCATCATCAAGGGCGGCATGCTGTATGTGCAGGCCGCAGCGGGCGTGGTGGCGGACTCGGTGCCAGAGCTGGAATGGAAAGAAACCGAAGCCAAAGCCCGCGCCTTGCTGCGTGCGGCGGAGCTTGTTGAGGAGGGGTTGGAATGAATACGAATACAAATACCGAGTTACCGGACGCGAAGGACGCTAAGGATTCGCGAAGGACGCTAAAGAACAGCCAAAATTTTGATGACGATTTTTCTCATGAAATTATTGGGGCACTGGTGGAGGTGCAAAGAGTGTTGGGTGTTGGATTGCTTGAAAGTGCCTACGCTGCTGCACTTGCCATTGAATTTAAAGAGCGCGAGCTTTTCTTTGAGCGTGAAGTAGCTATTGAGGCAAACTACAAGGGCTATAACTTAGGCACTGTGTACAAGGCGGATTTCATTGTGGAAGAGTCTGTCATCGTTGAACTGAAGGCAATTGATATTGTGGCCGACGTGCATCGCGCACAGTTGCTGTCCTACCTTCGGCTGTCAGGGTTAAAACTTGGATTGCTAGTTAACTTTCATGCCTTTCCTGTTGTTAAAGGCATCCACAGAATGGTCAATAAGCTATGAGCGCTACACAACCAAAATTTGGCTGTTTTTTGTCTTCCTTTCGCGTCCTTCGCGCAACCTTAGCGTCCTTCGCGTCCGGAAGTCCGCCCCCGTCTTCAGCCCCATCAAGGAGTTACCCATGAAACTCTTAATGATCGACAACTACGACAGCTTCACTTTCAACATCGTCCAATACTTTGGCGAGCTAGGTGCACAGGTCACTACGCTGCGCAACGACGAAGTAACGATAGACGAGCTAGACCAGCAATTCAAAGCGGGCAAGTTCGACAGGCTCTGCATTTCTCCCGGCCCTTGCTCGCCTAACGAGGCCGGCATTAGCGTGGCGGCGATCAAGCATTTTGCAGGTAAGCTGCCTATCTTGGGCGTGTGCCTTGGCCACCAGGCCATCGGCGCTGCGTTTGGCGGCAAGATCATCCGGGCGCAAGAGCTGATGCATGGCAAAACGAGTGTGATTACCACCACCCAAGAGGGCGTGTTCAAAGATTTGCCCAAGCAGTTCACTGTCAACCGCTACCATTCACTGGCGATAGAGCCGGGCACGTGTCCTCAAGAGTTGGTAGTCACAGCCAAGACAGACGACGGCGAAATCATGGGTGTGCGCCACAGCGGCTACGCACACGCTGTGCGCATCGAAGGTGTGCAGTTTCACCCGGAGAGCATCTTGACCGAACATGGCCACGCTATGCTGAGAAACTTTTTAAACTGAAACCGGGGATTGAAATTCTGGAGGCGAAGGGCGCTAAGGTTGCGTCCTTCGCCTCCAGAAGTCCGATTTAAAAACTTTTGAAAGACACAACCCATGGACTTAGGCATTCAAAACATTGGCCTCTTCATCCTCGCTGGCTGGGCGCTGAACCTCACCCCGGGTCCAGACGTGTTGTACATGATCACGCATGCACTTAAGAGTGGTTGGCGTGCAGGCGCCGTGGCGGCTGCGGGCATTACCGCGGGTTGCTTTGTGCATGTGGCTGCTGCCACCGTGGGTTTGAGTGCGCTGATCACGGCGTCAGCCACCGCATTCACCGTCATCAAATGGATTGGCGCAGCGTATTTGGTCTATGTGGGCTGGAACATGCTCACCAGCAAAGCTGCTGACGCTAATCCGCTGGCAGTGCCCACGCAGGCAGCACCAGCCATAAAGGCGAATTACCGCAAAATTTTTATGCAGGGCTTCTATACCAATGTGCTCAACCCCAAAGTGGCGCTGTTCTTTTTGGCCTTCTTGCCGCAGTTCATCAGCCCCACTGCATCACAACCGTGGCTAGCGTTCTTGGCATTGGGTGTGCTGTTTAACCTCAATGCCATTCCTGTGAACTTAGGCTACGTCACATTGGCCGCATGGGTCAGCCAGCGCGCGGCCGTGCTGCAACGCGGCATGCACTGGCTAGAGCGCGCTGCGGGTGCTTTGTTCATTGCCTTTGGGATTAAGCTAGCTTTAACTGCGAGAGATGCGTAATATGATTACGCTTTACGAGCTGCATTGGTCGCATTACTGCGAAAAAATTCGTCTCGCCCTAGGCTACATGCAATTGCCGCACCGTTTGGTTGGCATTCATCCTTTTAGCAAAAAAGAAATGCGCATGCAGCCGCTGCCTGTGCATCTGCCAAACTACACTGTGCCTGCAATTTTGGACGATGCGACAGGCAAATTTGTGATGGACTCAACGCCCATTTTGCGATATCTACAAACAACATATCCTGCGTCACCCTCGCTTTTCCCAGGCGATGCAGCTAATCGTAACGCCATCGATGCTAAATTATTAGAATTCGACACTATGCTGGGCTTGCCAGCAAGGCGCTTCGGCTACAGCCAGTTGATTTTAGAAACACCAACCACATTGGCCGATTTGTTTTTAACCGGCGTGCTCTGCGCACCCTTGATCCGTCACGTATCCAGCTTTATCATGGGAATGGCTTTGTGCAAACGGTTCGATTTTCATCGCACTGAAGACATCTGCTTGTACGAGGCCATGGAAACATATTTGCTGCAACTGAGTAATGAGTTGCAAGAAAAAGAATTTGTCGTAGGGGCAGAGTTTTCAGTTGCTGATTTAGCGCTGGCTGCGCAGTTAAGGCCTTTGACCATTGTGCCGTTCTTTGCAGAGCATCCACAACTGCAGTCCTTGTTTGACCGACACCGCCGCGTTCTTAAACAATACAGTAATGAGGGCGATGCGGCCTATCAAGACGCCGTTGCACTAGCGCGCCGCAAGCGCCCGCCAGTTCGCAGAGTATTGCGCCAACGCTCGACAAAGCTACCTTTTGTAGCCAACGCTTCTCACGCCGCTAACGATCAAAAAAATGTATGGGATGCTGGCATGTGGGCAATGCCTTACCATTACTTTATTACGTTGCGACAAGGCAAAATTCGTCAAGCTCTGGCGTCACCTCAAGTCAGGTAAGCGCTCCTGCTTATTAAAAGTACCAATTGCACACTATGACCATCACGACCTCTGACTTGATCGACCTGCGCAGCGACACCATCACGCGCCCCACCGCCGCCATGCGCGAAGCCATGCTGTCCGCGCCGCTGGGCGATGATGTTTTTGGCGATGACCCGACGGTCAACGCGCTGCAGAGCAAAATTGCGGCCATGCTGGGCTTTGAAGCCGCGCTGTTCACGCCCACGGGCACGCAGAGTAATTTTTGCGGCATCTTGGCGCACTGCCAGCGTGGTGACGAATACATCGTGGGCCAAATGGCGCACACCTACCGCTGGGAGGGCGGCGGCGCAGCCGTGCTGGGCAGCGTGCAGCCGCAGCCCATTGCCCACGCAGCCGACGGCACGCTGCCGCTGGCCGAGATTGAAGCGTCGATCAAACCCGATGACGCGCACTTTGCCAAAACCCGATTGCTCACACTAGAAAACACCATCGGCGGCAAGCTGCTGCCGTTTGACTATGTGCAAGCTGCCACTCATCTGGCGCGCAACAAAGGCTTGGCCACACATTTAGACGGCGCACGTTTGTTCAACGCTGCCGTGGCGCAAGCTGCAGCTAATAAATCAGACCCGCGCGTTGAGGCCAAACGCATTGCAAGCTGTTTCGACTCAGCCAGCGTGTGCTTTAGCAAAGGACTAGGCGCGCCCGTAGGCTCGGCGCTGTGCGGCAGCAAAGACCTGATTCAAAAAGCCCACCGCATCCGCAAAATGGCCGGCGGCGGCATGCGCCAAGCGGGCGTCTTGGCGGCAGCCGCCATCTACGCTCTAGACCACCACGTCGACCGCATGGCAGACGACCATTTGCTCGCATCGCGTTTGGCCGCAGTCTTCAAAAATATCCCAGGTGCCACGGTGGACCCGGTGCATAGCAACATCGTCTTCGTTGACCTGGCAGGGCCTGCTCAGGCCAAGGCGGCTGGTTTGATTGACCACCTAAAGCAACATAATATCTTGTGCACCGGCCTGTACCGGCTGCGCTTTGTGACGCACTTGGATGTGGATGCTGCAGCTATTGACCGCACTATTCACGTTGTTCAACAGTATTTCAAATAACAAGGAACCGGGGATTTTTTGAACTCAGAGGGCGCGAAGGTTTCGCAGAGAACGCAGAAGTAATACAAAAAAAATAAAACCAAAAGTAAAACTAAAAGAAAAGAAAAATAAATACAAAATCCATTCAATTTTTAAAAATTTTGTATTCATTTTCTCCTGTCTTCTTTTGCATCCTCTGCGAAACCTTCGCGCCCTCTGCGTTCAAAAAATCCCCACATCCCCCCCTAGTCAAACCACAATTTAAGATAAGGAAACACATGCCAAACACTTCAAAAATCACCCCCCAAGAAGCCCTGCAGCGCACCATTGAGCACCGCGAGATATTCCATGACGAGATGCTCAAAGTCGTGCGCCTCATCATGTCTGGCGAGATGTCCCCCGTGATGATGGCTGCGCTGATCACCGGCCTGCGCGTGAAGAAAGAAACCATTGGCGAGATCACTGCTGCTGCGCAAGTGATGCGCGAGTTTTCGACCAAGGTGAATGTGGCTGACAAAGCGCATTTAGTCGACATTGTTGGCACCGGCGGCGATGGCTCGCATACGTTTAATATTTCTACCTGTAGCATGTTTGTGGCCGCCGCTGCTGGCGCCAAGGTGAGCAAGCACGGCGGGCGCAGTGTGAGCAGCAAGTCGGGCAGTGCCGATGTGCTCGAGGCCTTGGGCATCAACATCAACCTCACGCCTGATGCGATTGCCAAATGCATTGAGCAGGTTGGCATCGGCTTTATGTTTGCGCCCAACCACCACACCGCCATGAGGCATGTGGCCCCCATCCGCAAAGAGCTGGGCGTGCGCACGATTTTTAACATTCTCGGGCCACTCACCAACCCTGCCAGCGCACCGAATATTTTGATGGGCGTGTTCCACCCCGACCTCGTGGGTATACAGGTGCGCGCGCTGCAACGCCTGGGCGCAGAGCACGCGCTGGTGGTCTACGGCCGCGACGGCATGGACGAAGTCAGCTTGGGTGCGGCCACGGTGGTGGGCGAGCTCAAGGGCGGCGAGATCACCGAATACGAAATTCACCCCGAAGACTTCGGTTTCCAAATGTCCAGCAACCGCGCCCTGCGGGTCGAGACTCCGCAGCAATCCAAAGCCATGCTGATCGGTGTGTTAGACAACCAAGCCGGCCCCGCCCGCGATATCGTCATCTTGAACGCCGGCGCTGCGCTGTACGCCGCCAATGTGTGCGCGAATATGAAAGACGGCGTGGATGCAGCGCGCAAAGCGATTGAGTCGGGGGCGGCGAGGGCGAAATTGGATGCGCTGGTGGCTGCTACAAAGTGAGCGGGTTAGTTTTGGGTGTTTCATCGTTTGCTCAGACCGTGCGTTTTAACGTGCGTACGCCCCGGCGCTTGGGTTTTGTATAACACCGCGACTTTCCCCCAAGCCCGCCGGGGGCCGGCGACAACTCCATTATGTAGCGGGGCGAATAACACCAAACGCGCCGGGAGGGT
>JANPDG010000161.1:0-2682 GCA_031431335.1 Polaromonas sp. | reverse complement strand
CTCAATATTGCCCAACAAGAGGCTGTGAACTATCTGCAAGGGCCGTGTCTCGTGCTTGCGGGCGCAGGCTCGGGTAAAACGCGGGTCATCACCCACAAGATTGGCCGCTTGATCCAAGCGGGTGCCACAGCCAGCAAAATTGCGGCCATCACGTTTACCAACAAAGCTGCCGCCGAGATGCGCGAGCGCGCCAAGGGCTTGATTGGCAAGGCCGCCAAAGAAGTGGTGATTTGCACCTTTCACGCGCTGGGTGTGCGCATGCTGCGCGAGGGCGGACATGCGCTGGGGCTTAAACCGCAGTTCAGTATTTTGGACAGTGACGATGTGCTGTCGATGATCAAAGACGCCGGTGGCAACACCGACAACGCCGCTGCGCGCCAACACCAGTGGGCGATTAGCGCCTGGAAAAACGCGGGGCTCAATTCTGCCGATGCCTTGGCGCAGGCCAAAGATGACAACGAGCGCGTCACGGCCACCATCATGGGCCGCTACGAAGAGCGCTTAACTGCCTACCAAGCGGTGGACTTTGACGATTTGATTGGTCTGCCGCTCAAGCTCTTACAAAAGTCGCCCGAGATCACGCAGCACTGGCAAGACAAGTTTCAACATATTTTGGTGGACGAATACCAAGACACCAATGCCACGCAATACGAGCTATTGAAACTGCTGGTGGGCAGCAAGGGCCGCTTTACTGCTGTGGGCGATGATGACCAGTCGATCTATGGCTGGCGTGGCGCGACCCTAGACAACCTGAAAAAGCTGCCCATCGACTATCCAGAATTGAAACTCATCAAACTGGAGCAAAACTACCGCAGCACATCGGCTATTTTGCGCGCAGCCAATAATGTGATTGGCCCCAACCCCAAGCTGTTTCCTAAAACGCTGTGGAGCGACCTGGGCGAAGGCGAGCCAGTGCGTGTGGTGGATGCGGACAACGAAGAGCACGAGGCAGAGCGCACCGTAGCGCGCATCCAAAGCCTGCGTGCAGGTGATTTGGATACCGCCACCACAGCAGGCGCTGCGCAGTTTAAAGAGTACAAAGATTTTGCTGTTTTGTACCGCGCTAACCACCAAGCCCGCGTGCTGGAGCAGGCCCTGCGCAAGGCCAACATTCCCTACAAAGTGTCGGGCGGACAAAGCTTTTTTGACCGCGCAGAGATCAAAGACCTGTGCAGTTGGCTGCGGTTAATCACAAACAACGACGACGACCCGGCGTTTTTACGCGCCGTCACCAGCCCCAAGCGCGGCATTGGCCACACCACGCTGGCCCAATTAGGCAGTTTTGCCACGCTGTACAAGCTGAGCTTGTTTGAGGCGTTGTTTTCTAACTCGCTGGCCACGTCCATCAACGCGCGCAGCATTGGCGGCTTGCATGAGTTTGGCCGCTATGTAAACGACCTCGAGTACCGTGCGCGCCACACGACGGGCGCAGAAGCTGCGGGCGTATTTTTAAACGATTGGCTCAAGGACATTGGCTATGAAAAGCATTTGTACGAAAGCGAAGAGAACGAAAAGCTCGCTGCGAGCAAATGGACCAACGTGATCGAGTTTTGCGACTGGATGGCCAAACGCTGCGGCGGCGAAATTGAAGACGCAGGCGGCATAACAATGGAACGCGAGGTAAAAACGCTGCTCGAGGTGGTGCAAACGATCTCGCTGCTGTCCACGCTGACCGACCGCGAGAAAGACCAAAACGTGGTTACCCTGTCTACCCTGCACGCGGCCAAGGGCCTAGAGTGGCCGCATGTCATCATGGCTGGCGTGAGCGAAGGCATGTTGCCGTTCAAACTGGGCGATGACGACGCCAGCAGCACCGACGCCAAAGCCGCAGCCAATGAGGCTATTGCCGCCCGCCTGCAAGAAGAGCGTCGCCTCATGTATGTGGGCATCACCCGCGCGCAGCGCACGCTGGCGGTGAGCTGGCCGAAAAAGAAAAAAAAAGGCCGCGACATGGTCAGCGCCCAGCCCAGCCGCTTTATCGCGGAGATGGCACTGGAGAAAACCACCACTAAAGAAGATCCGCGCGAAAAACTCAAAGCTCTGCGCGCTGAGTTTGCCAAGCGCGCAGACGCACAAGCAGAGCTGGCTAAAGCGGCCAGCTAACGCAACGGGATGTTTTTGTGGCAGCTTGGCAAAATTATATGCTATTTTATTTATAGCAAACTATTGAATATCCACGTCGGAAAAGTGCTACTTTTTCTTCCAATCATGGCTTGAACACAATGCCATGGCAATCGGTATCCAAAAAAAGACCCGCACAAGGCGGGTCTAATATCCAAGGAAAAACCTAAGTGGTGTGATTAGCGGTTGTACGCTGTCTCACCGTGCGAGGTGATGTCCAAGCCTTCACGCTCGTCTTCTTCAGATACGCGCAGACCAATCACCATGTCTACCAGCTTGAAGGCAACGATAGACACTACGCCTGACCACACGATGGTGACCATGACGGCTTTGAACTGAATCCAGACTTGCGATGCGATGCTGTAGACATCTGGGGCCATCATGGTGGCAGTCACCCAGTCGCCCATGGCGCTTGGGCCACCCAGCGATGGAGAGGCAAACACACCCGTGAGCAATGCGCCCACAATGCCGCCTACGCCGTGCACACCGAACACATCGAGTGAGTCGTCAGCACCGATTAGCTTCTTCAAGCCGCTCACGCCCCACAAACATGCAAAACCA
>JANPDG010000160.1:0-28358 GCA_031431335.1 Polaromonas sp. | reverse complement strand
GAGTGGCAACGCGCAGCGTTGGTGCCAATGTTTGCACTTTTTTACGTGCTCTTAGCGCCTTTTGTGGGCGCGTTTGCAGACTCGCAGCCCAAAGGCAAGGTCATGTTCATCAGTAACTTCATCAAGGTGATCGGCTGCTTGATGATGCTGTTTGGTGTGCATCCATTGATGGCTTACGCTGTGGTGGGCCTAGGCGCTGCCGCCTACTCGCCGGCCAAGTACGGCATCCTGACCGAGCTACTTCCTGCTTCGCAGTTGGTCAAGGCCAATGGTTGGATCGAGGGGCTGACGATCGGCTCGATTATTTTGGGCGTTTTGCTCGGCGGCCAATTGGTAGGTGCCACTATCTCTAGCCTGCTGCTGTCTATTGACCTCCCGATGCTCAACACTGGCGTAGACAGCGCGCCCGAGGCTGCGATTGCACTGCTGATTTTTGTCTACATGCTGGCCGCTTGGTTTAACACCCGCATCCCGCTCACAGGCGCTGACATGCGCCCCATGCCGCGCAATTTATTCACCTTGTTGCCTGATTTTTGGAACTGTAACTTGGCTCTGTGGCGTGACAAGCTGGGCCAAATATCGCTGTCCACCACGACTTTGTTTTGGGGCGTGAGCGGCAATCTGCGTTACATCGTGTTGGCATGGAGCGCAGCAGCTCTGGGCTACAGCACCACACAGGCCTCGGCCTTGGTGGGCGTGGTGGCCATCGGCACTGCGGTGGGCGCGGTACTGGCGTCACTCAAAACTCGGCTTGAGCATGCACCTGGCCTGATGCCGCTGGGCATTGCCATGGGTCTCTTGATGATTGTGCTCAACTTTATTACCAATGTTTGGTTTGCGGCGCCGTTTTTAATTTTGCTCGGTGCCATTGGCGGATTTTTGGTGGTGCCAATGAATGCACTGCTACAGCACCGTGGGCATAATTTGATGGGCGCAGGACGCTCGATTGCAGTGCAAAACTTCAACGAACAGGCCTGCATCTTAGGCTTGGGCGCTCTCTACACCCTAGTGGCTACCGTCAACTGGTCTGACTTCACGGTGGTCAAATCAGTGGGCATGGACAGCCTCAAACCTGAGCAATTGAGCGCTTACTTGGCTATTACTTTGTTTGGCTTGTTAGTAGCCTTCACCATGTGGCTGATCAAGCGCTGGCACGCGTCGAATCTCGTGCGCCACCGCGCAGAGCTAGACCGCCTGCTGGCGATTGCGCGCAACGACAATTTGCATGGTTGATACAGCGCCGCGCTTAGGCGCTGCGCGTTGGGCAGCGTGTGCACTCTTGGTCAATGCCTTTGTCTGGGGCGTATCTTGGTGGCCGTTTCGCATGCTACAAGGTTACGGTCTGCATCCTTTGTGGACCACCGCATTGGTCTATGGCTTTGCGCTGCTGTGCGTGCTGATGGTGCGAAGGGGAGTATGGCGCGCTTATTTTGAGCATCCAGGCATATGGCTGCTGGCCGTCGGCTCAGGGGTGACCAATATTTGCTTTAACTGGGCCGTCACTGAGGGCGATGTGGTGCGCGTGGTGCTGTTGTTTTACATCATGCCTGCGTGGGCCATGCTGCTGGCCTGGCCGATTTTGGGTGAACGCCCGCGTCCTATCGCGCTCTTGTGTTTAGGCCTCTCACTGGCTGGTGTAGTACTGGTGCTCAAGCAGCCTGACTCAGCATGGCCCATCCCTCGCAGCTTGCCCGATTTTTTGGCGATTGCAGGCGGCTTTAGTTTTGCCTTGGTCAACGTGATGTTGCTTAAGCTGCGCGAGACTCCTAGCGAAGCCCGCATGCTAGGCATGTTCAGCGGAGGCGCTGTTTTATCAGCGTCTGTCGCCTTGTGGGGCGGTGCGGCTGGCTGGGTGCCTGCGATGCCTGCTGCTCAGTGGGACTGGGTTTGGATTGCAGCGGCTTTAGCGCTGGCGTTTTTGGTAAGTAATTTAGCTCTGCAATATGGCGCTGCCCGGCTCCAATCCAGCACCACTGCTTTAGTGATGCTCTCAGAAATAGTGTTTGCATCACTGTCGTCGGTGCTGCTGGGCGCTGCGGTACTGAACGAGCGCACTTTTTGGGGTGGCGCCTTGATCTTGGCTGCCGCAGTATGGGCCGCAAATACTGACAACCAGCCTGGACTCTAGCCAGTACCCTGTCTTGCAGCCAAGCCGCAAGGCAACTTAGCCAAATTACTGCATCAAAGACGCCGCGTCTTGCGAGGTCAGGCGGCGCACATGCTCAAGCAATGCGGCGTCGGTATAGGGCTTGGTCAGGTACAAATCAACACCCGCTTCCAATGCCAAGTCGCGGTGCTTGTCGCTCGAACGCGAAGTGATCATGATCACGGGCATGCCCATAAAGCTTGGCACTTCACGAATACGCTTGGTCAAATCGAGGCCGTTGAGGTTAGGCATCTCCAGGTCGGTAAGCACAATGGCAGGCTGTTTATCACGCATGCTGTCCAGCGCCAAAAAGCCATCGTTTGCACTGGTGACTTCGTAGCCTGCGTCTTCGAGCAACTGCTCCATTGAACGGCGTACTGACAGTGCATCGTCCACCACCAAAACTCGGGTCTTTTTAACAGCCAAGCGTTTACGCAATGCCAACGAAGCCGTCACGCGCACACTTGAGCGCGCTGCGCGTTCTAAGGCGGGCACATCCAACACAAACATCGGCTTACCGTCACCGCGCATAGCGCCGCCCACAACGCCTGGAATGCGGCGCGTGAGTCGGCCTACGTCTTGCAAAATCAACTCTCGCGCGTCAACCACAGCGTCCACGATCAGGGCAATGGTGCCTGTTGCGGCCCTGGCCAGCACACAGGGCTTGCTCGAGGCCATCAAATCCATGGCATCTTCAAAACCCAGCCACACGCCCAAGCTGTAGGCAGGATAAATACTGCCAAGATAGCTGACGCAAACTTTGCCATCGACGTTACTGAGCTTGACTTCGTCTGCGGCCATCGCCTGCACCACCTGCTCAGCGGGCAAGGCCACCCATTCATCTGCGCAGCTGACAATCAGCGATTGCGTAGCACCTGTAGACACAGGGACATGCAAGGTAAAACTGGTGCCTTCGTAAGGCTTGCTGTCAATCTCTAGGCGACCCTTGAGCGCGCTCACACGGTCATTGACCACATCCATGCCCACTCCGCGGCCCGACACCTCAGTGACCGATCCTTTGGTGCTAAAGCCAGGGCGCAAAATCAATCGGCGCAGCTCGTCTTCGGTCAACTGCGCTCCCGCATCAATCAAGCCATACTCGACAGCTTTGTCATACACCGTGGGCAAATCCAGGCCTCGCCCATCGTCTGCACAAATCACCTCGACCTCTTGGCCGCTGCGTCTAAAACTCAAAGTCACCGTGCCGACCTCTGACTTGCCCAAGATCAAACGATCTTGGGCTGACTCCAGTCCGTGGTCTACCGCATTGCGCAGCAAGTGCAGCAGCGGCTCTGTCAGGCGGGTCAACACGTCAGCATCTAGTGTGGTGGACTCACCAACGATCACCAGCTGCGCTTGCTTGCCTGTACTGGCAGCAGTTTGGGCCACGTTGCGTTTTAGACGCGCCACCACCGTCTTCACAGGCACCAAACGCGCCTGCAATAGCTCACGGTGCTGCTCACGCAAAGAGTTGTCTTCATCGCGCAGCAGCTGTATGCTGCGCACCAAATATTTCTTAGCTTGGCGTGCGAACTCCAACTCGTCTTGCACAGCCTCGCTCACAAAGCGCGACAACCCATGCAGGGCATCGTAGCGGTCCATCTCTAGCGGATCAAAGCCTGCGCCTGCTTCGCGCTTTTCTTGCAACTGCACAACCTGTTTGTCCACGGTTTGCTCTAGCTCGCGCAGGCGAATATTGAGCTGGGCGTGGTGCAATTCGAGCGCGCCTAAGCGCTCGTCCGCATCGCGCACAAACTGACCGAAACGCTGGACATTGATGATCGACTGGCCTGAGCGCCTGAGCACACGGCTTAAGCGGTCTACGCCCACGCGCAAGGTTTGGGCGTCTGCGGCTGGGGTTGCAGCCCCAGCACTGGTCTGTGCTTCGACGCCGCCTGTTGGAATATCGGGGTTCTCTGCGCTGCCGGTCAGAGGGACAGGGTTTTGTTCGTCGATGCTGGCGTCGCGAATCCAGCCAACCCAATCTAGCAAGCGCTGCAAATTTTCTTGGGCGTGGGTCGGCGCGGCCTCTTCGCCCTGCAGGTGTGCCACCATATGCTGCAGCACGCCGACTGCGTACTGCATGTCGCGCACAGCAGCCAAATTGACGGGGCGGCTCTTCTGCACATTGTCCAGCGCCCACTCCATCACGTCCTCTAGGCGGTGCGCGGTGCGGCCAATACCTGGCAGGCCAATGATGTTGCCCGATCCTTTGAAGGTGTGGGCAATGCGCTGCGCCTCCACCATTTGCGCAGCCGTGATGCTGCCTGCTGCTAAATTGTCCAAGTGCACTAAGAGTTTGTCTAGTTGCTCAGGCGCATCCATCAACATCGCGGAGAGAAGTCCACCGTCCACCTCGTCAACGGCCAAGCTCACATCCTCTGGTTGTGCAGCTTCCAAAGGCTTATTAGCCTCGGCCAGCTCTTCAGCCGCCAGCGCAGGTGCCACCATCAACATCTCACCGAGTAATTCCAACACACCCTCGTCAGGCGTCTGCGGGCAAGAGCGCAGGTAATTCAGTATGGCGTCTTTGGTAGCGGGTTGCGCGGGCTTAAGCAGGTAGCCTTGTGCGGGCTCCAACCAGCCCTGCAGCCACTGCAGGCTTTGAGCTTGCGGCTGCCTTATTTGGTGCGCTGCAAACTCAGAAATTTGCTGCAAATAGCCGCCCCAGCCATGCAACCCCACCAAAGCGCTGGCCATGATCGAGCGCTCGATAAAGCCCAGCATGGGCTCGATAGATTCTGCTGCAGTTGTGGGGTTGTCTGCAGCTTGGGCTAGTTCTCGCTGGGTGTTTGGTACATCCAGCGCAAACTCCTCTTGCAACAAGCTGAGCAAATCGTCTAAGGTCATAGCCTATCGCCTCGGTTGGGATAGTGGTGCTTTAGACGGTTTGCTCTGGCAGCTTGAACTGGCCCACCGCTTGCGTCAAACGGCGCGAGAAGTCTGCCAATGTTTGGGTAGAGGCGGTTTGCTCGGCAATAGCAGATGACGTTTGTTCGGTACCCTGGTTAATGTCCAGAACCGACTGCTGCAAACTGGTCGCCAACTTAGCTTGCTGGTCAGAGAAGGTGGCAATTTGGCGCACCAATCCCACCAGCTGTTGTGTCGTAGACTGCGTTTGGTTCATCTGCACACCTGCGCGTTGCGCCAGCTCAGACTGCTTGACCACTTCGCCAATCAGTCGGTTCACCGTGAACAGCGTTTCATTCGTCTCAGCCTGAATGTTACCCACCAGTTGAGATATCTGCGCGGTTGCTTGACGCGAACTGTCTGACAGGCGCTGCACCTCTTCCGCCACCACCGCAAAACCGCGACCGGCCTCGCCTGCTGTGGCAGCCTGCATGGATGCGTTCAACGCCAGAACGTGTGTGCGTTCTGAGATGGTGTTAATCAGCTGAACCGCCGTTGAAATTTCTTGCGAACGCTCGCCCAGACGCTTAAAGCGTTTTTCCATGTCCGAAATCGAATCACGCAACTGGTCCATACCCTTGACCGTACCATCCACCGCGCTCAAAGCCGCTTGCGTCGCGGTAGAAGCCTGCTCTGCCACCACACTGGACTGGTCAGACAAGGTTGCCATTTGGGCCAGCTGATCGGTAGCCTGGTTCAAGTTAGTAGACATCGACTGCAAAGCTTCGCGCTCAGAGCGGGCCGTTTCTTCCACCATCACTGACTGCACTCGCACAGCTTCAGAGGTTTTGCGAACTTGCTCCGCAATATCTTGCACCTCTGCCAGCGTGTTGCCCGTTTCTACAGACAACTGGTTAATTGACGAGGCCACCGTGCCAATAATGTCTTCGGTGACTGGTGCGCGGGCTGTTAAGTCTCGGTTACCTAACTGGAACACGGTTTGCAGCAAGGCAATCACAGAGTTATTTAAGGTTTCGTTTTCTTTACCCGCCTTCTCTAGCGACGCAATACGGTCATCAAGCAGGCCGTCAAATGAGCGGCCTAGCGCACCGATCTCATCTTGTTCTGTGAGCTCAGTGCGGGCGCTGGTATTGCCCGAAGCCACCTCTTGCACGGTGTCAGTCAGCTTTTGGATGGGTGCCAAGAAGCGGCGCAAGAATACCGAGACCAATACGCCAGCAATAGCCACCACAGCCAAACCGATGATCAACGCGCGCAGCAGTGACTGGGTGTTGAGCGCACCAATAGCTTCATTGGCTTCTGCCTTGTCGATCTTGGCCACAATGCCCCAGTTAAGTCCCTGCACCCGCAGTGGGCCATATGATGCATACGATTCGATACCACGGTAATCGGTAAAGCCCACGAATCCTTCTTTGCCCGCCAAAGCTTCGCGAGTAGCATCTGAATCCACAGTCACCAAGCCAATGGAGGTTTCTTTTTTCAGCATCGTGGCGCGAGAGGCCGCAGACAACTTGGCACCTAGCAGCTCCGCAAACGCCTCTTTGTTTTCAATCAAGTAACGCGCGTTGGTGCGCAAAAGTTTGTCTGAGCCCAAAAGAAACAGATCACCTGTCTCGCCCAAGCCGATCTTGCCCCATGCCTTATTGGAGTTAGTTGCTTCCGTAATTTTGTCAATGGGATATTGCATGGCCAACACGCCGATTTGGCGATCGCCATCAAAAATCGGAACTGCAGCAAAAGCGGCTTGGTCATCGTATGAGGCAAGATAGGGCGCAAAGTCAGACAAGTAAACCTCATCGCGGTTAGGCGCCGCCTTCACCTTGCCATAGGCCTCGGCCAGCTTGGTTTTGGCAGCAATACCTGTTTTAAGTGAAGTCGCGAAATCAAGCTCTTTGAACACGCTGTAAACCACATTATCAGTCTCAGTGTCGATCAAAAAGATATCGTAGTATTCAAACAGCTTTTGTGCACGCTCAAAACCGGGATGGTACTGTGCATGCGCTAAAGAATAGGCATAAGCCGCTTGAGGGCGCACCAGCTTTTCTTTTTGCCCTAACGGGTTAGGGTTGTTAATAATAAATTCGTTTTGTAGCGCCGCGCCATTAGCATCCAACGTGGCGATCGCTTTGGTCAAATCAGGGGCTGCGCCTGCGTTGCGCTTAACATACTCTGGCACAAACTGCTGTTGCGTGTAGCTGTTGATAGCGCTGAGCGCCGCGTCTTGCGCAATCCCAGTATCTTTACCTGCTGTGGCGAAAGAAGCCTTCAAAGCGCGCATGCCTTCGACCGTTGCACGCTGTGCTGCTAGTGCCTGCAAGTTACGAACGGTAGAGTTAATCTCGCTACTGATTTGTGTGCGCTTGGTGTCACGCAACGAGTTGAGCTGCGCTTGCGTGCGCTCTTGCAAAGCATCGCCAGCAAGCGACGAAGCGCCCTGCCACAGCAAAGCCGCCGTAATCACCACAGGTACCAAAGTCAACAGGCCTGCGCCCAACAGCATTTTTTGTCTAATATTCATCGTTAACTCCGTTTATCTGAGCAAGCTCTATTGGCCATAGCCGAGCCACTATTTCCAGTATGTGTATGGTTGTAACACACCAAGTTTACAAAAGCGATAGCTCATCTGCCAACACTGCCATCAGTTTATCGACGTTGATTTCTAAAAAATTACGTCCCGTAAGATCAGTCGCGATTGCATCACACGTCTCGCGCAACTTGAGTGGCAAAGCGCCCGCGTAGGTCAGCTCTTGTGCCTCGTAATTGAGCTGCTGAGGCAGACCGCTGAACAGCAAAGCCACAGCATCATCGGCACCTGCTGCTGTCAGGCCACCGACCAACAATCGCTGGTGCGGCGATGCCTGCATATTGGCAGTTGCGGGACTAAAGTACACCGCCAAATCGATCACGGGCAAAATGTTGCCCTCGACGTTGGCCGCGCCAAGCAACCAAGGTGGCGACTTAGGGATGGCCGCAATCTCAAACTCTTCCACAATCTGACGCGCCCAGTCAAACGAGAAGGCCAACGCCCAAGAGCCGCACACAATGCCTTGAGCGAGCTTCAAAATGCGCCCTCGCGAGGCTGTGACCAGCTTAGGAAACGCATCAAATCGAGTTCAAGATTTGATCAGATGTGTAGGGCTTGGTGACATAGCCCTTAGCGCCGAGCATTTGCGCAAACACGCGGTCGGCCTTTTGGTCCTTGGAGGTGACAAACACCACAGGAATGCCTTTGGTGGTGGGGTCTTGCATGAGCTGGCGCGTGGCTGAAAAGCCATCCAAACCAGGCATGTTGACATCCATCATGATCAAATCAGGCACCTCAGCCTTGGCCTTGGTCACCGCCTCAGCGCCTGAGCTAGCAGACACCACTACCCAGCCTGCGTCCGAGAAAATACGCTGCAAATTTTGTGCGTCAACCGGCGCGTCATCTACTACCAGTACTTTTTTCATATCAATTACTCTCTCATTACTCTCAAATTAACCTACTACCCCTACAAGCCGTTATCTTGGCCTGACTTCACTCTCACTATCAGCGCGATGCTCCGCCAAAACCTGACTTTGCACTGGCTCCAAAATTAGTCTCTTGAAAGCCGCGTGCTACTGTGCGGTCATGCTTGGCCAACACTGCGATCAAATCGCGCTCGTTGAGCGGCTTGGTCAAATAAGCATCGCAGCCTGCTAACGTGCCACGGATTTTGTCAATCGTACCGCCTCGGCTGGTTAACATCACTACGACCGGGGGTTTGCCCTCTGCGTATTTACGCTGCTTGATGGCGCGGCAGGTTTGGTAGCCATCTAGGCCTTCCATCATGACGTCCAAAAACACAAATTTGTAAGGCCGCACATTCATACGGCCCAACGCCTCTTCGCCAGAGTTCACCAGGTCTGTACGAAAGCCAAAGCGGGTCAGGCGGTTGCGCATAAACTTCAGTGCAATATCGCTGTCGTCCACCACCAAAATATGGTCCACATTGGCATCGTCCTCTACTGCAGCGGGGCGAGTGGGCGCGCCAAACACGGGCGTCTCAGCGCGGCTATTGGCAAAGTCGCCTGCTCCCATGCGCACATCGTTCATGCGCGAACGCTCAGGGGCGGCAGTGCTGGGGCGGGCAGCAAATGCGGCTGGAACCGGCGCAGACAGTGGAGCAGGCGCAACTGATGTCCTGGCGAATGCGGGCGCTCTGGCAGGCGCGGCCACGGGGGCACTGACTGGGCGAGCGGCAGGTGCAACAACCACTGGCGCTACAACCACTGGCGCAGGCGATGCCTGCATAGGCACGCTGGCGCGGGGCGCAGCAACAAGCACGGGCTGTGCGCCACCATTGAGCAGCTGCTCCACAGTGGTGAGCACCTTCATCAAATTCAAAGGACGCTTTTGGGTCGCCCAGCCAGTGCCGCCGTCGGTGGCTCCAATCAGCATTACATGCGCACAGGGTTTGCTGGCCATCGCTGCACGCAGGGTGGATGCGTCGTCGGCATTGACCACAGCCAAGTTGGCCTCAGCTGCGTCAGCCACAAGTGCATAACCAGGAGGACGGCGAGCGGCAAGCCGGAAAAATGACTCGAACGTCGCTCGCTCGAACGAAGAAAAACCAATCAATGCTATTTTGTGGGGATTACTCATTGCAAGCCTTCGTAGCAAGTGCTGTTGTTAGCGCAGGGGTACACACACTCCCAATTAGACGCCAAGGGGCGTTTTGAGGTGTTTACTAAAGATTTATATTTCAACATACAGTGCGTTTGCATTCTAAGCAATCGTAGCCTGCGAGGCAAACTATGGCTCCGCCCGGGCGTATCTTTATTGCACTATGTGCGCAATAGTGCCGATTGATTATCCAAAACAACGATTTAGCCTCACGGGCAAGGCTGCGCGCTTTGCGCTACGATGATCTCCTATGACATCTAAAATTTACGATTTTGAGGCCCTTGACACCACGGGCCGCAAGGTGGCTCTCAAGGCTTTTCGCGGCAAAGCCATGCTGGTGGTCAACACCGCCAGCGCCTGTGGATTTACGCCGCAGTTTGCCGGGCTGGAGGCTTTGCACCAGCAGTTTGGCAAGCAGGGCTTGGTGGTGCTGGGCTTTCCGTGCAACCAGTTTGGCAACCAAGACCCCGGCAGCGATGCCGAGATTTCCAGCTTTTGCCAGCTGAACTACGGCGTGAGCTTTCCGATGATGGCCAAAGTGGACGTGAACGGAACGCAGGCGTCGCCATTGTTTCAATGGCTCAGTGCCGAGGCACCCGGCCTGTTAGGCAGCAAAGCCATCAAGTGGAATTTCACTAAATTTCTAGTTGGCAAAGATGGCCAAGTGATCAAACGCTACGCCCCGCAAGACGCGCCCGAGTCGATGGCCAAAGACATTCAAAAAGCACTGGCCTGATCGCGCCCCCACCACGGCCCGACCTGCTGGCTGCACAGGCGATCTTTCATATGTTCTCATAAGTTTTAGGTGGTTTTTTAGGCAGTTTTCCGACGTGGGTATTCAATGGCTTGCTATATATTTAATAGTAAAATAGGGCCTGCGCAGCCTAGCAAAGCGCCGCGTCCAATACAATTGTGCAGCTGCTGACTTGCACAGCAGCCCCACCGCCACCCTTTTAGACCACTGCCTTGTCTCTCGCGCACACCATCCTTCACGACATCTTTGGCTACAGCACCTTCCGTGGACACCAACAGGTCGCTATCGAGCACCTGATTGGTGGTGGCGATGCGCTGGTGTTGATGCCCACGGGCAGCGGCAAATCGCTGTGCTACCAAATTCCGGCAATGGCGCGCCAGCAGCTGGGCCACGGGATAGCCGTGGTGGTCTCGCCGCTGATCGCGTTGATGCACGACCAAGTGGGCGCGCTGCACGAGGCAGGCGTGAAAGCCGCATTTTTAAACTCCACCCTCACAGGCCAGCAGGCTGGCGAAGTAGAGCAAAAGCTGCTGCGCGGCGAAATCACCCTGCTGTACGCCGCACCCGAGCGGGTGACCAACCCGCGCTTTTTGGCGCTGCTCGACTCTTTGTACGAGCGCAGTCAGCTCAGCCTGTTTGCCATTGACGAGGCGCATTGCGTCAGCCAGTGGGGCCACGACTTTAGGCCCGAGTACCGTGGGCTTACCGTATTGCATGAGCGTTTTCCCAGCACACCGCGCATTGCCCTGACCGCGACAGCGGACGCGCTGACGCGCAGTGACATCGTCGAGCGCCTACAGCTGCAGGATGCGGAGCAGTTCGTGTCAAGTTTTGACCGCCCGAACATTCGCTACAAAATCGTCGAAAAAAACGACCCGCGCAAACAACTGCTGCGCTTTATTGACACAGAACACATCGGCGAAGCGGGCGTAGTGTATTGCCAGTCGCGTAAGCGGGTTGAAGAAGTGGCGCAGATGCTGGTGGAGCACGGCGTGCGCGCCCTGCCCTACCACGCGGGGCTAGACCGCGCCGTGCGCCAGGCCAACCAAGATGCGTTTTTGCGCAGTGACACCACCACGGGAGACCCGGTGGTGATGGTGGCGACCATTGCGTTTGGCATGGGCATCGACAAGCCCGATGTGCGCTTTGTGGCCCACTTGGACATGCCCAAAAACATCGAAGGCTACTACCAAGAAACCGGCCGCGCTGGCCGTGACGGCGAGCCTGCCGACGCCTGGATGTGCTATGGCCTGCAAGATGTCGTCAACCAGCGCCGCATGATCGACGAGAGCCCGGCAGACGAGACCTACAAGCAAGTCATGCGCGGCAAGCTGGACGCCCTGCTGACCATGGCCGAGGCCACTGACTGCCGCCGGGGCCGGCTGCTGGCGTATTTTGACCAAAAAGGTGATGGCGAGGGCAGCGCTACCTACCAATGCAACAACTGCGACAACTGCCTAAGCCCAGCGGCCACCTGGGATGCATCTGAGGCGGCGCGCAAAGCCATTAGCTGTATCTTCAGGGTGCAGCAGGCCAGCGGCATCAGCTTTGGTGCGGGGCACGTTATTGACATTTTGCGCGGCAAGGCGACCGACAAAGTAGCGCAGTTCAACCACGCCGCACTGAGCACCTTTGGCATAGGTGCAGACATTGGTGAGCAGCAATGGCGCAGTGTCTTGCGACAGTTGATTGCGCTGGGCATCATCAACGTCAACCCTGAAGCTTTCAACACGCTGCAGCTGACCGCTGCCGCACGCGAGTTTTTGCGCAGCGACCAAAAGCTGGCCGTGCGTGAGGCTACTGCGGTCGAACGCGCAGGCAGCTCAGCGCGACGGGCCTCAAGCGAAAAGTCGATCAAAGACAAAATCAGCAAAGAAAAAGCCACTGCCGACATGAACCTGGGCGCCCGCGAGCGCTACGCCGCGCTCAAAGCCTGGCGCGCCGAGGTGGCCAAAGAACACAACCTGCCTGCGTATGTCATCTTTCACGATGCCACGCTGATTGCGATTGCCACCGCTGCGCCTGCGTCAGCACACGATCTGTCGGGCATTAGTGGTATGGGTGTGAAAAAGCTCCAAGCATATGGCGATGAGGTGCTGCGCATCGTGGCGCAAAACGCTTCAATGTAAAGCGCTTTGCGCCGATCGCGCTTGAGGCAGTTACTGCACAAAGCCCATGCTGCGCGCCTCACGCACCTCGGGCTTGATGCGGTGTTCGGCTTCGAGCTGCTCCATAAATTCGTCAGCCGAAAATTCGGTGGCCAAAATATCGACCTGTCGCTTCACAGCAGCAAAGTCGCCGGGACAGATTTGCTCTAACTTATTCAAGCGCGTGCGCAGTGCGTCATCTAACTTCGTTGCATCACCTGCCAATGCTTCGGTGATGAACATGGTCTCGCGCTGCGCAGCGGTCAATGGTTTGAACTTAATTTTGAAGGTGAACCTGCGCAGTGCGGCTTGGTCTACCCGGTCGAGCAGGTTGGTGGTACAGACAAATATGCCGTTGAAACGCTCCATTTGCTGCAGCATTTCGTTCACTTCGGTCACCTCGTAGGTGCGCTGAGCGCCCCGGCGGTCTTGCAAAAAGCTGTCTGCTTCGTCTAGCAGCAGCACGGCTTGCTCACTTTCGGCTTCGGCAAACATCTTGGCCATGTTTTGCTCGGTTTCGCCGACAAACTTGCTCACCAAATCGCTGGCTTGCTTGACGATGAGTGGCTTGCCCACTGCGCGGGCAATATGCTCGCCCAACGCAGTTTTACCGGTGCCGGGCGCGCCATAAAAGCACAGCGAGCCATGACCGCGCTGCTTAAGCGCCTGGACAATGCGCGCAATATCAAAGCGCGACTCGACATTGAGCATGCCTAAATCGTAGGTGGTGACTTGCTTGCGCCCTTTGGCGTCAGCGGGTTTGTTGCCCAGCGCTTCGTCAGAGTTTTTCAGCTGCCGCTCGATCATGCTTTCAAACGCGGCGGTCTGTTCGGCAGACTGCACCAGGTCTGCTGCCACGGGCGCGCTGGTCAGGCCCGCAAAGCGCACTGCCGTGCGGATCTGCGCGGGGGTGAGGCCCTTGCGCTCAGTGAGCTTGGCTACAAAGCCATCGCTCACGGCCACGCCTTCGAGCGTTTTACGCACCAGCTGCTCGCGCGCGCCGGGCGGCGGTGACTTGAGCTCCAAATGATAGGCAAAGCGGCGGCGAAACGCCGGGTCAATCTGCTCAATGCGGTTGGTCACCCACAGCGTAGGCACGGCGTTGGCCTCTAGTATTTGGTTCACCCAGGCTTTGCCGTTCACACTGCTGCTAACGGGGCCCGCCACCTGTTGGTCTTGGCGCGCCATGAGCTGGGCGGCGTCCACGCTGATCGGCGGAAACACGTCTTCGACTTCGTCAAACAAGAGCGAAGCCTGCTGCGCGCCTTTTAAAAAGACTTGTGCGATTTGTAGCGAGCGATACCGGTCGCGGCCTGAGAGCGAGTTGCCGTCGCGGTCGGCGTACTCCACTTCAAACAGTTCCAAGCCCGCAGCTTGGGCCACCACTTTGGCCAGCTCGGTTTTGCCTGTGCCCGGCGGGCCGTAAAGCAGCACGTTCACGCCCAGCTCTTTGCGCTGTACGGCATTGCGCATCAGGTTAACCAGCACCTGCACGTCGTCGCTGACAAAATGAAAGTCGTCAGTTTTCAGCGCTGTCTTGCTGGCGGGGCGGGTGAACACGGCCATCAGCTCGCTCTGGTCGCGGTACTCGCGCATCAGCACGGGCGGCAGCTTTTCGCTGACCTTCATCAGGTCGGCCAGATCAGTGATGTTGTGCTCGGAAATTAAGTTTTCGACCAAGCCAATGCGCTCTAGGCGCGAGCCTGCGCGCAGCGCTTCGCCCACTTCGCTGGCTTTCACACCGGCAATGTCGGCCAGCGCGGCATACGCCTCGGGCGCGTTGTTGACCTTGAACTCGACCAGCAGACTGCGCAGGTCGCGCTGGTAGCGCGCTAGCGTGCCATACAACAGCAAGGCGCGCTCGGCTTTGTTCAGTTGCAGCAGGCCTGCGAGGGCGTCGATGTTTTTTTCGACCAAGGTACTGTGTTTTTTTAGCGCTTGGGTGAGCCAGTCGCCAGTCACGGCCAGCATGGTGAGCAGGTCTTTGGGTGCGTCTTTGGCGAATTCGTCGAGATAAAAAAACAGCGTGCCTTCTTCATAGGGGCCGCGCCACACGCCATGGCGCTCTAAGAACTCTTGCGCGCTCAAAGCCTCGTGGCCTTTCCAAAACTCGTTGCCTTTGCAGCGACGGCCTAGAAACTCGCGCACACTCTCCAGCACATGCAGGGGCCACACAATGTGACGCCCAGCCAGTGCCAGCAGGCTGTTAAGGTCGCGGCGCACATTGAACTTGGCGCCTTGTTTGGCAGCCAGCGCCAACACGAAGTGCGAACACATCAGATCAAGCACGGGCGCGTCACGCAGGCCGGGCGAGGCCAAGAGTTTCTCATCAGAACCCACACTGACAGCGACTGCGCGCTTGACCATGGTAAGCCTCCAACGGGATGACCCGTGTTAGTTAGTAGAACTACGATAACGCAGCTTGGCATACTTGGGAAGACAGCAGGGCTTTATTTACAAGGGCTTCATGTGTGAAATTCACCACACATTAGCAGAGCTATCACTCTAATTGGCGCTCACAATAGACCATGATTCATTTGACTGACATCCAATCCGCCGCCCAGCGCATCGCAGGCCATGTGCTCAGCACGCCCTGTGTAGAGAGCAAAACCCTCTCGCAAATCACCGGTGCGCAAATTTACCTCAAGTTTGAGAACCTGCAGTTCACCGCCAGCTTCAAAGAGCGCGGCGCGTGCAACAAGCTTTCGCAACTCGACCTGGCCACCTGCAAAGGCGTGGTGGCCATGAGCGCAGGCAACCACGCCCAAGGCGTAGCGCACCACGCTGCGCGCCTGGGACTGCGCTCGGTCATTGTGATGCCGCTGTTCACGCCGGGCGTTAAGGTCGAAAACACACGCCGATTAGGCGCCGAAGTCGTGCTGCACGGCGACACGCTGGACGAAGCGCGGAGTCACGCGCTTAAGCTGGCGGCCAGCCAAGGGCTCACTCTCGTGCACCCGTATGACGACCCTGCCATCGTCGCTGGCCAAGGCACCGTGGGGCTAGAGATGATGCAGGCCGTGCCCGATTTGGACACGCTGGTGATTGCAATTGGCGGCGGCGGTTTGATCGGCGGTATTGCTACAGCGGCCAAGGCGATCAAGCCGAGTATCGACATCATTGGCGTGCAGGCCGAGCGCTTTCCGGCCATGTACAACGCTATCAAGGGCACCGCGCTGCCTCAAGGGGCCAGCACGATTGCCGAAGGCATTGCGGTAGGCACGCCGGGCACGCTGCCGCAGCAAATTATTCGCGCTTTGGTGAGCGACCTGCTACTGGTGGACGAAGGCGATATTGAGCAGGCGATTGTCATGCTGCTAGAAATTGAGAAAACGCTGGTCGAAGGCGCAGGCGCAGCGGGGCTGGCGGCGGTGCTGAAATACCCTGAGCGATTCAAAGGCAAAAAAGTGGGCTTGGTGCTGTGCGGCGGCAACATCGACCCCCTGCTGCTGTCATCCATCATCGAGCGCGGCATGGTGCGCGCCGGGCGCCTGGCGCGTATCCGTGTGGGCGCACGCGACGTGCCGGGGTCGCTGGCCCGCATCACCGCCATCGTGTCAGAGGCGGGTGCGAACATTAACGAGGTGAAACACCAGCGCGCCTTTACCTTGCAAGCAGCGCAAAACGTGGATATCGAACTGGTCATTCAAGCCCGCGGACATGCGCATGTGGCGCTGGTGCTGAGCGCTTTGAAGGCGCAGGGGTTTGAAGCGCAGGCGGTGTGATAGGGTGAGTATGAACGAATGGCAGTCTGCGCCTAGGTGACGGTTTTCTACCCGCACCGGCCAAGTCACACCAAGCCGTTAAAATATCAATTATTAAGCGGCCTGCGAAAATTACCGGGCTGCAAACCCGATTTGAATCATTTTGAGGATTTCACCATGTCTGCCCCATCCAACGGATCTACCGCATCCACTGACCACAGCCCCGCCGAGCAAGATGCCGTCGAGGCGATTGTGCCTTTGATGCCGATTGTGTTGCCGCTGGTGGGCGCGGTGACGATGCTGTTGATTGCATTTATCGCGGTGTACATGGCCTAAATGGGCTGATCGACTGGCTTTGCAGTCGATGGGGCGGCCAGCGTTGCATAGGCACCGCTGGCCCGCTCATTGAGCGCTGTGCAATGCAGCGCTTGTGTCATATGAAAATATGTATTCTTGGAAGAAAAACAGGTGTTTTTCCGACGTGGATATTAGATAGTTTGCTACTATTTTTATAGTAGATTAATTGTCCTCAAACACCTCACACTTCGCGCACCGGCATGATGTGAAGCGCGTCGGGGGGTATGTGCAACAGTAAATTTGAACCGACTTGGGCGGCCAGGCTGCGCAGCACGGCGGTGGACAGGTTGAGGCGGATGGTGTCGGCTGCGGGGGCACCGGGTACGGTGAGTTGGCAGACGCAGATCTCGCCCAGGGGGAGCATTTCGGTGAGCTGGCAGGGCAGGTAGTTGTCACGGGCGGCGGCGGATTGCACTGCCCTTGCGTCTGTTGAGTTTGCTGAGTTTGCGGCCATCACCTGTACGCTATCGCCTGCGAGCACCCAGGTTACAGCAGTGCCGCTGTCGATTTTGCCTTTGTCTGGGGCGTGCAGGCGGTGGGTGCCCCAGTGCAGTTGGCCTAGCTGCGGTGGTGCTGTTGCAGTGGACGCTGATGCGGTGAACACCGGCTCAGTGGCTGGACTGGCTCCGTAAAACTGGCCTGCAAAGTGGTTATGAATCCCCACCAGCTGGGCAACTCGGGCGTTGCGCGGGCTGCGCAGCACCCGCTCGGGCGGGCCGCTTTGCAGTGTGCGGCCGGCGTCCATGATGACCACGCGGTTGGCCAAGCGGCGGGCCTCAAGCAGGTCGTGGGTGACCAAGATAATAGGCAGTGGCACTTTGGCGTGTAGCTGGGCCAGCTCGCGGTAGAGCACTTGGCGCATGGGTGCGTCCACGGCTGAAAACGGCTCGTCTAGCAGCAGCACGCCTGCTGGTGATGCGGCTGGCTCGGTAGCTGCGTCCTGGGCCATGCTGTTGGTAGCAAGCGGCAGCACCCGTGACACAACCCGCGCCAGCGCACGCGCCAGCGCCACGCGCTGCTGCTGCCCGCCGCTAAGCTCATGGGGCAGGCGCTGGGCTAGGTCAGCCATGCCCATGCGCTCTAGCAGGGCCATGGCTTGGGCAGTTTTTTGGGCTTTTTCCGACGTGGAATCTACACATATAGCTATGTTATCAATAGCGCTCAGGTGCGGAAACAGTGCATAGTGCTGAAACACCAAGCCCGCGCGGCGCTGCTGCGGGGGCAGTGCAATGCCGCGCTGGCTGTCAAACCACACACTGGTGGCTGCGTTGGCGCTTGGCTGCACGTCAGACTGCGCATCCAAGTGCGCGTGCAGGTGCGCGTGCAGGTGCACATGCCCTGTCAGCCCTGCGGGTTGGTGCAGCCCCGCTATCGCCCGCAGCAGCGTGGTTTTGCCACTGCCCGAGGGGCCGACCAGCGCCACCAGCTCACCGGGGGCGCAGTCAAACTCGGCATCCAGCGGCACGGGCGCTGTGCAGCGCAGGGCGACGTGCAAGCCAGAATGCGCCATAGCTGCAGCGCGCCTACTGCCCCGTGGCGGTGACGCCGCAGCCCACTACAAATATCACGCTAGACAGCACAGGCAGTGTGGGCAGGGCGAGGCCAGCGGGGGTGAACAAGTTAGGCCATTGGCCAGCAGCGGGGCACACGGCCACCGTGGGCACGGTGGATGCAGTGCACGACGATACTGTGCAGGCCAGCCCCGCGCTGGGGCTGTCTTGGGCTATTGCACCATCGGCGGCGGTGGCACCCAAGTTGGTAAACGTGACGGTATAGCTGGTGGTGCCGCCTGCCAGCACGGTGGTGACACCATCGGTTTTGCTGACCGACAGCGAAGTGGAGCACGCGGGAGTAAACGCGCCTGTAGATGCCGCCGGATAAGGCGCGCCGGGCGTAGAGTTCCAGGCTTCGGCGGTGCCGTCGCCAGGAAAGGTGGGGCTGGCCGCTGTGTTGCCACGGTCGGTGCCGTTGGTACCGCCCAGCGCCTGTGTGGTGGGCGCGCCGCCTGCGGTGTTGTAGTAAATTGCCCCACCGCCGCCGCCGCCGCCGGGGCCGTGGCGGTCATACGATGAGTTGGCGCCATTGCCGCCGCTGGCCTGCAATGTACGCCCAGCCAGCCCGCTGCCAGCGGCCACCAGCAATGTGCCGCCCGCGCCTGCGCCGCCAGCTGCGTCAGTGCAGCCACCGGCAGCAAAATTAGGGCCCGTACCGTTGCTGCCATTTGACACCATGCTGCCCGCGCCTGTCAGCGCTGCAGCACGCACCAACACCACGCCGCCGCCGTTGCCGCCCCAGCCGCCCAACTGGCAGTTGTCGCCGCCGCCGTCCACATGGCCCCCGCCGCCGCCGCCGCCCATGATGGCGCGCGCCGTGCTCAGCAGCAGGTTGTTACCCGCGCGGGTGGCACCGTCGCCGCCAAAGCCGCCGCAGTCGCCGATATTGGTGGGGCGCGAGGCGTCGTTCCAGCAGCCGCCGCCTTGGCCGCCTATGCCGCCGTTGCCGCCGCCACCACCGCCGCCGTTTTGGTTGTTGCCGCCGCCGCCTGCGTTGCCAGGCGCGCCGCGTGCGCGTGAGCCTGCGGGGTAGCCATCTATCGCAGTGACGGTTTGTGTGACTCCGTTGTAGGTGATTTGCGGTGTACCCGCAATGCCTTCGCCTTTGAAGCTGCCTTCGCGTTCGCCGCCGGGGCCTGCGGCCAAGCTGCCCGTGGGTGCCACATAAAAGGTGGATCCGTCAGTTGGGTCGAGCACAGACGGGCCATAGGGCGCTAAAAACGTCACGCCGCCGCCGCGAAATCCGCTGCCAGACGCGTCTAAGTTAAAGCCCGCCATCGTCACGGTGCCCGAGGCTTGCAGCGCCAGCAGGCCACCTACTGCGCCGTTCCAGGCTAACGGCACGACGTTGGCTGTGAGCGCCACGTTGGCGTATTGCGGTACGCGCACCACTTGGTAGCGGTAAGCGCCCAGCACTGCTGTCGCCGCGCTGGCCTGGTAAGCGTTCACCGTGCCGCCCGTGGGGCCGCCGCACACCACGCCCATAGATGCACCCGCCGCAGTGGTGGCGGTGCAATATTCCCAAGCGCCTGCGCGGTAGTTGCTGGCCAAGTTGCCGCCCGCATACGAAGCCGCCGTGACGGTGCGCGCAGTGCAGCCTGCGGTGCCTGCGCCGTCGCCGTAGCAGTCGCTGTTGGTAAAGTTAATCTCTGCGCCTTGCATTTGCATCACCACCAGCAGGTCGCCGGGCGCAATGGCGGCGGCGTTGCCTGCAGGGTCAATTGCGCCGACAGGAAGGGTGGTGGAGTTGACAGACACGCTGGCCCCGGTGCCAGGGTAGTACGAGTTGACAATCCCTGCAATCGACGTGGTGGCTGCATTGCTGCCCGGGCTGGCGCACACCTGGGCTACAGCAGCGTGGCACAGCAGGGCAAGGGTGACGGCAGCGGCTTGTAGCAGACTACGCGGCGAGATACGGCAAGAAAAAGTCATGGCGTGATAGGTTTGTATTTTTACTAGTGAGATTATCGGGTACAGCTGTGCTGGCTAAGCTTTAGCGGGACGCGCTGAGCGAAACACCGCCACCAGCGCCAGCAGCGAACACACTAAAAGCGCCAGCGCCATGACATGCGCGCCAGCGTTGTCAAACGCTTGCACGCGGTCATAAATAGCGATCGACAGGGTCTTGGTCTCGCCCGGTATCGAACCGCCCACCATCAGTACCACGCCAAACTCCCCCAGCGTGTGGGCCACCGTGAGCGCGATGCCCGCCAACACACCGGGCCAGGCCAGCGGCAGCTCGATATGGGTAAATGTGCGCCAAGGACTCAACCCGCCCACCCACGCCGCCTCGCGCACGCTGGGCGAAATAGCGGTCAACGCACGCTGCATCGGCTGCACCATGAACGGAATGTTGACCAGCAGTGATGCGAGCAGCAAGCCCTGAAAACTGAACACCAACTGCACATTGACATGCTGCGCCAGCCACGCGCCCACAGGCGAGGCAGGGCCTAGCGCGGTGAGCAAATAAAACCCCACCACGGTAGGCGGCAGCAGCAGCGGCAACATCAAAAGCGCCTCGACCCACGACTTGGCGCGGCTGCCCGTGACCGCCAGCCAACGCGCCAGCCAGAGCGACGGCGGCAACAGCAGCGCCGCTGTGAGTACAGCCAAAGTGAGTGATACGCGCGCAGCTTGCCAGTCCATAGCTGCATTATGAACGCAGATATTGCATTGCTCAGTAGGCTTAAATTGCTATTTAATTAATAGCAAACTATCTAATATCCACGTCGGAAAAGTGCTCTGTTTTCTTCCAAAATGTGATTTTCGTAGATAGTTTGCTTTGCCTGTTTTCACTTGGTCACCTCTCGCGCCAGAGCCTGCTGGGTTTGCGTGTTGCGCAGTGTGTTTCTGGAAAAATCAGGGCAGTTTTCCGACGTGGATATTAAATAGTTCGCTACTATTTTCATAGTAAGTGACTAGCAATTCGAAGACCACAAGCGGCTGCCTGTGACCCGAACCAAGTGACGAGCGCGCGGCTGCAACGGTGTGGGGTAGCCCAACCAGTCAGAGCGCCGGGCTCGAGTACCGCAGATGCTTCCCGCGAAGCGGGCCGGTGCTCGGTTGGGCTACCCCACACCGTTGCAGCAGCGCGCGGTGCCAGTACAAACGAACCAAGCAACCGAGCGACAGTAAAACAAAACACTACAAATTAAATAGCAAACTATCCAATATCCACGTCGAAAAACCGCCTAAATTTTATCCAAATCCCGCCAACTTAAGCTGCGCACGCGCGGATGGGCTTTGCAAATACTCAAACAACTGCGCCGCCGCAGGGCTGGCAGATTTGAGCAGCAGCATGCGCTGGCGCAGGGGCGCGTGCAGATGCTCGGGCAGGGCGATGTGTTGTGAGACAGCGGTCAGCTCGGGCGCGGTGGCCAGCGCCAACGCGCTGATGCCGGCCTGCGCCGCGCCGCTGGTGACAAACAGGCTGGCTTGGGCAATGTTTTCGCCCAGCACGAGCTTGGGCTGCACTGCACTCCAGAGTTTGAGCGACGTTAGCACTTGCTGCGCTGCACGGCCATAAGGCGCGTGCTCGGGGTTGGCGATGGCAAATTTGCGCACGCTGGCCCACTTGTCTTGCAGACCTTTGAGCTCGGCGTCCAAAGAGATGGCCGAATTTTTAGGCACCAGCAGCGCCAAGCGGCCCTGTGCGTAGATCACGCCTGGGCCCTTGGCCAGCCCTGCACCTTCTACCCGTGCGGCCCAGTCTTCGTCGGCCGACATAAAAATATCGGCTGGCAGGCCCTGCACAATCTGCCGGGCAAAGTTGCCCGATGAGCCAAAATTAAGCTCTACTTTGATGCCGGTTTCAAGCTCAAAAGGCTTTACAACGCGAGCAAGTGCAAACTTCAAGTCGCTGGCGGCCAGCACCCGCACTGTCGCAGCCGTGCCTTGGGCACCCGCGCGCGGCAGCACTGCCCAGGCGCACACAGCGGCCAGCGCGCGCAGACTACTGCGCTTTAAAGGGCGCTTCACAAGTAGTTCAACGGGGTTTAGGGCGGACATATAAGTAGCATAAAGTCATGCAAGGATTGCATAGGTTTGCTGGGTAACTTGGTAGTAACTGACAGCTGGGGTTCTTAAAATTAGCACTGCCGACCACGGACTGGCGATGATGCTTCGCCAGTTTACAGGGCTTGACCGCCTGGGCCTACCCGCAGCCCAACCCGCGTGCCGACGAGTTTGCACAGACGAGTTTCATTACCCCATATTTTGATCTGTCATTAACCTCATTTCACAAGCACCCTGCAGCGCCATGTGCCGTGCAGTGCTTGTGAAATCAGGTTTTAACTTTAGGAGCTATTC
This sequence comes from Polaromonas sp., assembly GCA_031431335.1. GTDB lineage: Bacteria > Pseudomonadota > Gammaproteobacteria > Burkholderiales > Burkholderiaceae_C > JAAFIP01. The sequence goes on along the minus strand of JANPDG010000160.1, from coordinate 5,873 downwards.
CCATGAACTCACCCGTGATGCAAGGGTTGCAATTAGGCACCCCCACTTACGTTAAAAACGCCAAGCTGATCGCTTGGGTGGCCGACATGGCCGCGCTGTGCAAGCCCGATGGCATCTATTGGTGCGACGGCAGCCAAGCCGAATACGACCGCCTGTGTGGTGAGCTGGTGGCAGCAGGCACATTCAAAAAGCTCAGCCCCACCAAGCGCCCTAACTCGTATTTGGCTTGGAGCGACCCGAGCGACGTAGCCCGCGTAGAAGACCGCACCTACATTTGCAGCGCCCGCAAAGAAGACGCAGGCCCGACCAACAACTGGGCTGCGCCAGCCGAGATGCGCGCCAAGCTAGAGGGCACTGTGGGCGCTGCTGGCTTGTTTGACGGCTGTATGCGCGGCCGCACCATGTATGTGGTGCCGTTTAGCATGGGCCCGCTGGGCAGCGACATTGCGCACATCGGCATAGAGCTGTCGGACTCGCCGTATGTGGCGGTCAACATGCGCATCATGACGCGCATGGGCAAGGCCGTGTACAACGTGCTCGGGGTGAATGGTGAATTTGTGCCTTGCGTGCACACTGTAGGCGCGCCTTTGGCCGCGGGTCAGCAAGACGTGAGCTGGCCGTGCAACCCCACCAAATACATCGTGCACTACCCAGAGACGCGCGAGATCTGGAGCTACGGCTCAGGCTACGGCGGCAACGCGCTGCTGGGCAAAAAGTGTTTTGCACTGCGCATTGCGTCAACCATGGGCAAAGCGGCTGCGGGCAACGATAGCCCCGGCTGGTTGGCCGAGCACATGCTGATTCTGGGCGTGACCAATCCGCAAGGCAAAAAATACCACGTCGCAGCGGCCTTCCCGTCGGCATGCGGCAAAACCAACTTTGCCATGCTGATCCCGCCTGCAGGCTTTGAGGGCTGGAGCGTCACCACCATTGGTGACGACATTGCCTGGATCAAGCCGCAGGCTGATGGCACATTGCGCGCCATCAACCCCGAGGCAGGCTACTTTGGCGTAGCGCCCGGCACCAATATGGTGACCAACCCTAACTGCATGATCAGCGTGGCCAAAGACACGATTTTTACCAACGTGGCCCTCACGGGCGATGGCGATGTGTGGTGGGAAGGCATGGAAAAAGACACCGGCGCAGCGCCTGCGCACCTGATCGACTGGCAAGGCAAAGACTGGACCCCCCAGATCGCCAAAGACACAGGTGCCAAAGCCGCCCACCCTAACGCCCGCTTCACCGTAGCCGCCACCAACAACCCTGCACTAGACAGCGCCTGGGACGATGCCAAGGGCGTGAAGATCGACGCATTCATATTCGGCGGCCGCCGCTCTACCACCGTGCCACTGGTCACTGAGGCGCGCACCTGGACCGAAGGCGTCTACATGGCCGCCACCATGGGCAGCGAGACCACGGCAGCGGCCACCGGCCAAGCCGGCGTAGTGCGCCGCGACCCGTTTGCCATGCTGCCCTTTATTGGCTACAACATGAGCGACTACTTTGCACACTGGCTCGGCATGGGCGAGAAGCTGGCGGCCGCAGGCAGGGCACAGGGCGGCAACACCAGCGTTGCGCAACCCAAAATCTTCACCGCCAACTGGTTTCGCAAAGGTGACGATGGCAAGTTTGTCTGGCCCGGCTACGGCGAAAATATGCGCGTGCTCAAGTGGATGATCGACCGCATCGAGGGCACCGCCGCCGGCAAAGAGCATGTGATTGGCATCAGCCCTGCGTATGAAGAGATCACCTGGACGGGCCTGAACTTCACCGCCGAGCAATTTGCCGCCGTCACCCGCATCGACAAAGCCGCTTGGCAAGCCGAGCTCAAGCTGCACGAGGCGCTGTTCACACAGCTGGCACACCACTTGCCTCAGGCACTGCTAGACACCAAGGCGCAGATCGAAGAGCGATTGGCAGCGTAGAGTCTAGTTAGCGCAGACCAGTCTCAAGCCACGGCAGTGCCGTGGCTTTTTTTATGGAGCATCAAAACTATAATATTGGTAGCACCCTGTCCACCACACACCCAGACCATGAACGCCCATACCGAAAAGCTCACCCTGCCAGGCGGCGCGGGCAAGATTGAGGCGCTGCGCGACCTGCCGGACGGCAATGCGTATCCCGTGCCGCGCGGACTGGCCATCATCACCCACCCGCACCCGCTGTTTGGCGGCACGATGGACAACAAAGTGGTGCAGACACTGGCGCGCGCGTTTACCCAGGCAGGCTGGACGGCGCTGCGCTTTAACTTTCGCGGCGTGGGCGACAGCCAGGGTGTGTATGACGAAGGTCGCGGCGAAGCTGACGACCTGCGCGCTGTGCTGGAGCTTAGCTGCGCACAAGGCACGCCGGTGTGTATGGCAGGGTTTTCGTTTGGCACTTTTGTGGCGTCAACAGTACTGGCCTACGTGGCGCAGCGCAACACGCTGGAGAAAATCGTTTTTGTGGGCACTGCCGCATCGCGTTTTCAAATTGTACCGATTGCGCCAGTCTTGCACGAGTGCACGCTGGTGGTTCACGGTGAGCAAGACGACACCGTGCCGCTGGCCAGTGTGATGGACTGGGCGCGGCCCCAGCTACTGCCTGTTACGGTTATACCGGCAGTCGGGCACTTCTTTCACGGACAATTGCCACTGCTTAAATCTTTGGTGCTGCGGCATGTGCTTAGCGCGCAAAACGCACCTTGATAGCTTGTTTATAGATCACGCCTTTCTTTTTTTATTTCAACTTTAGTCGCTTCATGTCATCACTCTCCTCGCTATTTTCCGCACGTCCCCTCATGGTGGTGTGCTTGGCTGTTTGCGCCGCTTCAGTCAACCCAAGTTTTGCACAAAAACCTGCGCCAGCAGCAGTTTCTGCCGCATCAGCTACCGCTTCTAGCGCGGCAGGTGCAAGTTCAAGTGCAGCGGCCAGCGTCACGCTGCCGCAACCGCCCGAGGTCGCGGCGCGCGCTTATTTGCTGATCGACATTACAGCCAACCAAACCTTGGCCGCCAAAGATGCCGACAGCCCGGTAGAGCAAGCCTCGCTCACCAAGCTGATGACGGCATACCTCGTGTTTGATGCGCTGCGCGCCAAAAAAATCGACCTGAAACAAACCTTGCCCGTGAGCGAGCGCGCCTGGAAGATGCCTGGCTCGCGCATGTTCATCGACCCAAAAATGAAAGTGCCAGTCGAAGACCTGATCAAAGGCATGATCGTGCAGTCGGGTAACGACGCCACAATAGCGCTGGCAGAGGGCGTGGGCGGCAGCGTAGAGCGGTTTGTGCAGCTGATGAACGAGCAGGCCAAAGCGCTGGGCATGACCAAAACCGGCTACAAAAATCCAGAGGGATTGACCGAGCCAGGCCACACCACCACAGCGCGCGACCTGAGCATATTGGCCACGCGCTTGATGCGCGAATTTCCAGAGTACACGCCGTATTACGCCCTCAAAAAATACCGCCTAGAGGGCTCACCAGCGGCCAACGACACCAACCGCAATCTGCTGCTCTTTCGCGACCCCACAGTCGACGGCCTAAAAACCGGCCACACCGAGGCTGCGGGCTACTGCCTAATAGCAACTGCCAAGCGCGATGTAGCAGGCGTAGGCCAGCGCCGCTTGCTGAGCATCGTGCTGGGCACGGCCAACGAAAATGCGCGCGCCAATGAGAGCCAAAAGCTGCTTAACTGGGGCTACACCGCGTTCGATGCGGTCAAGCTGTTTGACGCAGGCCAAAGTGTGGCCACGCCAAAGATATGGAAAGGCTCAGAGTCGCTGGCCAAGCTGGGCAGCACCACGCCGCTGGTCGTAGCCGTGCCTGCAGGCAGCGCGAGCAAAATCACCACCCAAATCGAACGCCCCGAGCCTCTGGTCGCTCCCTTGGCCAAGGGCCAGAGTGTAGGCAGTCTCAAAGTGAGCGTCGCTGGTCAGCCATTCACCAGTGTGCCCTTGGTTGCGCTCGAAGCTGTGGGGCTGGCTGGCTGGTTAGGCCGTACTTGGGATGCTATGCGGTTGTGGATTCAGTGAAGGTAGTTTTGTTTGCCACCGCGCTGTTGGAAAACACGCGCGAACGTTGGAAGTAGCAGGCCACCTTGAACAACGCACGCCTTGCCACTACCTTTGGAAGAAAATGAGCATTTTTCCGACGTGATCATTCAATAGTTTGCTATTAAATCAGTAGTAATTAACTATTTGCACGCCGCTTCAACCAGCGCATCACCACCCGCACCACAGGCAGTTTCTCGTACAGCTCTTCTGCTGCATCCCAATAGTCTCGGTGGTAGCTGATAAGGCCCTCGGGTGTGAAGCGTAGGTGCGATGTGCCTCGCACAGTTTGTTCGGTGGTGGTGTCAAACCGCTTGAAGCGAAACTTAAAATCCCAGACCAAGAAACACTGCGCGCCCTGCACCACGCGGTCAGTGACGACAAAGTGGGGGTTATCGAGAGCGACATACATGTGGCTGAAAATCTGCTGCACTGCAGCCAAACCGCGCACCTCGTTGAACGGGTCTTTGAAATAGGCGTCAAGCGTGTAGTAGCTGTCCATCTGTGCAACGGAGCTGGGCTGTAAGGTTTGAAAAAACTGTGCCACGCGCTCCACTTGAATGGCGATGTGGTCGTTCGCGTTAGGGGTAGTTTCAGCGCCCATGTCGGTAGCCTTGTACAAAAATAAGATGTGGTGGCTAGAGCTACAGCCCAGTAATACGCCGCGTTGCCTTGAAATACAAACTATACGGGAGGATGCGCAGCAGCTTCATCCAGCGGGTAAAGCGCTTAGGAAAATGGATTTCAAACCGGCCTCGCCCCCAGCCGGTCACGATCTCACTGGCCGCTTGTGCGGGGGTGATGAGGGCGGGCATGTGGAAGGTGTTTTGTGCCGTCAGCGGGGTTTGCACAAAGCCGGGGTTAACCACGCTCACGCCGATGCCTGCGCCGTGCAGGTCGATGTACAAAGTCTCGGCCAGGTTGATCAGCGCGGCTTTGGTGGGGCCGTAAGCGAGCGACTTAGGCAAGCCTCGAAAGCCCGCGACGCTGGAGACCAAACTAATGTGACCCTTGCCTGCCGCTAGCATGGCGGGCAATACGGCGGCAATGCAGTACACCGCGCCGAGATAGTTGACTTGCATGTGGTGAGCAATATCTTGGGTTTGCATGTCTTGCGCACGAACTGCAGAGTAGGTGCCTGCGCAGTACATCACCAAGTCCAGGGGGCCTGCGGACAGCAGCTGGGCGGCGGCGGCTTTGACTGCACTCTCGTCTGTCGCGTCAAGGGCGATCACTTGCAGCCCTGAGCACTGCGCGGCCAGCGCCTGTAGCGCGCTCACGCTGCGGGCAGACACAATGACTTGAGCGCCCTTGCTGTGCAGCAGCTCGGCCGTGGCTCGGCCAATGCCAGTAGACGCACCGATCAGCCAGATGCGGCGCTGGCTCCAGTCGGTGATGGGGGCATTAAGGCTCATAGGGTGCTTTTTTTAAGGTCAGTTGTTTTGCGTGCGGCTTAGCGTTTTTTAAAGTTCACGACCAGCTCGCCCAAGGTGATACCAAATTTGCTCATAGTCGCTTTGTTGATCACCACTTTGTCGTCCATCTGGTACATCCAGTCGTCAAACTGCACTTCATATACTTTGTTGTCGACTGGCAAGTTCAGCGTGTAGCCCCAACGAAATGCGTTGCCCATTTGCTGGCCATTGCCTACGCCCAGCACATCATCGGCGCGTCCTTCGTATTTGCCGTCAGCCAGCTTGGTCATGCGCCAAATGCGCTTTTGCTTGGTGCCATCGCTGTAGACAAAGTCTTCGTCCAATATGCCTTGGTCACCGTTCCAGCTGCAGTTCATGGTGACCAAAAACCTTTTGACGACTTTGCCGCCGCGGTCGGTAAAAATACCCCA
>JANPDG010000159.1:0-2334 GCA_031431335.1 Polaromonas sp. | reverse complement strand
TTGCCGAAAAGCGCGGGCGCAGTGACGCTGAGCAAAATGTGTGGCAGCGGTATGCGCGCTGCCATGTTTGCGCACGACATGCTGGCTGCTGGCAGTGCCGATGTGATTGTGGCAGGCGGGATGGAGAGCATGACCAATGCGCCGCACTTGTTGCTCACAGGGCGCAGCGGTATTCGCATAGGGCATGACCGTATCTATGACCACATGATGTTGGACGGCTTAGAAGATGCCTACGAGGCGGGTCGGTCAATGGGCACATTTGGCGAAGAGTGCGCCGATAAATACAAATTTACCCGTGACGCGCAAGATAAGTTTGCCATCGCCAGCGTAGAGCGTGCGCAGGCCGCCGCCAAGTCTGGCGCGTTTGTGGCCGAGATGGCGCCAGTCACCGTCAAAACGCGTGCAGGTGATGTCGTGGTGAGCATCGACGAAGGCCCTGCCAAAGCGCGGCTGGACAAAATTGCCACGCTCAAGCCAGCGTTTAAAAAGGACGGCACGATCACTGCAGCCTCTAGCTCATCGATCAACGACGGCGCAGCTGCGCTGGTGATCATGCGCGCTAGCACGGCAGCCAAGCTGGGCTGTAAACCACTGGCCCGCATTGTCAGCCACGCGCTGCACGCGCAAGAGCCTAATTGGTTTACCACGGCGCCCGTAGGCGCTACGCAAAAGGCGCTGGCCAAAGCGGGCTGGAGCGTAAGCGACGTAGATCTGTGGGAAGTGAACGAGGCATTTGCCGTAGTGCCCATGGCTCTGATGACCGAGCTGAACGTATCGCACGAGATCGTCAACGTCAACGGCGGCGCGTGCGCGCTGGGCCACCCTATCGGAGCCAGTGGCGCGCGCATCATGGTCACGCTAATGCATGCACTGCAAGCACGCGGGCTCAAGCGCGGTTTGGCTACACTGTGCATAGGCGGTGGTGAAGGTACGGCGCTGGCGCTAGAGATGTTTTAATTCAGTCCTAAATTAATAGCAAACTATCTATATCCCACGTCGGAAAAATGCTTAAAATTATATGAATATATTGATACTAGGTGCATCGCGTGGAATCGGTCTTGAGTTTGTGCGCCAATACACACGGGCTGGCGCACTAGTTACAGCCACTGCGCGCGATGATGTAGGCTTGCAAAAAATCAAAGCCTTGGGCGCTAAGGCGCACAAGCTGGATGTAGCTGACCCACAGAGTGTGAGCGGCTTGGCTTGGATGTTGGATGGTGAGAAGTTCGATGTTGCTTTGTATGTCGCTGGTGTGTATTCTGAAAGCGGTGCGAGCATACCGCCTACACAGCTTGAGTTTGACCGAGTGATGCACGCTAATGTGTTGGGCGCGATGCAAAGCATTCCCCAAGTGGCACCACTTGTCGAAGTTGCGCAGGGAAAATTCATTTTTATTTCTAGCGAAATGGGATGAATTGGTGAGACCACTAGCAGCTTTGGATGGACCTACCGCGTGAGTAAGGCGGCACTGAACATGGCTGTGATAGCCGCACAAAGCGACTACCCCAATGCGCTGATGTTGCCCATGCACCCCGGTTGGGTGCGCACCGACATGGGTGGGCCCAACGCATCCATCGGGATAGAAGAGTCTGTGACTGCAATGTGCAAAACTATTGCGGGGCTAACTGCCAGCGACAAAGGCCGCTACTTGCATAACGACGGGCGCGCTTTTAGCAGTTGGTAAAACATCCAGCACACCGCCATACTTTGAGGAAATATCAACATGCAGCTCAGTGAAGACCATATTGCCGTACAAGACGCGGTGCGTGCCTACGTACAAGCTGAAATTGCGCCGCACGCCGCCGCATGGGACAAGTCTCACACGTTTCCGCGTGAAGCCCTGCGCGGTTTGGCTGACTTGGGTTGCTACGGTGTGGCAGTGCCCGAGCAGTATGGCGGCGCGGGAATGGACTATTTAAGTTTGGCCTTGATACTGGAGGAGATAGCCGCTGCAGACGGCGCTACATCTACGATCATCAGTGTCAACAATTGCCCAGTGTGCTCCATATTGATGGCTTGGAGTAACGAGGCTCAAAAGCAAAAATACCTAACCCCTCTTGCAAGAGGCGACATGCTGGGTGCGTTTTGCCTGACCGAGCCGCATGTGGGTAGTGAAGCGGCAGGCTTGAAGACTACTGCTACCAAAGAGGGCGACCATTACGTGCTCAATGGCGTCAAGCAGTTTATTACCAGCGGTAAAAATGGCGACGTGGCGATAGTCATGGCCGTGACTGACAAGGCGGCTGGCAAAAAAGGCATCAGTGCTTTTATTGTAGAAACAAAAACATCAGGCTACGAGGTCGCGCGTATCGAAGACAAGCTGGGTCAGCATGC
>JANPDG010000158.1:0-3162 GCA_031431335.1 Polaromonas sp. | reverse complement strand
CACGCGCGGCCTGTGCATCGTTGCTGCTGTCGCCCACCATCAGCGTGCGCGCAGGCAGCGTGCCCAGTGCTTCGCAGGTTTTAAGCAAGGGCAACGGGTCAGGCTTTTTGCGCTCAAAGGCGTCACCACCAAACACATGGGCAAAAAATCCGTCCAAGCCTTTGGCTTTTAAAAGCGGCACAGCAAATGCGGTGGGCTTGTTGGTGAGGCAAGCCAGCGGCAAACCCGCTTCACGCAACAGAGTCAAGCCCTCGACCACGCCGTCATACACGCGGCTGGCCTGGCCATTGACACGCAAGTAATGGACTTGATAGCTTTGCATCGCAGCAGACAAGTTTACATCGGGTAGTTGCAGCAATTCATTAGCTACACTTTTAATAGCTAACTTATCAACATCCACGTCGGGAAACTGCTTATTTTTTAGGTAATTAAGCGTAGATTGCACCAAATGCTCACTGCCCTTGCCCACCGTGCGCTCAATAAAGCTGCGGGCCACGCTGGGGTAGCCAAAGTCAGCCAGCATCAGGTTCAGCGCCAGCTCAAAATCACCGAGCGTGTCCACCATCGTGCCGTCAAGGTCGATGATGGCGGCGTCGAATTTGCCCACGCTGCAGCCGCTTATTGGGCCAGTGCGGTGCGCATCTGGTCGATCACGCTTTTGTAGTCTGGTTTACCAAAAATCGCGCTGCCAGCGACAAAAGCATCTGCACCAGCATCGGCTACGCGGCGAATGTTGTCGACTTTGATGCCGCCGTCGACCTCTAGGCGAATGTCTTTGCCGCAGGCGGTGATGCGCTTGCGCACGGCTTCGATTTTGCGCAGGGCGCTGTCAATGAACGACTGGCCGCCAAAACCGGGGTTGACGCTCATGATGAGGATCAGGTCGATATCGTCGATTACCCAGTCCAGCACGTCAAGCTCTTCGGCGGGGTTAAACACTAGGCCGGGCTTGCAGCCTTTGCTGCGGATGGCCTGAATGCTGCGGTGCACATGGCGCGAGGCATCGGGGTGAAAGCTAATGTAGTCTGCGCCTGCGTCGGCAAAGGCAGCGGCCAGCGCGTCGACGGGTTCGACCATCAGGTGCACGTCCATCGGTACAGGGCTACCGTCCGCTTTTTTGGCATGCGGCTTGATGGCCTGGCAAATCATCGGACCAAAAGTAAGGTTAGGCACGTAATGGTTGTCCATCACATCAAAGTGCACCCAGTCAGCCCCCGCTGCAATGACGTTTTTGACCTCATCACCCAAGCGGGCGAAGTCGGCGGACAAGATGGAGGGGGCGATGTGGAATGTGGGTGTATTGCTCATGGGGTGTATTTTCGCATTGCTTCGGGGAGATTTTGTGGTTCACGCTGGTTACTATGTAATTAATAGCAAACTGTTGAATATCCACGTCGGAAAAATGCTCAATTTTCTTCCAAAATGATGATGCATGAGATGAGAAGCGTTGTGGCTTTGGTTGGCTTTCATAGAGCCGGGTTGTGTGGCTTCGGGCGAGATGGCGTATGCCTAACGCGCTCATACTGGGGTACCAGAAATCGCGCATTAGGCATACGCCATCTCACCTGCGACCATCTAGGCGCGTTACCCGTAGCTTCGTCAAAGACTACTTGTTCAATACCGGTAGCGCCCTACGTCAGTCAGTTCAAGTGTGTGGGTGTCCCTGTCGCCAGATGTCAAGGGTATCCCCCGTGCCAGGCGAGAGGGACACCCGCACACGCAGACACCATCACAGCGCATTCAAAAGACCATAGCCAGCCTCTCATCTAAATAAGTAACAAGCCCACAATGCGTTTTAAAAGCACCGCAGCCTGTACCATATCACCATGCCCCCATACCAATTTAGCGTCCAAGTACAGCCTGAATACTTGGCAGACCAGTCGGCTCCTGAGCAAGGGGTGTACACCTTTGCCTACACGGTGACCATTACCAATACGGGCCAAGTGCCTGCGCAGCTGATCTCGCGCACCTGGAGCATTAACGATGCCGATGGGCGCAACGATAAGGTCAAGGGCTTGGGTGTAGTGGGCGAGCAGCCGCCGCTCAAACCCGGCGAGAGCTTTCAGTACACCAGCGGCTGCCGCCTGCGCACGCCCACGGGCACGATGCATGGCAGCTACTTTTGCGTGACTGAGGATGGCGAAAAGTTTGACGCCGATATTCCGATGTTTGTGCTCGATGCGCTCAGCGCGCTGGGCGGCAAACCGACGATGCACTGAACCTCACGGTGAGACCCTGGGCCTCAGCATGGGCGAGTTTGACCTGATTGCAAGGTATTTTCAGCGCACCGAGCCGCCCGATGCGCGCGTGGCGTTGGGCAATGGCGATGACTGCGCCTTGCTCATGCCGCGCGCAGGCATGCAACTGGCCGTCAGCAGCGACATGCTGGTGCAGGGGCGACACTTTTTAGCCGAAGTTAGCCCCGAAGCACTGGGACACAAAGCACTGGCCGTGAACTTAAGCGACCTGGCTGCCTGCGGCGCGCAGCCTATGGCATTCACGTTGGCATTGGCATTGCCGCACATTGACGAAGCCTGGCTTAGTGGCTTTGCCAGCGGCCTGTTTGCACTGGCCGACGCGCACGGCTGCCGCTTGGTGGGCGGCGACACCACGCGCGGGCCGCTCAATATATGCATCACGGTGATGGGTGAGGTGCCCAGCGGCCAAGCGCTGCTGCGCTCAGGCGCGCGCGCAGGTGACGACGTGTATGTCAGTGGCACGCTGGGTGGTGCGCGGCTGGCGCTGGATGCGCTGCAAGGCAAGGTGCAGATCAGCGAAGATGTATTGCAGCGCGCCCGCCAGCGCCTAGAGCGCCCTGCGCCCCGCGTTGCCTTGGGCATGGCACTGCGCGGCGTAGCCACAGCGGCGATAGACTTGAGCGATGGCCTGCTGGGCGACCTAGGCCATGTGCTGCGGGCGAGCGGTTGCGGCGCAGAGATTAGTATCGAAAGTATAGCAAACAGTTCAATATTTACGTCGGAAAAATACGATTTTGATGCCCTATATTGTCTGCAAACAACGGCCGCAGGCGGCGACGACTATGAGCTGCTGTTTACCGCGCCTGTCAACGCGCGTGAGCTTGTAGCGCAAGCTGCGCAAAGTAGCGCTACGCCGGTCACCCGCATCGGCAGCATCACGGCATCACGCGGCTTGGTGTTGCGC
>JANPDG010000157.1:0-3311 GCA_031431335.1 Polaromonas sp. | reverse complement strand
CACGCGCGGCCTGTGCATCGTTGCTGCTGTCGCCCACCATCAGCGTGCGCGCAGGCAGCGTGCCCAGTGCTTCGCAGGTTTTAAGCAAGGGCAACGGGTCAGGCTTTTTGCGCTCAAAGGCGTCACCACCAAACACATGGGTAAAAAACCTGTCCAACCCTTTGGCTTGCAGCAACGGCACAGCGAATGCCGTGGGCTTATTGGTCAGGCAGGCCAACTTCAGCCCCGCAGCACGTAATGCCTGCAGACCATCCACCACACCGCCGTACACCGCGCTGGCTTGGCCGTTGACGCGCAGGTAATGGGTTTGGTAGCTTTGCATGGCAGCGGCCAAGCTGACATCGGGCAGTGATGTAGCAGAAATTGCTATATTTTTAATAGCTAACTTGTCAATATCCACGTCGGAAAACTGCTTATTTTTTAGGTAATTAAGCGTAGATTGCACCAAGTGCTCACTACCCTTGCCCACCGTGCGCTCAATAAAGCTGCGCGCCACGCTGGGGTAGCCCAGCTGGGTGAGCATCAGGTTCAGGGCCAGCTCAAAGTCGCCCAGTGTGTCGATCATCGTACCGTCCAGGTCGATGATGGCGGCGTCGAATCTAGGAATTGTCAAAGCCAGAGTCCACTTAAGCTGCCAGCGCAACGCGCATCTGATCAATCACAGCTTTATAGTCTGGTTTACCAAAAATCGCGCTACCAGCGACAAAAGCATCTGCACCAGCATCGGCTACGCGGCGAATGTTGTCGACTTTGATGCCGCCGTCGACCTCTAGGCGAATGTCTTTGCCGCAGGCGGTGATGCGCTTGCGCACGGCCTCGATTTTGCGCAGGGCGCTGTCAATAAAGGACTGCCCGCCAAAGCCTGGGTTGACGCTCATGATGAGGATCAGGTCGATATCGTCGATTACCCAGTCCAGCACGTCAAGCTCTTCGGCGGGGTTAAACACCAGGCCGGGCTTGCAGCCTTTGCTGCGGATGGCCTGAATGCTGCGGTGCACATGGCGCGAGGCATCGGGGTGAAAGCTAATGTAGTCTGCGCCTGCGTCAGCAAAGGCAGCAGCCAGCGCGTCGACGGGCTCGACCATCAGGTGCACGTCCATCGGTACAGGGCTACCGTCCGCTTTTTTGGCATGCGGCTTGATGGCCTGGCAAATCATCGGACCAAAAGTAAGGTTGGGCACGTAATGATTGTCCATCACATCAAAGTGCACCCAGTCAGCCCCCGCAGCAATGACGTTTTTGACCTCATCACCCAAGCGGGCGAAGTCGGCGGACAAGATGGAGGGGGCGATGTGGAAAGTAGTGCTCATAGGGTATATTTTCGCATGTTAGGCAGAGAGAAATTTTAGGCCTAGGGGCCTGCTTGATCTTGCTATCCGTTAAACTGCAATTGGATTCATTTGGAGTAAGTCTTGAAATATTTTCACCCTTTCTTGTTGATGTCTTTTTTGCTTCTTCTGGGCGCTCAAAGCAACGCTGCAGCGGGCTCGGCCCCTGCAGATTTGAAATGCACCCCACTAAAAGCAGGGTCAGACATGCGCATTGAAGGCACAATACCAGCAGACGAAGATACGCTAGCCTTGGTGGTGAAAAGTCGTGATAACAGCTACACCCTAACTAATAGCAATGCTGATGCTACGATGATTGAGGCGCTCAGAGATGGTGTACTGACGTTAAGCATTCAACATAAATCCAAAGGATTTAACACACGCCTCTACGCGATACCGGCCACAATAAAAATCAAATCTCCGAAATCGCAACGTGATATCGAGGCAACCTTCGAAGCTAGACTTAGTACATTGAAACCGTCACGCTATCAAGGCAATGCTGCGACGTATGACGATTTTGTACACAAAATCAAGATGTCATGTGTTTATAAGTATGAAGTATGAGCTCTAGGGGCATTGCCTAATTAGCTTGCCATATCGCTAAGCGGGGTTACGCAAACTCTGTCGCATACCACTACCATATCACCATGCCCCCATACCAATTTAGCGTCCAAGTACAGCCCGAATACTTGGCAGACCAGTCGGCTCCTGAGCAAGGGGTGTACACCTTTGCCTACACGGTGACCATTACCAATACCGGCCAAGTGCCTGCGCAGCTGATCTCGCGCACCTGGAGCATTAACGATGCCGATGGGCGCAACGATAAGGTCAAGGGCTTGGGTGTAGTGGGCGAGCAGCCGCTGCTCAAACCCGGCGAGAGCTTTCAGTACACCAGCGGCTGCCGCCTGCGCACGCCCACGGGCACGATGCATGGCAGCTACTTTTGCGTGACTGAGGACGGCGAAAAGTTTGACGCCGATATTCCGATGTTTGTGCTCGATGCGCTCAGCGCGCTGGGCGGCAAACCGACGATGCACTGAACCTCACGGTGACACCCTGGGCCTCAGCATGGGCGAGTTTGACCTGATTGCAAGGTATTTTCAGCGCACCGAGCCGCCCGATGCGCGCGTGGCGTTGGGCAATGGCGACGATTGTGCGCTGCTTAGCCCCCGCGCTGGTATGCAGTTAGCGGTCAGCAGCGACATGCTGGTTCAGGGGCGGCACTTTTTGGCCGATGTGTCGCCCGAGGCTCTGGGTCACAAAGCGCTAGCGGTAAACCTGAGCGACCTGGCAGCCTGCGGCGCGCAGCCCATGGCGTTTACTTTGGCGTTGGCCCTGCCTCACATTGATGAGGCGTGGCTCAGCGGCTTTGCCAAAGGCCTGTTTGCACTGGCCGACGCGCACGGCTGCCGCTTGGTAGGCGGCGACACCACGCGCGGGCCGCTCAATATTTGCATCACGGTGATGGGCGAGGTGCCCAGCGGCCAAGCGCTGCTGCGCTCAGGCGCGCGCGCAGGTGACGACGTGTATGTCAGTGGCACGCTGGGCGGTGCGCGACTGGCGCTAGATGCGCTGCAAGGCAAGGTGCAGATCAGCGAAGATGTATTGCAGCGCACCCGCAAGCGCCTAGAGCGCCCCACACCCCGCGTTGCCTTGGGCATGGCACTGCGCGGTGTGGCCACAGCGGCGATAGACTTGAGCGATGGCCTGCTGGGCGACCTAGGCCATGTGCTGCGGGCGAGCGGTTGCGGCGCGGAGATTAGTATCGAAAGTATAGCAAACTATTCAATATTTACGTCGGAAAAATGCGATTTTGATGCCCTATATTGTCTGCAAACAACAGCCGCAGGCGGCGACGACTATGAGCTGCTGTTTACCGCGCCTGTCAACGCGCGTGAGCTTGTAGCGCAAGCTGCGCAAAGTAGCGCTACGCCGGTCACCCGCATCGGCAGCATCACGGCATCACGCGGCTTGGTGTTGCGC
>JANPDG010000156.1:0-4174 GCA_031431335.1 Polaromonas sp. | reverse complement strand
CCCCCTTTACGCCGCTACGCCGACCACACCCAACGCCAAGGCCGCTAGCAGGTGGGTGCGCAACGGGTTAACCGCCACCACGTCACAGATCAGTCCGGCGGTGCTGCTTCAGCGTAGCGGCGTCAAGGAGGAGTAGTTGGCCCAAGGCCAACACGGGGGACAGCCGCGTAGTTGAAGTAGCACCGCCGGATTGATCCCGTACAAAACAACGTCCAGTCACTTCACGCTAATCTAAGTCACACCATTTTCATACATCCGTTTTTGGAAGAAAAATAGGCATTTTACCGACGTAGATAATGAATAGTTCGCTATAAAATTATGAGTAAATGAAGCTGGCTACAACCCCAGCCGCGCCAAATCCCCACGACCCTGCCGCACCACTTGCACGCCATCGGTCAGGTCGATGACGGTGGTGGGTTCGCTGGCGCAGGCTCCGGCGTCGATGATGGCGGCTATTTGGTGTTCAAACTGGTCGCGGATCAGCTCGGCGTCGTTGAGCGGCTCGCTTTGGCCTGGCGCAATCAAGCTGGTGGCTAACAACGGCGCGCCGTGCAGGGCTAGCAGCTCTTGCAGCACATGGTGGCCGGGCACGCGCAGGCCAATGGTCAATCGCTTAGGGTGGCTTAAGCGGCGCGGCACTTCTTTGGTGGCTTCCAGGATGAAGGTGTAGGGCCCCGGCGTACCCGCTTTGATTAATCGAAACTGGTGGTTGTCTACCTTGGCGTAGGTGGCCAGCTCTTTGAGGTCGCGGCACAAGAGCGTGAGGTGGTGTTTGTCGTCCACCCCCCGAATGCGGCGCAGCGCATCAGCGGCCACTTTGTCGTCCAAGTGGCAGGCCAGGGCGTAGCTTGAGTCGGTGGGCACGGCCACGATGCCGCCTTGGCCTAACAGGGCTACGGCTTGCTTGAGCAGGCGCGGCTGCGGGTTGTCGGGATGAACGTGAAAATGTTGGGCCATAGCCTGATACTAAGCCTAAAAATTACCTAGAGCGCTGCACTGCCAGTTGCCATGGCCGCAGGGTCTAGACGCGCTGCACGCGCCTCGCGTACCGTGAGCCAAGCACCCAGCGCGCCGCACAGCGCAATCACTGCCATACCCAGCATCGACCATTGGTCGGGCACATAGCGAAACACCAGCCAGCCGCCCAATAGCGCAAAGGCGATTTGCGAATATTGGTAGGGCATGAGTGTGGCGGGTGGGGCTTTTTGAAAGGCCTTGATTAATAAAAAATGGCCGACGCTAGACGAGATACCCATTAGCACCAGCAGTGCCCACAGCGTCCAATCGGTCAGCCACACAAACACAAAAGGCAGCGTCACACTGGCCAGCAGCATGCCCACCAGGCCAGTGCTCAGCTGCATGCTCATGACGTCTTCGGTGCGCGTCATGCGGCTGGTGAGCACCTGAAAAGCCGCATTGCCCACCACGCAGCCCAGCGGCAGCAGCAAGGTGATGTGAAACCCATTGCCAAAAGGCCGAATGATGACCATCGTGGCCATAAAACTGACGATCACCAGCGCCCAGCGCAGGGCAGAGACATGCTGTTTGAGCGCGGTGGCGGCGATCAAGGTGATGGCCAGTGGGGTGATCATCACCACAGCGGTAAATTCGCTCACGGGCATCACTTTAAGGCTGGCAAAGGCAAAGCCGGTGCTCACCATCAGCAGCAGCCCGCGCAGCACATGCAGGCCCGGCCTCTGGGTGCGCACCATGCGCAGGCCGCGCTTGGGCGCGAGCAAGGCTGCGGCCAGCACGGTTTGAAAGGTGTAGCGCCACCACAGCGCCATGAGCAGCGGCACAAAGCCGCTAAGGTATTGCACCGTGGTGTCCAGCACCGCAAAACAGGCTGCGGCCAACACGGTAAAAGCGATGCCTAAAAGGCTTTGGCGGGCATGCATTCGGCGAGTGGTGCGGCGTGGGGTGATCAGCGCGCTGCCGGTGTGTCTGAGAGTGCTGCGTAGGACTCTGCGTGGTTGGCTACCGGTGAGGCATATTGAATGCGATTTTCAATCAGCTCCCACACAGGGGTTAAGCCGCCGGGCAAAAACGGCAGCGTGCCCAGGTCGATGCGGCTTTCGGTGGGGCTGTGAAAGTCGCTGCCGCGTGAGGCGGCGAGATTAAACTCCTTGGCGGTTTCGGCGTATTTGGTATATTCGGGCACCGTGTGGCTGCCGGTTACTACCTCGGTGGCTTGGCCGCCGTGGGTTTTAAATTCGCTAAACAGGGCGTATTCTTCGTTGACGGTAAATTTGTAGCGGCCGGGGTGGGCTATTACGGCCACGCCGCCTGCGTCTGTTATCCAGTGCACGGCATCGCGTAGGCTGGCCCAGCGGGTGGGCACGTAGCCGGGGTTGCCTTCGGTGAGGTATTTGCGAAAGACTTCATGCGTTTCGCTGCACACGCCGGTTTCGACCAAAAAGCGGGCAAAGTGGGTGCGCGAAATGAGCTCAGGGTTGCCCACGTATTTCAGTGCGCCTTCGTATGCGCCGTGAATGCCCACTTTGGCCAAACCCGCTGCCATCTCTTGCGCCCGCGCGCCGCGCCCGCCGCGCGTGGCCAGCAGGCCCGCCACCATGGCCGCGTTGTCAGGATCAAAGCCCAGGCCCACAATGTGCACGGTCTCATGCGCAAAGGTGACGGATATTTCGGTGCCAGTCAAATAGTGAATGCCGTTGGCATGCGCTGCGGCCATGGCGCGGTGTTGTCCGCCAATCTCGTCGTGGTCGGTCAGCGCCCACAGCTCTACCCCGTTGGTTTTGGCACGCAGGGCCAGCGCTTCGGGGGTGAGGGTGCCGTCAGATACTATGCTGTGGCAGTGGAGGTCGGCATTGAGAATAGTCTTGTTTTGCACTGCACCATTTTACTTGCGTATCGATCTCACTGTTTGCAAAGCTGTTATGGCGGCGTTATCGTTAGCTACTATGTATTTAATAGCAAACTATTCAATATTCACGTCGGGAAAATGCTATTTTTCCTTCCAGAAACTTGGTTTGTGAGATGACTGGGTCTGTTTTTGTGCGGGTCGCTGGCTGGCGGTGCTACTTCAGCTCCGCGGCTGTCCCCCGTTGCGGCCTAGGGCCGCTGCCTCCTCCTTTACGCCGCTGCGCTGAAGTAGCACCGCCAGCCAGCTCGGTGACCTTGGTGGACTATGAACGGTCGCTTACTTGCCTGCGTAGTCTGCGCGTTCTACTATCCGCTTGACCTACCTAGTCCGCAGCCGTGGCACTGGGTGTGAATAGCGCAGCGACGTTAAGGAGGAGTAGGCGGCCCTAGGCCGCCACGGGGGACAGTCGCGGAGCTATTCACACCCAGCGCCACGGCGAGCACAGCAACGAACTTAAATCTCCAAGCCGCATAAAACATGCAAGCCATAAACGAAGCCAGGACAGTGAAAAATCTAAGCCGTCAAAACAATCGGCTCCAACGCATCCCCCTGCGCCAAAATACGCCCAATCGCCACCGTGTGCACATAGCCCAAAGACCGCAACTCAACCATGCAAGCCTCAACTTTATCGGCCGGTACGCTAGCCAGCAACCCACCGGCTGTTTGTGGGTCAAAAATCAGCGGATAGCGTGGGTGTTTGACAAACTCTTCTTGGTTACGCAAAGCCCGGCGCAGTCGCACATTGGCACCCTGCAGCGAGCTCACAATGCCCAGTGCAACGCACTCTTCAGCGCCGTCCAACATCGGTAGCTTAGACAAATGCAGCTCTGCGTCCACGCCCGAAGGCCGCGTCATTTCGACCAAATGGCCTAGCAGGCCAAAGCCGGTGAGGTCGGTACACGAGGTTGCGCCGAATTCGGTTAAACACTGCGCGCCCAAGCGGTTAGACACCACCATCGACTGCAGCGCCCCGTCGATCCAGCGGCCTTTGGCGGCTAGCTGCGCGTGGGCGGCAAACAAAGTGCCGGTGCCAATCGGTTTGGTGAGGATCAGCACGTCGCCTGGTTGCATGCCGTTTTTACGCAAAATCTTGCTCGGGTCGTCGTCAATCAACCCGTTGATGGCAAAGCCCAGTGCCAGCTCTTTGCCTTCGCCCGTGTGGCCGCCTACGAGTGCGCAGTTGGCATCGTTGAGTATCTCTAGCGCGCCGGTCATCATCTGCGTCAGCACGTCTTCTACTTTGGCTTCCAGGCCTGGCGGCACGGTGCACACAGCCGTGGCCGACTGGGC
>JANPDG010000155.1:0-16722 GCA_031431335.1 Polaromonas sp. | reverse complement strand
TAACTCCGCTGGGCTGGGCACAGAGCACGCTGCCGCAGTTGGGCGACGGGCAAGAGATGAGTGTGGCGGCGGAGCGCAAGTTGGGTCAGCGCATTGCGCGCGATGTCTACCGCGAGCCAGACTATTTGGACGACGCTGTCTTGGGCGATTATGTGCAGCGAATTTGGCTGCCGCTCATGGAGTCCGCCAAGCAGCGCGGTGATCTGAGTCCCGAGTTAGCCGAGCGGTTTGCGTGGCAGGTGCTCTTGGGGCGCGACCGCAGCGTCAATGCATTTGCCTTGCCGGGAGGGTATTTTGGACTGCATCTGGGGCTGATTGCCGTAGTGGGCAACCGGGACGAGTTGGCATCAGTCCTGGCGCACGAGCTGAGCCATGTCACGCAGCGGCATATTGCGCGCATTACCAGCTTGCAAAACCAACAATCGCCCTGGATGCTGGGTGCCATCATTTTGGGCGCGTTGGCTGCGCGCAAAAACGCCGATGCAGCGGGCGCGCTGGTCACAGGTGCGCAAGCCGCAGGGATTCAGGGGCGGCTTAATTTCTCTCGCGACATGGAGCGCGAGGCCGACCGGATTGGCTACCAAGTGATGCAAGATGCGCAGTTCAATGTGCAGGGCTTTGTGGGCATGTTTGACAAGCTGGCGCTGGCCAACCGCATTAATGACAGCGGCAGCTTTCCGTATTTGCGCACCCATCCATTGACCAGCGAGCGCATTGGCGATATGCAGTCGCGGCTGCAGCTCAATGCACCTAAAGCGGTGGTGCAGGATGCCGCTGTGGCGCTAGAGCATGCCATCATGGTGGTTAGAGCCAGATTGTTGGCCGACCCCAGTGTGGACAATCTGCGCGCCGAGCTCAGTCGCGTGCCGTCATGGCAGCGTGCAGCAGCGCTTGCGCAGCGCAGCCCGGCGTTGCCTGCTCAGTTGTACGGGGGCGCGTTGGCCGCACTCAAGCAGCGGGACTACGCATTGGCTGAGCGCTTGGCACAGACCAGTCGCCGCCTGTTGGCGCAGCTGCCTCAGGTGGACAGCGGCCCGGCACAATATGCAGTGCAAGCTGTCGATGTATTGAACGCCGACATTGCGATGGCGCAAGGCAATGCAGCCAAAGCACGCGAAGTGCTGCGCCCCCATGTTCAACCGGGCAGCACACCGCGCAGTATTTTGTTGGCTTGGGCGCAGGCTGTCAGCACGCCAGATGCCGCAGCAGTGGATGTGCTGGGCGTGATCGAATCGCTGCAACTACATGTAGCGCAGCAAGTGCAGGACGCTGCGGCTTGGGACGCACTGGCTGCAGCTTATCTGATGCAAAAGCAGCCTTTGCGTGCCATCCGTGCGCAGGCTGAGGCGCGTGTTGCGGTGTTGGACTACACGGCAGCCTTAGACCGTTACAAAGCAGGGCAAACTCTAGCGCGCAGCGGCGCTAGCACTGACCATATTGAGCTGTCGATTATTGATGCCAGAGCCCGGGCGGTCACTCAGCTGCAACGCGAATTCGCCAGTGACACCGAGCCCAAGTAATGCGCGCGCGGTGGCTGCTAAGCGCCGGAGCTAGGATTTTTTGAATAAGCGTTCAAGCGCTGCTTCGATCACCATGCCCGCTACCGAGTAGAGCAATGAACCGATGAGCGCAGCAGTAAATCCGCGCACTTGAAAGCCTTCTAAAAGCCCGGACGCGGCCCAAAACATAAAGGCGTTGATGACAAATAAAAATAAGCCCAAGCTCACGATCGTCACGGGCAGCGTCAACAAGACCAAAATAGGCCGCACTATGGTGTTGAGCAGGCCGATAACAAAGGCGGCGATCAAAGCGGCTACAAAGCTTTGAACCTGCACGCCTGGATAAAAGTGCGCCACCGCCAGTAAGGCGGCGGCGCTCAGTAGCCATTTGCAAAGTAATTTCATGTTAGCAGCATAGCACTGAGGGCGCGATGCCCGTTCGACAGGTATGAAAAATCTGTCGCTAAAAGAGCCCGTTGTGGCTGGTATTTTTGGATACCCCATGATTTGGCAGCCCATACTGGGGCGGCAGTTAATCAGCCCGCTGCCTTGGAAATATGCCAACCTGGTGACTCGCGCGGTGACTCGGTTGCCGAGGGTGCCAGCTCGGGTTCAAATTTGGGGCGCCGCGCATCCACCACCCGCGCCGCGCCAAAGTGGCTGTGCAAATGCTCAGTCAGCTCTGGCAAGGGGCCTTTAGCGACCACGTATTCCAGCCTAACTTGCGCATCACTGCGCTGTGTGAGTAGCGTAGGCGTGATCTGTGAAAAAAGTTTTTCGCACCATTTGTCACGCCAATTCTCTCGGCTGCTGTGGCTAAGCCACTTGCCGATACGCCGGCTCATGCGGGGCGCGCAAGCAACCAGAATCCATCGGGTGCCAGCAGGGCTGCCTAGCAAGGGTGTGAGTATGGTTTTAGCGTAGTGGGCATCATCTACATAAACGATGAGTGTGTCCATGAAAGCTCCTGTGTGTCGCGAGACGTTTGTTCAAATCCTTAAGAGAAATGACCGTGGAGCGATGGATGAAATATGAGCGCTTAAGGCAATTGAGCCTAAGGTAGAGCACGGCACGCTTCGATCCAGCGCCCTAGGCATCTATCCCCGGGGGCTAATCGAAGGTCTGGCTCAGCATGTCTGCATGCAACATGTGCCCAGCGCGCCGGAAGATGTAATGGCTTCGTAATGGCGAACGCGCTGATATCGTGTACAGCAATATGCAAAGCAGTTGCACCTGCCTGCGCCGCACTCAACGGGAGCTACTCCCCTTCGCACTTGCATTGAACGAGAATTTGCTTTGCGGCAGGCAAAGCCCGCGCAATACCCCTTAAAAATGTGGGGTTGACACGGCAAATACCCCAGCCTGCGCCATAATCTAGTCACCGAAAGGGGAGTAGCGCGCTTTAGAATTTATTTATAAATGTCTAAAGTGCCCGTGTTTCGTCAATACGTTGCTGTCTTTAAGATAGCGACCGGATCACGGGAAGCAGTCAAACTATGGGTATCTTCATATCCATAACGCCCCCCGCAAGACCTTTCGACATGTGTTTAATAACGTGTTTTTTAAGGTTTTGTGATGCAAACAATCGCTCCGCTATGGCTTTGGGCCACTTTTATTGCTGTCGTTTTGGCCGCTTTGTTCATTGATTTTGTCGTCCTCAAAAAGCAAGGCGCTCACGAGGTGGGCGTCAAAGAGGCTACGCAATGGTCGATCATTTGGGTGATGGCCAGCTTGGCGTTTAATGCGCTGTTTTGGTGGGCCATCAGGGACAGCACGGGTAGCGTGGAAATAGCAAACACAAAGTCGCTAGAATTTTTGACCGGCTATCTGATTGAAAAATCTCTTGCGGTCGACAACATTTTTGTTTTCTTGATGATTTTCACTTATTTTGCGGTGCCGCCAGCGTACCAAAAGAGGGTGTTGATGATCGGTATCATCGGCGCGATTGTGCTGCGCACCATCATGATCTTGGTGGGCGGCTGGCTGCTCCAGCAGTTTCACTGGATTTTGTATGTATTTGGTGCGTTTTTGATTCTCACCGGAGTCAAAATGTGGTGGGCTGCAGGCAAAGAGCAGTCGCTGGACGACAACCCTGCGCTCAAGTTACTGCGCAAAATTTTGCCTGTGAGCCAAAACTACGATGGTGAGAAATTTTGGACGGTCGAGAACGGTAAAAAGATAGCTACACCGCTGTTCATGGTGATTTGCTTGGTGGCGCTGACCGATATTATTTTTGCGGTGGATTCGATTCCTGCGATTTTTGCCATTACCAGCGATCCGTTTATTGTGCTCACATCGAACGTGTTTGCTATTTTGGGTCTGCGAGCCATGTATTTCTTGTTGGCAGCGGTGGCAAGTAAGTTTCATTTGCTCACCTACGGTTTGGCTGTGGTTTTGGTGTTCATTGGCACCAAGATGATGCTGATTGATATTTTCAAAATCCCCGTGGCGGTGTCCTTGGGAGTGGTGGTGGCCGTGCTGGCTGTGACGATGATTTGGAGCGCGCGCACAGCGCCTAAAGCCACTTAATCTGCCTTAGGCGAGGTTTATTGGCCGCAAGCGCGGTTGCAAGCGGTTGGGCGCGGTATCATCCGCTCCCCATGCCTGCTACTTTGCCTTTGCCCACCGCCAGTGTGGGTATCCACATCACCGATATTGAGTCTGCCATCAACTATTGGCGTGCCAGGTCGCCATCACCCGATGGCGTGACACTGGCGCCTGAGCTGCGTGCGCTGGCAGAAGTCTACGCATTGCTCGTCTACTACAAGCAAGATGCTGCAGATGAGCGCAGCATGCCGCGCAAAGCCTATGCAGCTTGGCTGGCGTGGTACGACACCACGCCAGACACGCCCTGTATTGCGATCTGCTCTACCAGCCAAGGCGATGATTTCTGCAAAGGGTGTGGCCGTACTTTTGGCGAGGTGCAACACTGGCCGGAGCTCGCTCCTGCAGCCAAGCGGGCAACCTGGATGCGCATTACCCTAGAGGGGACTTCATGGCGGTTTAACCGTTACGCAGAGCGGGCGCGCGAGAACGCTTAAGGCGCACATTGCGCAGATCCGCAGCATCGCGGATTCTGTAATACTTTAGTTGCAATTGAAGTGGCGCGTGTGGATCTCTGATCGCTCCTTGCACTAGTTTGGCACGTCTAACGTGCGATATGTCACGCGCTTTTCACTTTAAAGTGTAAATGTACCGATAGGTCGCTGCGAGTCTAAGTTAAATTTTTGACAATAGCAGTAGTGGTCAGCGTAGAGCTGGCTGATTCATCACATTTTTTTAGAAATTCAGCACCGCGCGCTGTATGTTAACTGCGCGCGATGCAAGACCATTACCGCCATGGTGCGCCCCGCACAGACGATTTACAAAACCGCTTTTTTGAGCGTCAACAACCCTCGCACCCCTATGGCTGACACCCAGGCATGGGTGCTGCAGTGGGTTGCGCGCGTTGGCTCTAGCAGTGTGACGGGCATGGTGCTGGCCGGGCCGGATCGGTGGCTGTGTTTGTTGGAAGGCTCAGAGGCGCAGGTCACCGTGCTTACCGCAGCAATTGAGCGCCACGAGCGGCCCAAGCAATGGCATGTGCTGATGACCGACAGCCGTGCCAAAGCGCGTATGTTTCCGCAGCACCGCCTGGGGTGGATCGGCCCGGCCACACCGCTGGAAATGGCTGCATTTTTGGGCGACTTGCGCCGCAACACCGCCCGCTCGCAAATTTGGCACGCGACAGTCGACGAAATCTTGCCACTGCTCGAGCCCAAAGAGTAATCAGTCCTCGTTGACCTGCCCGTCGATATACCACCAGCGCGGCGCCCCCGCTTCAAGTGTGGCAACAAAGCGGCTGGTCTCGTGCATTACATACGCTTTGCCGCCCACTTTGTAGCGCGCCACAAATTCCACTACACCCGCCGCATCCGACTGCTCGGTGTGCAGCACGTCCAGGCTCTGCCACTGCGTGGGCGACAGCTCTAAGTCGCCCGGCGCGCTGCTAACGTGCCAAGTGGCGTGCAGGTACTTAAGCATCAGGTGGCCTTGGGGATTGTTGGTGGTGGCCAGCGCATAGGCGCTATAGCGCGCCCGCATGAGCAGCTCGGGGCTGCTGGCATGGGCGCTCTGGGTGATGCCTTGGTGCCATTGTTGGCAGCACTGTGCGTAGCTGGGCAGATCGCTTGTGGGTGCAGGTGAGCCTGCGCCGTCGTGGCAGATGCGGCAAGGGCAGATGGCAGTTTTCATATATCGCAAGTCGTTTTTGGAAGAAAAATAGACGGTTTTCCGACGTGGATATTCAATAGTATGCTATTAAAAATATAGTAACATTCAGGATTAATAGTTTCAAACAGTTCACTTCGCAGTTTCTGGCGCACCTGTGGTGTTGCCCGCAGGCGGCGCACTGCGCGATGCCAGGTAAATGGCGGGTAATATCACCGCCGCGCCCACCACATGGTGCAGTGCAATCGGCTCGCCCAGCACAGCCCAGGCGCTCACGGCAGCGTATACGGGGCCCAGGTAGAGGGTGAGCGCGGCGCGTGCAGCGCCCAGCTCTTTTTGGATGGTTGCATAAGCCAAATACGCCCCAGCCGCTGGAAACACCGCTGCAGCAGTCACCATTGCCAGCGTAGGCCAGCCCCATTGGGTTTGGGTGAGTGGCAGGCCTGAGAGGGCCTCAATGAGTGCCAAAGGAATCAGCAGCGCCACGCCGCCCGAAATGATCAACACCAAGCGGGCCAAGGGTGAAAAGTCACTCGGCCAGCGTTTAAGCAAAATCGCATACAAGGTCCAAGCGACGGTGCACGCCAGTATCCATGCATCGCCTGGAACAAACTGCACCTGTGACAGCTGGCCCCATTGCCCTTTGACCACCACATGCAGCAAGCCGGCCATCGCCAGAGCAATACCCAGCCACTGCGCGCGTCCCAGCCGTTCGCGCAGCCACAGCGCGCAGACCAGGGCGATACACACAGGTGACAGTGCGTAGATCAAGGCGATATTGGTGGCCACGGTCGAGCGGGCGCCGATATAAACCCATGCGCCGCAAATCCACATGCCCAAAGCGCCCAACACCAGATAGTGCCAACAGTGCTTGGCAATCAGGCCGCGCTTGGCTTTGAGCTCGGGCCAGGCAAATGCGGTCAAGAGCAGCCCAGCGAGCGCCCAACGCAGCAGCGCCAGCATGTGGGGTGCTACGAGGCCTGGAGCGCTGCGCCCCACCACGTAGTTGACTGACCACAAGGCCGGCGTGATGAACAGCAAGGCGATAGCCCAGCGGCGAGGGTTGTGGTGGGGCATACAGTGCGGATGAATTGACAGGTTAATTATAATCAGGCACACAATATGCTACTAAATCAAGAGCTAACTCAGCCAATCCAACTTGCGCCCCGCTGCATGCAGCCCCTGCAGCGCAGGGATGTGCTGGCGCTGCTGTGCGCCAGCATAGGCGCGCGCGCAGTCTGGGCGCAGCCCAAGGAAACACCACTGCCCACGCCAGCCTCACTGCAAACTGCTGGCGCAGCAGCCAAGGATTTGGGCCAGCCGCTGGTGCTATTGATCAGCTTACCTGGTTGCCCTTGGTGTGAACTCTTGCGGCGCAACTACCTCGCGCCTATGCGCGGCGAGGGCTTGCAGGCATTTCAAATGATGGTCAACGACCGTTCCCGCGCGGTGCGCGACTTCAAAGGCGCGCCCAGCACCGGCGCAGATATTGCGCAAAGCTATGGCGCCAAGCTCACGCCCACGCTGTTGTTTTTGAACGCAGCAGGCCAAGAGATTGCGCCGCGCATCGAGGGTGTGGCGTCGGCGGATCTGATCGGGGCGCAGCTGCACGCCCGTCTGCAAACCGCCCGTCAGCGGATAGCGCCATGAACCGAATCGTCGCGATGGTGAGGGGCAGTGCAATAGCTGCGCTGTGGCTGCTGGCTGGCGCAGCGCAGGCTGCGGGCTGCGAGGAGCTGGCGCGCAAGCTGCCCAATGTCACCCCCGCGCTGTGCCAAGCAGCCCAACTGCAAGACACCAAGTCCCGCTCAGTGAAGGGGCAAAGCATCTTGATACGCGACCTGCCGGTGACTTCGCCCAAGCTGCGAGTATTGGTAGTGGGCGGTATTCATGGCGATGAGCTGTCCAGCGCGGCGCTAGCGCTGCACTGGATTGCTCTGGCCCGCGAGATTCCTGCGCAAACCCACTGGCGCTTTGTGCCCCTGCTCAACCCCGATGGCCTGCTGACCAGCCCCGCGCGGCGCACCAACGCCAACGGGGTGGATCTGAACCGCAACTTTCCCACGCCCAACTGGGAGAGCGAAGCATCGGTGTATTGGGAGCAAAAGGTCAAGCGTGACCCGCGCCGCTGGCCCGGTCCCAAGCCACTGAGCGAGCCAGAGTCTCGGTTTTTGCACGACGAGATGGAGCGCTTTAAGCCGCACATGATTGTCAGCATCCATGCGCCTTACGGCGTGCTCGACTTTGACGGTCCCACCACGCCGCCCAACAAACTCGGTCGTTTGTATTTAGACCAAGTGGGTATCTTTCCGGGCAGCTTGGGCAACTATGGCGGCGTGCACAAGCGCATGCCCGTGGTCACCATCGAGCTGCCCAGTGCATTTCGCACACCGCTGGCCGCTGAGATGCGCCAAATGTGGCTTGATTTAATTCGCTGGCAAAGCGAGCGCTTGCTGTCTCCCGCGCCATTATCGCAAGCGCTTATCAAGCCGGTTAAGCAAGCTCCCTAGGGCTGTTAATTTACTGACGATGGCGGGGTAATTAGGTATCAACCCGCTGGTTGAACCGAAATGGTTCATTGACAATGATCCAATGCAAGCTACCTGTTTTAAAAACTCCTTACACATCGCCCGCTTGGCTTGCGCCTTGTCCCTGGCCGTCGCTGTAGGTGCGGCAAGCGCTGCCACCAATACCTTTCGCATTGGTGTTATCGGCCCGTTCACCGGGGCATCGGCCGACTTTGGTACGCCCATGCTGCAAGGCATCCAACTGGCGGTCGATGAGATCAATGCCGTGGGTGGCTATTTGGGTCGCCCGTTGGAGCTGGTGATTAAAGATGACAAAGCCAACCCGGATGAAGGCTTAAAACAAAGCCAAGCCCTGGTCGCCGAGAAGGTGTCGATGGTGATTGGGTTTTGCAACACGGGCGTGGCGGCCAAATCGTTAGAAACCTTCCAAACGGCGCAGTTGCCGCTTTTAATTCCGTGTTCTACAGGCTCGCCCTTGACAGCCAAATACCCCGCTGCCGACAGCTATATCTTTCGCAACTCGGCGCGCGATGCCATTCAAGCGCCTTTTATGGTGGAAGACATTATTAAACGCGGTTGGACTAAGGTAGCGATTTTTGCCGACACCACGGGCTACGGCGAAGCGGGTCTTAAAGATGTTGAAAAAGCCTTGCAGGCTAAAAATCTCAAAGCCGTGCATGTGTCCCGGTTTGCGCTCGGCGTTAAAGACCTCAGTACCGAACTTAAGGCTGCTCGCGCTGCTGGCGCAGATGTGATTTTGAGCTACACCGTTGGGCCAGAAAATGCCGTCATTGCCAAAGACCGCCAGGCCATAGGATGGAAGGTCAAGCAAGTGGGGCCTTGGACGCTGTCGTTCCCGTTCTTTATCGACGGTGCCAAAGAGGCCGCTGATGGCTCGCTGATGGTGCAAACCTTTATTGCGGAGCCCAGTAATGAGCGGCGGGCGGCTTTTTTAACCGCCTTTGCGCGCAAATACAAAGGTAAGCGGCTGGCTGTGCCCGTCTCGGCCGCGCAAGCCTACGACGCCACCTATTTGGTGATGTATTCGCTGTTTGGCGTGCGTGACGGTAATGTCACTGGCCCAGTGATGAAAGCTGCGCTTGAAAACATGGCCCGTCCCTACTACGGCGTGGTTGCCACGTATGAGAAGCCCTTTAGCTTGGCCGACAAAGATGCCATCAGCCAAAACATGCTGGTGATGGGCATGGTTAAAAACGGTGCGGTGACTTTTGCCTACCCAGAAGACGCCAAGCGCAACCTGTTTGTGCAGCGCAAACAGTAAGCCTGAGTTTCATCACTGCAAACGCCCTGCTTGCGTTGAACGCAGTGGCTGTTAAATTACCGCCGGCGCAAAACCAAAACAGTTGAATGCCATATCGGGCTGCTCACCGCTGAGCAATTGCGCCATCGCCTTGCCCGAGCCAGCACCATGTGTCCAGCCTAGAGTGCCGTGGCCAGTGTTAACCCACAGCTTGTTCACCTTCGTGCGGCCAATCAGCGGTATGTTGGTGGGCGTTGCAGGGCGCAGGCCGCACCATAGGTTGGGCTGCCCGCCCTGCGCCGCATTGCGCGTGTCTGCCACGCCGGGCAGTACGGTCTCAATGCGGTCGAGCAAAATTTGGCAGCGTTTTTGCGCCAGGCTGGAGGTAAGCGACAGGTCGTAGCCGCCCACTTCGATGGTGCCTGCGACGCGCAGTTGGTTGCCCAAGCGCGAGATGGCGATCTTCTTGTCATCGTCAATGCACGACACCATCGGTGCGGCCTCGGGTTTGAGCAGGCGCAGTGTGGCGCTGTAGCCTTTGCCCGGATAGACCGGCACATTCACGCCCACAGTGCGCAGCAGCGGGGCTGAGTAGCTGCCGCAGGCTACCACCACTGCATCGGCGCGCAGGGTGCTTTGCACGCCGGTGAGCTGGGCGTGCACGGTCACTGTGTCCAGCGACTGGGCAATGGTGCTCAGTCGCTCGATGTCATGGCCAAACAGCATTTGCGCGCCGCGTGCCGCGCACAGGGCAGCGAGCTTTTGGGTGAACACCAGCGCGTCGCCAGATTCATCGCTTGGGGTGTAGGTGCCGCCCGCAATGCGGTGCGCAAAGTTGCGGTACGCAGGTTCGATTTTGAGCAGCTCTTCACGGCTGACCACGTTGCGCTCTACGCCATACTTGCGCATGAGCGCGGCCTCGCCCGCAGCATCATCGAACGATTTTTGGTCTGAGAAAAAGTGTGCAATACCTTTTTCTAAGCGCTGGTATTCGATGCCTGTGGCCTTGACCACATCTTTGAGCGCAGCATGGCTAAAGCGCCCCAGCGCCACCAGCTGCTGCACATTGCGCTCAAAAGCCTTGTCATTGCACTGCGCTAAAAACTGCAAACCCCACATGTACTGGTTAAAGCCTTTGCCCAGTGGCCACTGCGGGCGAAACAATAGCGGGGCTTCGGCAGACAACATCCATTTGAGCGCTTTGAGCGGCGTGTCTTTGGTGGCCCACGGCTCGCAATAGCTGACCGAGATTTGTGCACCATTGGCAAAACTGGCCTCTTGCGCAGCAGCGCTTTGCCGGTCGACCACAGTCACCTCATGCCCTCGCTCGAGCAAATGCCAAGCCGTGCTGATACCAATAATGCCTGCGCCTAAAACAACAACTTTCATAGTTTTAAATTGTGCGCGATTCGGCTTTAATTTAACAGCCAAATTAACTAATCAGCAAAAACATCAGATAAACTAATAGAGCAAATGCACTTCGCAACCCTTGTTTTTAAGTGAATACTATGAGCACTTTTGACCCTGATGCCCTCGAATGTTTGGCCGCCATCGTTGAAGAAGGCGGTTTTGAACGCGCAGCGCAGCGCCTGTCGATCACCCAGTCTGCGGTGTCCCAGCGCCTGCGGGCACTCGAAGCCCAGGTAGGCACGGTGCTGATTGTGCGCAGCCGCCCGCTCAAGGCCACCTCGGCAGGCCAGCTGCTGCTCAAACACACCAAACAAATGCGCCTCTTGCGCGCAGACCTGGAGCGCGACCTCAAAGAGCTGGCGCCCAGCTCGATAGGCGGCGCGCGCGAAGAAGAGCGTGTGTCGATTGCCATCAACGCCGACAGCATTGCCACTTGGGCCATGGGTGCGGTGGGCGACTTGGTGCGCCAAGGGCTACCGCTAGAAATCATCACCGACGACCAAGACTTTACCCAAGAGTGGCTGCGCGAAGGCCAGGTGCTGGGCTGCGTGACCACGCTCAAGCAGGCACTGCGCGGCTGCAAGGTCATACCGCTGGGGGCCATGCACTACATTGCGGTGTGCTCTAGCGAGGCTGCTGTGCTGGCGCAGTTTGGTGTTTCAGCAGGCCTCACAGCGCATAATTTTCGCAAAGTGCCCTTTATTGCCTTTAACCGCAAAGACGATATGCAGCCCGAGTTTGTGGCCACTGCGTTTGGCCTGAAGCGCGTGATGCTCAGCCAAGTGTTTGTGCCCGGCTCTGAGGCGCAGGTGCGCGCAGTGCTGGCGGGCTGGGGCGTGGGCGTGGTGCCCGCGCTGTTGGCGCAGCCCTTGATTGACGCAGGCAGCTTGGTCAACGTTGCGCCGTGGCACGCCTTGCCAGTGCAGCTGTACTGGCACTGCTGGAACCTAGAGTCTGACGTGCTTAACAGCCTGACCGCCGCGCTTGTGGCCACGGCCAAAGAGCAGTTGCAAGGCAGTTAGCTGCGCCTAGCCAGCCCCCGATTGCGCCAGCGCCCACAATGCCTATATTCGTTGGGCAATTTTTGGAAGAAAAATGAGCAGTTTTCCGACGTGGATAATCAATATTTTGCTATCAAATATATAGTAATTTACTATCATTTAGACCCTCCATGGCAGGTCTATCGTGGCTTATCTTCTCACAGCAGCCCTTTGAGGGCAGCCTGTAGATTGCCTTGAATGCTGTATATAAATGCAGTATTATCGCGCTATGGCCAAAGAAAAAACTGTCTACACCTGCTCCGAATGCGGCGGCACCAGCCCCAAGTGGCTGGGCAAATGCACGGCTTGCCATGCGTGGAACACGCTGATCGAGTCGGTGGCGGATAACGCCGCGCCCACTAAAAACCGCTTCGCCTCGTTGACCGCTGCCGCCCCTGTGCAGGCGCTGTGCGACATTGAGGCCACCGATTTTGAGCGCACGCCCACCGGGCAAGACGAGCTTGACCGCGTGCTGGGCGGCGGCATCGTCGAGGGCGGTGTGGTGCTGATCGGCGGCGACCCGGGCATTGGCAAATCGACCCTGCTTTTGCAGGCACTCGACACACTGCAGCGCGGCGGTGTGAGCACGCTGTACGTGACTGGCGAGGAGAGTGGCGCGCAGGTGGCGCTGCGCTCGCGGCGCTTGGGCATTGTGGGCAGCCAAGTCAAGGTGATGGCTGAAACGCAGCTAGAAAAAATCTTGGCCACGCTCGAGGCGCAGGCCCCCAACATTGCCGTGATCGACTCGATTCAAACCGTGTACTCCGACCAACTCACCAGCGCGCCCGGCTCGGTGGCGCAGGTACGCGAGTGTGCGGCGCACCTCACGCGCTATGCAAAAAGTAGCGGCACAGCCATTGTGCTGGTGGGCCATGTGACCAAAGAGGGTACGTTGGCCGGCCCGCGCGTGCTAGAGCATATGGTCGACACCGTGCTGTATTTTGAGGGCGACACGCATTCCACGTTCAGGCTGGTGCGGGCGATTAAAAACCGCTTTGGCGCGGTCAACGAGATTGGCGTGTTTGCTATGACCGAAAAAGGTCTGAAGGGCGTGAGCAACCCCAGCGCCATCTTTTTGAGCCAACACAGCGAGCCCGTGTCCGGCAGCTGCGTGATGGTGACGTTAGAGGGCACCCGGCCCATGTTGGTGGAGATTCAGGCCTTGGTCGACAGCGGCGGGCCTGCCGCGCGCAGGCTCTCGGTAGGTCTGGACCGCGACCGTTTGGCGATGCACTTGGCGGTGCTCCACCGCCATGCAGGCGTGGCCTGCATGGACCAAGACGTGTTTGTCAACGCAGTGGGCGGCGTGCGCATCACTGAGCCTGCAGCCGACCTGGCCGTGATGCTGGCAATTACCAGCAGCCTGCGCGGCAAGCCCCTGCCCAAGGGCTTTATTGCCTTTGGCGAGGTAGGTTTGGCAGGCGAAGTGCGCCCTGCTCCACGCGGCCAAGAGCGCCTCAAAGAAGCCGCCAAGCTAGGCTTTAGCGTCGCCATCGTGCCCAAGGCCAACGCACCCAAGAAGTCGCAGAGCAAAGAGTTTGAAGGGCTCACCATTCACGCGGTGGAGCGGGTGGAAGAGGCGATGAACTTGGTGCGGTCGCTGCAATAAGCGCGCCCGTTGTGCGGCTGAGGTGTGAGTGATTGGGCAATTAAATACTATGAATAGTATAGCTAACTATTGAATATCCACGTCGGAAAAGTGCTCTTTTTTCTTCCAAGATGTGTGTTTTGAATATGGGTTGGCTTGTTTGTCTTGGTGGGTTTGAAAATTGACGTTCTTAGACCGTGAGCTGCAAGATGCATGTTCTGGCATTGTGAGCTGCGGCGATGGGGGACGTTGTGCTGCAAAGTTCTCCGCAATCACGCGCAGCATTGCGAAGTATTTGCTCCGGAGTCAAACAAACAACCCGTATCAATCTGACCGAAACCCTCATAAAGCCGCTGAGTATTAGCCACAACCCCTGCCCACCGCAACGCCTGCGACAATACCGCCATGAAACTGCAAACTCCTTTTCTCTGGGCTATCGGCGCGCTGCTCATTGCAGTGGCTTACAGCCGATTTAGCTGGCCCGGCGTGGCCTTGGTGGTCAGTGGCATTGTGTTTTGGATGCTGCTGCACTTTAGCCGCATGATGACCGTGCTTAAGCGCGCCGCCAACTCGCCCGTTGGCCATGTTGCCAGCGCCGTCATGCTCAATGCCAAGCTCAAAACAGGCGTTACTTTGTTGCACGTTACCGCCATGACCAAAAGCTTAGGTGCGCTGCAAAGCGCAAAAGACGCTCAGCCCGAGGTATACCGCTGGCAGGACACCGCAGGCTCACATGTGACTTGCACCTTTGTGGGCGGCAAGCTGGCCTCCTACCAACTGTGGCGACCCACTGACAGCGAGGCTGCGAGCGTTTAAGAGCTCGTTTTTGCATGGCGGCGAGTTGCTGTCGAGCTGATCCATCTTTAACGCCGTGCCGCCAGGCGCTGCCATGCTGGCGCTGATGCTCCAGGCCACAGCGGTGGTGCACAAAATTTTCGCGACAGTCAGGTTGCGCATGGTGGTTCCTAAAAACAGGGGGCACTTTGCAGGAGCCATAAGGCTGCAGGGCGGGGTTAATAGCCTGTATATTGCGCTTTGGATATGACACTGCGATGAAGCACAGTGCCGTCCCACGTAAAATCTAATGTTTACCCCCCCCGACCCCCTTAAGGAGACTGTATGGCAACCCCAGCCCCCACCTCAATGTCCGACCGCGACGGCAAAATCTGGATGGACGGCCAGATGGTCGAATGGCGCGATGCCAAGATCCATGTGCTGACGCACACCCTGCACTACGGCTGCGGCGCGTTTGAGGGCGTGCGCGCTTACCACTTGGCAGACGGCAGCACGGGCATTTTTCGCCTAGAAGAGCACACCGAGCGCTTGTTCAACAGCGCCAAGATTTTGCGCATGAAAATTCCATTCACTCAAGAAGAAGTGATGCAAGCCCAGCTCGATGTCGTCCGTGTGAATAAGCTGCCCAGCTGCTACATTCGCCCGCTGACCTGGATTGGTGACAAAAAACTCGGCGTGTCACCTAAGGGCAATGACATTCACCTGATGGTGGCTGCATGGCCGTGGGGCGCTTATTTGGGTGACGATGGTTTGAAGCGCGGCATCCGTGTCAAGACCTCCAGCTTCACCCGCCACCATGTCAACATCACCATGATCCACGCCAAGGCGGTGAGTAATTACACCAACTCGATTTTGGCCAATATGGAAGCCACCGACGAAGGCTACGACGAGGCACT
This sequence comes from Polaromonas sp., assembly GCA_031431335.1. Lineage (GTDB taxonomy): Bacteria > Pseudomonadota > Gammaproteobacteria > Burkholderiales > Burkholderiaceae_C > JAAFIP01. The sequence goes on along the minus strand of JANPDG010000155.1, from coordinate 1,496 downwards.
GTTGCTCGACCCGCAGGGCTTTGTGTCTGAGGGCGCAGGCGAGAACGTGTTTGTGGTGCGCAAGGGCGTGGTCTATACGCCAGACTCGAGCGCAGGCGCATTGAACGGCATCACCCGCAACACGATTTTTGCAATCTGCAAGGATCTGGGCATCGACATTCGCGAAAAGCCGATCACCCGTGACGAGATTTATATCGCTGACGAGGCATTTTTCAGTGGCACGGCAGCCGAGGTCACGCCGATCCGTGAGTTAGACCGTATCGAGATTGGCAACCGTGGCGATGGCGGCTCACGTGGCCCCATCACCGAGAAGATTCAAGCCGCATTTTTCGACATCGTGAATGGGCGCAATCCAAAATACGCAAGCTGGCTCAGCAAAGTCTAGGGACTGTGCGGGAAATGCAAAGAAAATCATGAAAACTATCGAACTCAAAGCCAGCGACCTTAACCCGCAAGGCGGCGTATTTTGCCCCAATAAACTGGCGGGCATGGAGCTGTGGAACTCGCACCCCCGCGTGTTCTTAGACATTGCGAACAACCATCAGGCCAAGTGCCCTTATTGCGGCACGCAGTACCAGCTCAAAGAGGGCGAGCACGTAGGTGGTCACCACTAAAGTGGCGGGCAACAGCCTGATCATCGCGCCGCAGTGGATTGGCGACGCGGTGATGACCGAGCCGCTCTTGCGCCGCTTGCATGCGCGTGGCCAGCAGCTCACTGTGGGCGCGCTGCCGTGGGTGGCGCCCGTGTACCGCTGTATGCCGCAGGTGGCCGAGGTGATTGAATTTCCGTTTGCGCACGGCGGCTTGCAGCTCAAAGCGCGGCGCACTATTGCCAAGCAAATTGAGGACAGGTTTAACGCCGCCTATGTGCTGCCCAATTCACTCAAAAGCGCCTTGCTGCCGCTACTGGCGGGCATACCCAAGCGCGTAGGCTACATGGGCGAGTCGCGGGTGGGCTTGCTGACACACCGCATTAAAAACCCACCTAAAGACAAACGCCCGCCGATGGTGGCGTTTTATTCAGCGCTCAGTGGCGACACTGACTTAGGTGGTGACAGGCCGCGCCTGTACCTTGCAGATGACGATGTGGCGCACAGCTTGCAGGCGCTAGGCCTGCAGCGCGGTGGCTACGCTGTCTTTGTACCCGGCGCAGAGTATGGGCCGGCCAAGCGCTGGCCCGCAGCACACTTTGCCCAGTTGGCCGGGCAGCTGGATGTGCCCGTGCTGCTGTTTGGCTCTGGCAAAGACGCCGCACTGTGCGACGAGATTGTTGCTTTAGCACCCGCACACTGCCGCAACCTGGCGGGCAAAACATCGCTGATGCAAGCTATACACGCTTTGGCTGCCAGTAAATTCATAGTTACCAACGACTCAGGCCTGATGCATGTAGCCGCTGCACTGGACGTGCCGCAGGTGGCGATTTTTGGCTCTAGCAGCCCGCTGCACACGCCGCCGCTGAGCAGCGCAGCGCAGGTGCTGTGGCTTAAAAACGATGC
>JANPDG010000154.1:0-10729 GCA_031431335.1 Polaromonas sp. | reverse complement strand
GCGCGCTGCCCTGCGCATCGCGCCATAGCACAACTGCCTCATCCAGCAACTGCACGGCCACGGGCTTATCTGTCAAGTCAGTCGACAAAGCCACGGGGTGCCAAAGCATGCGTTCAATCATGTTTGTATTATGGCTTGGCTTGTGCTTGTAACTGCTTAGCCAATCAACAGGCGCATGCACCGCAAAGCCTTCATAGGTATCCACAAAATCAGGGAAAAATAGCACACGGCAACTTACGCTCAAGCGAAAAATTCACCGCTACACCACACAACTTAGCCATGCCATTTCATGCTATGCAAGCCTGCATAGCTGTCATCAAGTTCGCTAAACATACTGCACATACTCACGCACTATGGGCAGTATACATAGTGGCAACACAGGTATCGTCATCTACCACCACAGTCACTGCACGACGGCAGCCCGCCTGAAACAAGATACATGCAAAAGGGCTTGCGTCTGTGTCATCAAGCATGGCCGCCGTCAGCCCTGATGCCGACAGCTTATCTAATGCTGCTTTTACCGCAGGCAGTGTCCAGCTGTGCAGCTCAATATCACAGCTGTAGTCAAAGTCTCCGTGCAATGAAAAATGCACCAGGGTGCTGGCCTGCATATAACGCAAGCGGTCATCTATCTGCACAGCATCACCCGCAAAGACCTGCTCGCTGGGTATAGACAATGCCTGGGCCAATTGCGATACAGCGCCCTCACCTTGGCCTGCGCTTGGGGCCAGATACAACCCAACATAGCTCATGTCTGTCGAGCTGGTCATGGGCAACACCCCATTTGCAACACCTTAGACATCACGCTCTGCGCAGCCAGCCGCTATACGCCGCACGGCAACGATCAGCGTGTGAAGTTGGATAGGTTCAGCCATGCAAAGATTATCGTTTGAACCACTGGCCTGCATTAATTGAGCTGCACAACAGCTTTAACACCGTCCAGTGACTTCATGTGCTCTACCAATTGCGCCACGGCGCGGGCCGTAGGAAACCAAGGCTTAGGAATTTCTAGAACAGCCACAACTTGCGGGTTGTCTGGGTATAGGTAGGTGCCCGAGCGATGCTGGTTAGGCGACAGCAATGCTGCTATCTGACGATTGCGGCCCTCTGAGCCGACCCAATCAAGCACTTCGTCAAAGCTAGTGCCGTTATCTTGCGCATAACTGCGCAGTGTGGGGTCGTCTAAATGCAAAGTTACATTCACGCGAAACCATTTTTCAAAATTAAACCACCCACGGCGGTCATCGTCTTGCAGCGCCAGCTCCGCCCCCCAAGCCTGTGCTAGAAGCGCGCAAAGTGCATCGAAGCTGTGGTGGCTTTCAATGCCTAAGTACGTTTTGCCTGCGTAGAACTCTGCCCGCGCAAGCTGCCCTAAAAATGTATCGAAATTGGCAATGGTTTTAGCGATACCAAAATGCAAAAAATCCATACCGTAATCACAAAGAAACACCACCTGTGGCTCAGAAAATGCAGTTTTTGAGCGCCAACCGTAGTCAAAACAGCCTATCTCGTGGCTCTCGCACGCAAAGATAATCAAGCGCTGTAAGTGACAATCATCGCAAGACTGCTTGAGCTCCAAAATTTGTTCTTCGCTACATGACAAGCGCATGTAGTCTTCAAAAGTAACCAGCTCCTGCGCTGTGTCGGACAAGGGCCAAAAATGCTCTACCAACAGGTCGCCACAACTGGTGTAGCGCAGGCTTTCGCCATTTTGCAATTGCATCAAAGCCTTGTATGCGGCTGGCAATGGGAAGCCATTGCGCGCTTCGATAGTGGCCAATTGTTCCACGCTCAACCCGCAGCTTAAGGGGGTATAGCCAGCCGCTGGAGGTATCCAAAAATTCTTAAGACTCATCATACGTAGCCCAAATTATGAAGCAATACGCCAAAATTCACACCCCCACTGCATCTGGTGCAAACACCCCGCCAAACCAGTAGCCCTATGCTGACAAAGCGGCGTTTGCAACTTACATCACGGAACGGCCAAGAGCCGATATAGCATTCCCAAAGTAGAGCTTAGACTTGCACCACTGCGCTGTACTGCTAAATTGCGCTAACCAAACTCGGGTTCACAAGCCATGGCCATAAAAAACCTACTCCCCACCATCGCCTTGCTGTGCAGCACCAGCGCATTGTGCGACACACCTTTGGCACCTCCACTGCCCTGGAAGACTTGCGATCCGCATATCAATTTTTGTGCGCAGTTAGACCCCAAAAATGGCAGCACTGTTTATAAAATTGAAACCCCTTATGCAGCCAAAGAAATATACAAAATCCCAGGCTGGTACCGTAGCGCACGCATCTCTGAAGACGGCCAATATTTTGTAGCGGCTTACGGCGGGCTCAACCTGGTCCCGATAGATGTGAAACCCACACAAGTCATGCTTACCGTTTGGAAAAGCGGCGTGAAACACAAAGAAGTTGCCCTAGGTCAACTCATCAAAAACTGGTCATCACTACAACAGACAACATCCCACTATCGCTGGGGATCAATGTCACACCTGTCCAAAGACAGCATTCATCTCACAACGGTTGAAGGCGCAGTGTCGGTCAATATGGAGACTGGTCTGGTGAGTTTTCCGTAGCTGGGGAATTCACACGCATTAGCGAACTCACAGGGCAGCTACTCTGGTATGTATATTTCGCCACTTAAACAGCCTAGCGGAACATTATTCTTTGCAGTGCTAAGATAAATTATGGAGATTGACCACATTTTCATGCTGATCGAACCGCGAGGCCCAGAGATAGACTACCTGCGCTCGCTAGGTTTGACTGAAACTTATCGCAGGCGACATAGCGGCCAAGGTACGCAAAATATCTGTTATTGTTTTGAAAATATGTTTCTTGAGCTGCTGTGGATCGATGATGTCGACAGCGTTCGCAGCGATCGCATAGCGCGCACAGGCATCTACGAAAGAGCGCAATGGAAATTAGCCGGAACCAATCCATTTGGCTTAGCTTGGCGCGACCTGATCGGCACAGTCCCGTTTACGCCGCCTACTTGGGCTTTTAAACCTCCTTACCTTCCTTCAGTTATGCAAATTGACGTAGCGGTAGACGGGGACGACCACCGCCAACCCATGATGTTCAAATCACCCGGTGCCAAGCCGCCGTCTGAATGGCCTGCAGATAAACAAGGTGCACTGCAGAGGGGTGCAGACCTAGGTCGCGTAGTCTCTGTTCAACTCAGCACACCGCCAAGCTTTGCGCCTAGCGATACGTTAAAGGCTATTGAAGCAGCGTCTATTCTGAAATTATGGGTCTCAAAGAGTAGCTCTTTTGGGATGACACTGACAGTTGAGCAAACGAACTCGCCAAACCCATTGATTTTGAAAATACCAGCCTAGCGGTAATTGAGCATGGTTTTGATGAAAATCCTACGATGAGCACGCGTTGTTCAAGTTAGAAGGCATCAATAAAAAAGCTGCCAAAAGGCAGCTTTTTCAAATCAAAAAAATAAGAAAATTACTTCTTATCGTCCCCAGGCACCTTGCCTTCAACGCCTTTGACATAGAACTTCACGCCGCTTAAAAACTTGTCGTCAGCGACAGCGTCTTTGGCCAAAATTTCTTTGCCATCTTGGCCTACGATCGGGCCTTTCCAGATGTTATAGGTGCCGGCTTTCAGGCCTGCTTTGATCTCGTCAATGCGCTTCTTGGTATCGTCTGGCACATCGGCTGCAATACTCACCATGTCGATAGCACCTTCTTTCACGCCCCACCAGCTCGCGCCGGTGGTCCACTTGCCTTCTAGGGCTTCGCGGGTAGCTTTGATGTAGTACGGAGCCCAGTTGATGATGGCCGAGCCTAGGTGGGCCTTGGGGCCGTAGGCGGTCATGTCTGAATCCCAGCCGAATGCGCGCTTGCCCATTTTTTCGGCTGTTTGCAGCACGGCGGATGAGTCGGTGTTTTGGAACAGCACGTCTGCACCGCCGTTGATCAGCGCGGTGGCTGCTTCGGTTTCTTTAGGTGGGTTAAACCACTCGTTCACCCACACCACTTTGGTGGTGGCTTTGGGGTTAACCGACTGCGCACCTAAGGTAAATGTGTTGATGTTGCGGATGACTTCAGGAATTGGGATCGACGCCACCACGCCCAGCTTGCCGCTCTTGCTCATCTTGCCTGCAATCACGCCGGCCATGTACGCACCCTCGTAGGTGCGGCTGTCGTAGGTGCGCATGTTGTCTGCGGTTTTAAAGCCGGTGGCGTGCTCAAACTTCACGCCTTTAAAGTCAGGCGCGACCTTCATCATCGGGTCCATGTAGCCAAAGGTGGTGCCAAAAATCAGCTTGTTGCCCTGCTGGGCCATGTCGCGGATGACGCGCTCTGCGTCGGCGCTCTCGGGCACTTTTTCTACAAAGCTGGTGACTACTTTGTCGCCAAACTCTTTTTCGATGGCTTTGCGGCCGTTGTCGTGCGCAAATGTCCAGCCGCCGTCGCCCACAGGGCCCACGTATGCAAAAGCGATTTTCAATGGCTCAGTCTTGGCGGCTGGAGCCGAAGCCGCGGGCGCTGCTGCGGGTGCCGCAGGCTTGGCCTCTTCTTTTTTGCTGCAGCCAATCAGCGCAGCAGCTGCTACTGCCGTCAATGCCACCAGTTTCATGGTGGAGCGTTTGTTCAAATCGGTCATCTCGTCTCTCTTTCGATGGTTAAAACTCAAAGGCACACAAAAATACATTATCAGTCAACTGCCCTAGCTCCATCAAGCGCCAGGGTAGAAGGGTTTACCCAAAGACGCTGGCATATTGATGCGGATCCAGGCCGGGTTGCGCGAGATCAGCGCCAACACCACGATGGTGGCCACATAGGGCAACATGGTTAAAAACTGGCTGGGCACGTCCACCCCTTGGCCTTGCAAATGAAACTGCAGCATGGTGACGCCGCCAAACACATAGCTACCTAGCAATACCCGTGCCGGGCGCCAAGTGGCAAAGGTAGTAAGCGCCAAAGCAATCCAGCCCTTGCCTGCCACCATGCCCTCAACCCACAGCGGAGTGTAGATGACCGACAAATACGCACCCGCCAGCCCACACAGCGCGCCGCCCGCCACCACGGCAGCCAGCCGAATGCGCCGCACCGGGTAGCCCAGCGCGTGGGCGGCCTCGGGGCTTTCGCCCACGCTGCGCAGCACCAAGCCAGTGCGCGTGCGGTATAAAAACCATACCAACACCCCCGCCATCGCCATTGCCGCGTAGACCATGGTGTGTTGTTTGAACAAAGCGCTGCCCAGCCACGGAATGTCAGACACATAGGGAATCGCAAAATTAGGCCGCTCGGGCAGCTTTTCTTGCACGTACTTGATACCTGCGAAAGCTGAAAAACCCACGCCAAATAGGCTCAGCGCCAGCCCAGTGGCGTATTGGTTGGTGTTAAGCCAGATCACCAACACGCCAAACACGGCCGCCAGCAGCGCACCCGCTGCCATGCCTGCGGCAAAGCCTGCGTAGTCGTTGCCGGTGTGCACCACCGCAGCAAACCCTGCAATGGCCGCGCACAGCATGAGGCCCTCAGCGCCCAGGTTGACCACACCCGCTTTTTCGTTGATGAGCAAACCCAGCGCGGCAATGGCCAGCACAGTGCCTGCGTTCAAGGTGGCGGCGAGCAGGAGTGCGTATTGCTCCATTAACAAACACCTTTAAAGGTTTTATTTACTATTAATTTCATAGCTAACTATTGAATATCCACGTCGGAAAACTGCTTATTTTTTCACTAATTTGATACGGTACGATATGAGCGTGTCGCAGGCCAACAAGCTAAACAGCAGCAAGCCTTGAAACACCCCTGTGAGCGATTTGGGCAGGCCCATGCGCGACTGCGCCAGCTCGCCGCCGATATAAAACATGCTCATCAAAATAGCCGAAAACACAATGCCCACCGGGTGCAAGCGCCCGACAAACGCCACAATGATGGCCGCAAAACCATAGCCTGCAGGCACATAGGGTGTGAGCTGGCCAATCGGCCCGGCCACCTCGAGTGCGCCCGCCAGCCCCGCCGCGCCGCCTGAGACCAGCAGCGCCGTCCACAGCGCACGGCGACTGCTAAACCCTGCGTAGCGCGCAGCAGCAGGTGCCAGCCCGCCCACCAGCTGGGCAAAGCCTGCGCGGGTACGAAACAAAAACACCCACAGCCCCGCAGCGCCCACCAAGCCCAGCAGCAGGCCAATGGTCATGCGCGAGCCGTCCATGAGCTTAGGAATCTTGGTCACAGCTTCAAAGGTTTTGCTTTGCGGAAAATTGTAGCCCTGCGGGTCTTTCCAAGGGCCAAACACCATGTAGCTGAGCACCATGTCAGCCACATACACGAGCATCAGGCTGACCAAAATTTCGTTGGCGTTGAACTTGTCGCGCAGCATGGCTGTGATGCCCGCCCAGAACATGCCGCCCAGCACGCCCGCCAGCAAAATAGCCACCACAATCCAGCGCCCGGTGTCTTTACCAGCCAGCAGCGCCACGCCGCCCGCAAACACCGCACCCATGACAAACTGGCCCTCAGCGCCAATGTTCCACACGTTAGACCTAAAACACACAGCCAGGCCCAGCGCGATGATCAGCAGCGGTGTGGCCTTGACCATCAGCTCGCCCAGTGCGTAGCTGGTTTTGATAGGGTCCCAAAAGAACACTTGCAGCCCGCGCACTGGGTCTTTGCCCAAAGCGGCAAACAAGATGATGCCAACGATGACGGTGAGCAGCAGCGCCAAGACGGGTGAGGCGAGTGTCCAAAAACGCGAGGTTTGGGCGCGCGGTTCTAATTTAATCATTTGCAGCACCCCACAGCCCGCTCATCCACTCGCCAATCTGCGCCACCGTGGCGTCCTTGGTGTCCACCGACGGCGATATGCGCCCCTTAGCCATCACCTGCAGCCGATCGGCTATTTCAAACAGCTCGTCCAGCTCTTCACTCACCACCAGCACGGCGCAGCCTGCGTCGCGCAGGGCTAGCATTTCAGCGCGAATTTGCGCTGCTGCGCCTACGTCCACACCCCAGGTGGGCTGCGAGATGATCAGCAGCTTAGGCTTGGCCTCGATCTCACGGCCGACAATAAATTTTTGCAAATTACCGCCCGAGAGGCTGCGCGCTGGCGCGTCCACACCCCCGGCTTTGACATTAAAGCGGCTAATGATCTGCGCCGCCTGTGCGCGCAGCGCTTTGACATTAATCCAGCCTGCCTTGCCCACTGCCTCGCCCCGCGTGAGCAGCAGGTTGTGCGCCAGAGCCATGCTGGGCACGGCACCACGGCCCAGGCGCTCTTCGGGTACAAAATGCAGGCCGAGTGCGCGGCGGCTTTGCGGGTTGGCGTGGCCTACGTCGTGCGTACCCATAGTCACGCTGCCGCGCGGGGCGCGCACGTCTTCGCCGCTCAGTGCATACAGCAGCTCTTTTTGGCCGTTGCCCGACACACCGGCTATGCCCAGCACCTCGCCAGCTTTGACTGTCAGGTTAATGCCATCCAAGTCCACGCCAAATTCGTCTGCCCGCTGCAGGCTCAGCCCATCTACCGTCAACACCGCCTCGCCTACCACTGCACAGCGGTGCACCAGTGCAGGCGGCTCGCTGCCAATCATCAGCTTAGACAGCGATGCATTGCTCTCATTGCGCGGGTCGCACACACCTGTCACTTTGCCGCCGCGCAGCACCGTGCAGGCAGTGCACAGCGCGCGGATCTCGTGCAGCTTGTGACTGATGTACAAAATGCTGCAGCCCTGCGCGCTGAGCAGCCTGAGCGTGTCAAACAGCTTGTCTACCGCCTGCGGTGTCAGCACTGACGTAGGCTCGTCCAAAATCAATAGCCTAGGCTCGGTCAGCAGCGCCCGCACAATCTCCACCCTTTGGCGCTCGCCCACGCTTAGCGTATGCACAGGGCGCAGCGGGTCAATGTCCAGGCCATATTGCGCGGCTTTGGCGGTGATGCGCTGTTGCACGGTACTGAGCGACAGCGACTTGCTCAAACCCAGCCACACGTTTTCAGCCACGCTGATGGTCTCAAACAAACTAAAGTGCTGAAACACCATGGCAATGCCCAGCGCGCGCGCATCGACCGGGTTTTTAACAGTGACAGCTTGGCCGTCAAACAGGATGCTGCCTGCGTCGGGCTGCACCGCGCCATAGATGATTTTCATCAGCGTGGATTTGCCAGCGCCGTTCTCGCCCAGCACGGCGTGAATCTCGCTTGGCTGCACAGCCAGCGACACGCCATCGTTGGCAACGACAGCAGGATACGCTTTGGTGATGCCCTGCAGCGCTAACCGAGCCGTCATGCGCGCGCAGCTTTCAGTGAGCCGCCCAGAGTGGACGCGACAGACTTGACCCGCTCACGCAGCCACTTGGCCTGTGCAGAGGCGTGGCTGCGCTCATGCCAAAGTTGGTAATACATCATGGGTGGAAACTCAATAGGGCATTTTAAAATTTTGACATTCAAACTGGCAGCATACCGGTCGCAATACTGCCTGCCTGTGGTCAGCACTAGCAAGCTCGATGCCACCATGCTGGGAATCAACCCAAAATGCGGGCAGCGCGCGGTGATATTGCGCGCCAAGCCCAGGCTGGCCAGGTGGTCATCTATCACGCCTTTGGCTCCTGGGTGAGTGGGCGTGGGGGCTATGTGTTCGGCGGCCAGCCAGCTGGCCTGCGTCCAGCCGCGCCGGGCTGCAGGGTGGTCTTTAGACACCAAACACACCACCTCGTCGGCAAACAGCTTGCCCATGTGCAGGTCGTCTGGCGGCTTAGGCCAGTTGCCTATCACCACATCGCACTCGCCTTGGGCCAAGTGGGCGCGGTAGTCAGCTGCGCCAGACAGGGGTTGGATTTCAATATGGCACAGCGGGGCCTGCGCTTTGAGCTGGGCCACCAGCTGGGGCAAAAACAGTGGGTCTAAATAATCGCTGGCGGCAATGCGAAAGGTGACCTGCGCTGTTTTGGCGTCAAATGCGCGGGCATCGGTAAACAGCACCTCGGCCGCACGCAAAATACGCTCGCTTGGTGCAATCATGCGCAGCCCCGCGTCGGTGGCCACCATGCCAGCGCCCGAGCGCACCAGCAGCGGGTCGCCCGACAGCGCGCGCAGACGCTTGAGCGACGCGCTGACCGCAGGCTGGTACATGCCCAGCTTGAGCGCGGCACGCGATACAGAGCGTTCTGTCAGCACAGTGTGGAGGACCTTGATTAAGTGAAGGTCTATCTTCTCTAATGGCGTGGAGGTTTTCATACAGATAGTTGGATATTACCCAAACTCACGGACGTATCAGCGAGTTTGATGGTATTTTTAAACCGCATCTCGCTGGGTACAGGGTAAACCTCACTCATAAACCCTTAAAAGCTTGGGCTGCAAGTTATGCGGTGAGCCAGCTACGGCGACACTCTGCTCGTGCGCTGCCATATTTGCCACGCGCCGCACTGACGGCAAAAACGGCATACACGCAGTAGCTGTGCCCGCAGATATCAGGGCACTGGTAGAAAACTAACGGAGCGCTGGCCATATTCAAAATGTATATTTTGGAAGAAAAAAGAGCATTTTTCCGACGTATATATTAGATAGTATGCTATATTATTAATAGTACTCTAAAGTCATTCACATTGGTGTACGTAGGCCCAGTGATGACCAAATCGTGGATAGCAGCGAAGTAACCGTAGGCATCGTTGCGGTCTAGATAGTCGGTGATCTTCATGCCTTGCGATGCGGCGCGCTGCAGTGTATCGGGTGAGACAAAAGCGCCTGCGTTGTCTTCTATGCCGTCGATGCCGTCGGTGTCTGCGGCCAAGGCATACACGCTTTCAACACCTTGCAGTGCCAATGCCAAGCCCATACAAAACTCGCCTGCTCGGCCGCCGCGTCCTTTGGCTTGGTCTGGCTTGCGTGGGCGCACGGTCACCGTGGTTTCGCCGCCGCTCAATATAACGCAGGGCTTGGTGAATGCGCCCTTGCCGTGGGCAGCAGCGCGGGCTAGCGCGGCATGCACCTTGCCTACCTCACGCGATTCGCCTTCGATTTCGTCGCTCAATATGTAGGCGTTCAGCCCGGCAGCGCGGGCTACGGCTGCGGCTGCTTCAAGCGACTGTTGGGGTGTGGCGGTCATGTGCACCACATGGCCTGCAAAGCGGGCGTCGCCGGGCTTGGGCGTCTCGCAAGCGCCTGCTTCTAGCTGGGTGCGTAGGGCAGCGGGCACATCAATGCTGTAGCGCTGCAAGATGGCCAGCGCCTGGGCGCAGGTAGTCTCGTCGGGCACGGTGGGGCCGCTAGCAATCACGCTGGGGTCGTCACCAGGTACATCGCTGATGGTAAGCGTGACCACTTGTGCAGGTGCGCAGGCGGCGGCTAAGCGGCCACCTTTGATTTGGGACAGATGTTTGCGCACGCAGTTCATCTCGCTGATGTTGGCACCGCTATTTAACAAGTCTTGGTGGATGCGCTGCTTGTCGGCAAACTCCAGACCGTCAATAGGCAGGGTGAGCAATGCAGAACCGCCACCCGAGATGAGGCAGAGCACCAAGTCGTCTTGGGTCAGCCCCTGCGTCATGGCCATGATGCGCTGCGCAGCGGCCAAGCCAGCAGCGTCCGGTACCGGGTGCGATGCTTCAACCACCTCGATGCGCTGCTTGAGCCCTGCTGGGCGCAGCGGCGTGTGGTGGTAGCGCGTGACCACCAAGCCTTCTAGGTGCGCGTCAGCTGGCCAATGCGCCTCCACCGCTTGCGCCATCGCCCCACCTGCTTTACCAGCGCCTAAAACAATGGTGCG
>JANPDG010000153.1:0-1864 GCA_031431335.1 Polaromonas sp. | reverse complement strand
CCGCCCGAGTACATGCGCACGGTCTCGCGTGCTGGCACAGCGCGCTTTGCATGCACCTCGTGGCGCGGCTCTGCAGGTGCATCGCCGCCAATCACCGCTTCGACCGATACAGCCTCCACCACCTTCGCCTTGCCTTGCATTAAAAATGCAAAGCGCTGCTGGTAAGCACGCTCAAATGCTGTCTCAATGGTATGCATATCGGCCAAAGGCACGATGAGTGCAGTGTCAGTGCCCTCGTATTTCACATGCACGCGCTGGTGCACCACCACGTTGCCCTTGCCTACTTGCTGGCGCTCTAGCTCATTGCGCGCAGCCTCGGCCAAAGCGGCCAGCTTAGCGCGAACATCATGCAAAGTGTCCACATTCAGTCTCGCCTCGACTGCTTGTTCACGGATCACGTTTTGGTCAGCCAGGCCCATGCCGTATGCGCTGAGCACACCCGCCAGAGGGTGCACAAACACGCGCGTCATGCCCAGCGCATCTGCCACCAAACAGGCATGTTGCCCGCCTGCTCCGCCAAAGCACTGCAAGGTGTAGCGGGTTACGTCATAGCCCTTGGCCACAGAAATTTTCTTGATCGCGTTGGCCATCTGCTGCACAGCGATACTGATAAAGCCTTCGGCCACCACTTCTGCCTTGACTTTATGACCTTGTTTCTGGCCTACCTTGCGTGCCATATCATCGAATTTTTCTAGCGTAGCCTCATAGCTCAGCGCCTCATCGGCATTCGGGCCAAACACTTTCGGAAAGTAACGCGGCTGCACTTTGCCCAGCATCACGTTGGCATCCGTCACGGCCAGCATGCCGCCCCGGCGGTAACATGCTGGCCCCGGATTGGCACCCGCGCTCTGGGGCCCCACACGAAAGCGCGCACCGTCAAACTCCAAGAGCGAGCCACCCCCTGCAGCTACCGTGTGGATGCTCATCATCGGCGCACGCATGCGCACACCCGCCACTTGGGTTTCAAACTCGCGCTCAAACTCACCTGCAAAATGGCTCACATCCGTCGACGTGCCGCCCATATCAAAACCGATCACTTTGTCATGCCCACCCAGCTGCGCCGTGCGGGCCATGCCCACAATGCCGCCTGCTGGGCCACTCAGTATGGCATCTTTGCCTTGAAAAGCATGCGCGTCTGTGAGGCCGCCCGATGACTGCATAAAAAATATTTTTACGCCCGGCATTTCGCCAGCCACTTGGTTCACATAGCGCCCCAAGATGGGCGACAAATACGCGTCAACCACCGTAGTGTCACCCCGGCTGATCATCTTCATCATGGGGCTGGTTTTATGGCTCACACTAATTTGCGTAAAGCCCACTTCGCGCGCGATGCGCTCTGCAGCCAGCTCGTGCTGCGTGTGGCGATAGCCATGCAAAAACACGATAGCCACTGAGCGAATACCGCTAACATATTGCAGCAAAAGCTCTTTTTGCAAGGCAGCCCCATCCAAGCTTTGTAACACCTGCCCATCTGCAGCGATGCGCTCATCTGCCTCCACCACGGCGCTGTACAGCAGCTCAGGCAGCACAATATGGCGGTCAAACAGGCGGGGGCGGTTTTGGTAGGCTATGCGCAAAGCGTCTTTAAACCCCTTGCTGATCACTAGCAGCGTAGGTTCGCCTTTGCGCTCAAGCAGTGCATTGGTAGCCACGGTGGTACCCATCTTGACGCACTCCACCAGCTCGGGCGTGACGGCTTGACCGGCTTTTAATCCCAGTAAGTGCCGAATACCGGCAACAGCTGCATCTTTGTATTGCTCTGGATTTTCGCTGAGTAATTTATGCGTCACCAGCGAACCATCGGGCTTTTTACCCACCACATCGGTGAATGTGCCTCCACGGTCGATCCAAAATTGCCAACGGG
>JANPDG010000152.1:0-7410 GCA_031431335.1 Polaromonas sp. | reverse complement strand
CCTGTCACCCGGCAAATGCTGCAACCGCACCAGCCGCCAAGAGTCGAGCTCTTTGAGCCCCATGCTCACATTGGAGCGCGAAAACGCCAGCGCCTCTGCAATCTCGTCCGCGTTGAGCGGCTTTTCACTGACAAACAGCAGCGCGTAAATCTGTCCCACCGTGCGGTTAATGCCCCAGCGGCTGCCCATTTCACCGAAGTGCATGACAAAGCTTTGGGCTAAGGGCGTGAGATTCATGGATTTCCTTAATTTTCAAGAATTACTGAAATTATAGGAAATCAAGGAATTTAATGCAAGGGTTGTCCCTTAATTAGACTTCTTCTGGTGGGGTTTTGTATGCTCTGCTGTTACCTTGTTTGGTTGCGCTTCGCGGCGCAATGTGTCCAGTGGGCTAAGTTGAGAGATGAAGTGGCTGCGTATTGGGTTGGACGTTTTTCCAACTTTTTAGGGCATTTTCCGACGTGGGTATTCAATAGTTTGCTATTATTTTAATAGTTAATAGCATTTAAACCGAAGACCAAAACAGTTCAGCGCAACCTCAGCCCAGTCAAGGGCGCGGTGCCCGTAAACAAGGAAAGGATGCAATAGACTTAATAAGTCCCAACATAGTCCTTCTTACCCACTTCCACGCCGCTGTGACGCAAGATGCTGTAGGCCGTGGTGGTGTGAAAAAAGAAATGTGCCAGCGCATAGTTAAGCAAATACGACTGGCCTGTAAAACGCTTTTCCTTAGGTGTGCCGGCCTGTGTCACGATCTCGCGGGTGGCTGCGGCGTCAAACTGCTCGGGCTTAAGCGTGGCCATAAAGGCTTGCACAGCCGCGATACGTGCTTGCAGCTGGGCAAAGGTTAGCTCGGTGTCGTCCATCTTGGGCACATCGACACCCGCCAGACGCGCAGCAGCGCCTTTGGCAAAGTCACAAGAGATTTGCACTTGGCGCAGCAGGTTGAACATATCGGGGAACAAGCGGGCTTGCAAAAACGCGTTGGGGTCGATCTTTTTGGTTTCGGCATGCTGCTCGGCTTTGGTCAGCACAGCGCCCAAGCCGCCGAGCATTTGGGTAAAAACAGGCACGCTGGCGGTGTACATCATGGAAGGAGTGTTGCTCATATTGCGCTTTCAGTAAAAAACTCTGGACGCAAACCAACAGGCTGCGACGAAATGAGATTGTCGCTGGCTTTGCGCCACAATCGAGCTTCACTTCACAAAGCCCTGCTCCATGGACGCATTTCAATCGCTGCTCAATAGTTTTTTTGCCTTCAAGGCCTATGTGATGCTGCCCATCATTATCTTTGCTCTGGCGCTTTTGGTGCGCCTGCCGCTGCAACGCGCCCTCTTAAGCGCGGTGTCACTGGCGGCGGGATTTGCGGGGGTCTTTATTGCATTTAACTTCTTTGTGTCCAATATCAGCCCTGCTGTTCAGCAGCTGTCCAGCCTGCGGGGGCTTGATTTTCCGGTGCTGGATGTGGGCTGGCCACCGCTGGCTGCCATCACTTGGGCGTCGCCACTGGCAGTGGTGTCGATTCCGCTGGTACTGGGGGTGAATTTGCTGCTGCTGACCGTGGGCCTGACGCGCACCATTTACATTGACATTTGGAACTATTGGCACTTTGCGCTCGCGGGCGCGCTGGTGATGACCACCTCGGGCAGCATGGCACTGGGGCTGTCTGCCACAGTGCTGCTGGCGGTGTACTGCTTCAAAATGACCGAGTGGACTGCGCCTGACATTGAGCGCGAGATGGGCTTAAAAGGTATTTCGGCCTCGCCCGTGTCCGTCAATGGTTTGGTGCCTTACACAGCCTGTGTGGACTGGCTGATGGACCGCATTCCGGTAGTTAAACACATCAGCTACAACCCTGAGAAAAATAGCAGGCATGCGAACGCGCAGCTTGACCGATTTAACCCCATTGCTTTGCTCAGCGAGCCTATGGTCATGGGGCTGTTGATGGGCTTGGCGCTGGCAGTCGCAGCTGGCTATGAGCTCAAGGCCACTTTAGAGCTGGGTGTGCACATTGCAGCGGTGATGTTTATATTGCCTAAGTGTGCGGGCCTGATTGGCGAAGCCATGATGCCGATCACCACAGCACTGCGCGACCAAGTAGCCAGGCGCTTTCCGAGCCGTACCACCCTGGTGGTGGCGTTGGACACAGGGTTTTTGATGGGCCACAAGTCAGTTATCATGACGGGGCTGATCTTGATGGCGCTGGCCATTGTGATAGCGCTCGTCTTGCCGGGCAATAAGGTGCTACCGCTGGGCGATTTGCCGAACCTAATCTCAGTCATGTCGCTGTCAGTGCTGATGCTGCGGGGCAATGTGTTTCGCGCAGTATTGGCGGGGGTGCCAGTGATCATCACGTTTTTACTTGTCGCCTCTCACATGGCGCCGCTGTACACCTCGCTTGCGCTCAAAACACCATCGTTTAACGCACAGGGCTTGGGCCAGATCACCGCCTTTACAGACGGTGGGCACCAAGTGCGCTATGTGCTGTTTGCACTGTACCAAGGCCAGCTGTGGGCTTGGGGCGCGCTAGCGGCGCTGTTGGCTGCGTGTGTGCTTGTATGGCGCAGAAGCCTATCCGCCGCCACACGCTAGCCACACTGACTATTTAGCGTTGATTCCTAGCAGCTCGACTTCAAACAGCAGCGTGGTGTTAGGCGGAATCACGCCCCCCGCACCGCGCTCGCCATAGGCAATAGCCGATGGGCAAGTGAGCTTGGCTTTGCCGCCCAGCTTCATCAGGCCCACGCCCTCGGTCCAGCAAGGAATCACGCGGTTAAGCGGAAACTCTGTGGGCGAGCCGCGCTTATACGAGCTGTCAAACTCTTTGCCATCGGCAAACATGCCTTTGTAGTGCACTTTGACCACATCGGTGGGCTTGGGGCTATCGCCCTTGCCTTCGGTGAGCGCCAAGTAGACCAAGCCACTCTTGGTGACTACGGCACCCTTTTCTTTGGCCGAGGCTGCCGCCAAAGCATCAGGCGCTTGCGCCCATGAGGAGTTGCCAGCGGCCATCAAAGCCAATGACAAAGCAGTAAAGAGGGGAGACAAACGCATGCAATATCCTTTGAAAAATTAATCTAATAACTGTTAAATTTTATCAGGCGATGCCAGCACAAAAACCTGTGTGTAAGGGTAAGTACGCGCCACAGCACCAAGCTCGATGGCTAAAATAATTGAACGCTTATATTACAAAAGGACATGTTCCGACAGCTTCAGATATAAGCGTCGTGTGCCATAAAATAAATTCATTATTACTGTCGTTTTGGAGATTTAACATGTATCGCACCTTCCACAGCACATTGGCTAGCGCAATCGGCGCAGCCAGCGTATTGCTAGCCATCGCCGCGCCCGCCGCCGCCCAGAACCAAGAGCAACTCAACATCCGCGCATTGGCTGCCACCTGCGCCAACTGCCACGGCACCAACGGCAAAGCCAACGAGGGCTCGGCCGTGGTCACCTTGGCAGGCATGTCCAAAGACTACATCGTTACGCAGATGAATGCGTTCAAAAGTGGCAGCCGCCCCGCCACCATCATGCACCAGCTGAGCAAAGGCTACAGCGACGCACAGATACAGCAAATCGCCACCTACTTTGCCGCACAAAAGAAATAAAAGGAGAAGCACCATGTCTATTCAACGCAGAAGTTTTCTCCAGTCCTCCGCCGCCATCAGCCTGCTGGGCCTGGGCGCTTGCGCCAGCACAACCAGCATTCCGAGCAAAGCCAAAGTGGTCGTGATTGGCGGAGGCTACGGCGGCGCTACAGCGGCCAAATATGTGCGCATGCTGTCTGACTACAAAATCGACGTAGTGATGATTGAGCCCAACGAGGCATTTGTGTCCTGCCCTATTTCTAACCTCGTGGTGGGCGGCAGTAAGCAGATTGGCGACCTGACCACGGCCTACACAGGCCTGTCTAAAAACCACGGCGTCACCGTCGTTAAAGACATGGCCATTGCAATAGATTCAAGCAAAAAGACGGTGACCCTCGCGCGCGGGGCAACCATTGCCTATGACAAGCTGATAGTTTCCCCCGGCATCGAGCTGATGATGGGCAGCATCGAAGGCTTGGCTGCAGCGCAGGCCAGCGGCCAAGTATTGCAAGCTTGGAAGGCTGGCGCTGAGACCGTGGCAATGCGCAAACAGCTCATGGACATGCCCGATGGAGGTGTGTTTGCCATCACTATTCCAGTGGCGCCTTACCGCTGCCCACCCGGCCCGTATGAGCGCGCATGCCAAGCAGCGTGGTATCTCAAGCAAGCCAAGCCTAAGAGCAAAGTGCTGATATTGGACGGCAACCCAGATGTCACCTCCAAAGGCGCGTTGTTCAAAAAGGTATGGGCCGAGCAGTACAAAGGCATGATCGAATACCGAGGCGACCATAAAGTCACCGCTGTCGATGCCAAGACCGGCACTATTAAGTTTGAGATACAAGACGACGTAAAAGCCTCTGTGCTCAACGTGCTGCCCAGTATGCGCGCAGGCACCATCGCTCAGCAAGCGGGCTTGAACAATATGGCCAATAACCGCTGGTGCGGTGTGAACTACCAAAGTTTTGAGTCCACCGCCGCCAAAGACGTGCATGTGCTGGGCGACAGTATCCAGATTGCACCGGGCATGCCCAAGAGCGGCCACATGGCCAACAGCCACGCCAAAGTAGCTGCGGCAGCCATCGTCGCGCAGCTCAGAGGCTGGGAGATCAACCCCGTGCCGATGCTGACCAACACCTGCTACAGCTTTGTCGATGACAAAAACGTGGTGCATGTGGCCAGCGTGCACGAGTATGTAGCGGCTGAGAAGACATTCAAAACCGTCGCAGGCTCGGGTGGAGTGTCTGCGATTGACCTCAAGCCTGAGGTCACTCAATTAGAAGGCGTGTACGCCATGAACTGGGCGCAAAACATTTGGGCGGATACGCTGGGTTAATGCTTAAAAGCCCGCGTGCTTGGCATGGGGCTTTTTTTAAGCCTTAAATATAAGTCATTGCGCATTTAATTACATTCAAGTGAATTCAAGCAAGGCCATACCGCATGAAAACCATTGATACATCAGCACAAAGCACTGGCGCTTTTGAGAGCAGTGCAGACTCTGCAGCCCAAGTCTTTCAAGCAGCTGCAGACTTATTCAGTGTGCTGTCTACGCCGATGCGGTTGAAGATTTTGAGTGTGCTGTGCCACGGCGAGCTCACGGTCTCGCAAATGCTCGCGCAAATTGACTCGTCCCAGCCCAACTTAAGCCAACACCTCAATGTGCTGTACCGTAGCGGCATTTTGACCAAACGCAAAGAAGGCACACAAATGATTTACCGCATCCAAAGCGAGCGCGCCATGCTGCTGTGCCGCAGCGTGTGCACCCAAATCGCCATTGAGCTGGACGAACCTGCGCAGGTAGCGCAGGGCGACCGCCTGCTTGCACACACACTTGCCTAATTCAATCTAGCTGATTATGAGAACCAATCGATTTTTACAAGCTGCGCCAGAGGGCTTTTTAAGCCGTGAGCATATTAAAGCGGTGCACAGCGGACGCCGCAGCTTTATGGCTGGCGCTTTCAGTTCGGCTGTGGCGGCGGCGGCTATGAACGCATCGCGGGCGCATGCGGCGGACGATTCCAACATTGTCACCCTGCCCGACCACACCAAAGCCTTGGGCAAAGGCGTGGCAGCGCGCGGCTACGGTGTGCCCAGCATGCACGAGAAAAACCTACAGCGCCGCGAAAGCCCGGGCCTCACCCGCGTGAGCCAAGCAGGCGTAAGCTTTAGCCCACTGCAAGGGCTGTTTGGCATCATCACGCCCAGCGGGCTGCACTTTGAGCGCCACCACCAAGGCTGGTGGGATATCGAGCCCGACAAACACCGCCTGATGGTCAACGGCAGCGACGATGCCATGCTGAAAAAGCCGATGGTCTTCACGATGGACGATTTGATGCGACTGCCCAGCGTGAGCCGCATACACTTTATCGAGTGCGGTGCCAACACTGGCATGGAATGGGGTAATGTGGCTGTGCCCACCGTGCAGTACACCCACGGCATGATCAGCTGCAGCGAGTTCACAGGAGTGCCCCTCAAAACCTTGCTTGACATGTGCGGTGCAGACTATAAGCGCGGTAAGTTTGTACTAGCCGAAGGCGCAGATGGCTCCAGCATGACACGCACCATACCCATGAGCCTGATCGACAGCGGTGAAGTGCTGGTGGCCTATGGTCAAAACGGCGAAATGCTGCGCCCCGAGAATGGCTATCCACTGCGCTTGGTGGTGCCCGGCGTGCAAGGAGTGAGCTGGGTCAAGTATTTGCGCCGCATTGAGCTGGGCGACATGCCCTATGCCACCAAAGACGAAACCATCCACTATGTCGACCTGATGCCTGACGGCCAACACCGCCAGTACACCAGCATTCAAGAAGTCAAAAGCGTGATCACCAGCCCCAGCGGCGGGCAAGTACTGCTGGACAAAGGCTTTCATAACGTCACCGGTCTTGCTTGGAGCGGACGCGGCAAGGTGCGCAAGGTGGACGTGTCAATCGACGGCGGACGCAACTGGAAGCCCGCCCGCCTTGATGGCGCGGTGCTGAGTAAATGCCTCACCCGCTTTAATTTTGACTGGAGCTGGGACGGCAAACCTGCATTGCTACTGTCTCGCGCTGTCGACGAAACAGGACACATTCAGCCCACCTACGCCGAGCTGCGCAAGGTGCGCGGCACACGGTCGATCTACCACAACAACGCAATTCAGACCTGGCTGGTCAGCGAAAACGGCGAGGTGAAAAATGTTCAACTATCTTAAGCCAAATATCGAAGATATTGGACGCGAAGTACGCCAAGGTTGCGCGAAGGACGCGAAAGAAGACGGGCAGAAAATGAAGACAAAATTTTTTGAACTCAAAAATAAATTCAAAAATAAATTTTTCAGTTCTTTATTTTCCAAATATTTTTTGTCTTCTTTTTTTTGTATTTTCTTTTTCGCGTCCTTCGCGAAACCTTCGCGCCCTTCGCGTCCGGTAGTCCGATTTTTAACCCTGGCAGCACTACTAACCCTGCCAACCATAACCCCAGCGCAGTCAAAGTTCGATGGCATAGGCAAACCCGCCACGGCCAACGAAGTGAAAGCCTGGGACATTGACGTGCGCCCTGACTTCAAAGGCTTGCCCAAAGGCCAAGGCTCAGTTGCCCAAGGCGAGAAGGTGTGGGAGGCGCAATGTGCCAGTTGCCATGGCAGCTTTGGCGAGAGCAACGAGGTATTTACACCTTTGGCAGGCTACACTACCGCCAAAGATGTTGAAAAAGGCAAAGTAGCCAGCCTGCAGCTGGACGGTGCAGCGCCCACGCGCACCACCATGATGAAGGTGTCGCAGTTGTCCACGCTGTGGGACTACATCAACCGCGCCATGCCGTGGACGAGCCCCAAGTCGCTGACCAC
>JANPDG010000151.1:0-10530 GCA_031431335.1 Polaromonas sp. | reverse complement strand
CTGCGCACAGCACAATCAGCGCTCTTACATATAAAAGTGGGGCAAGATTGTGATTATTAAAAGTCAAAAAGACTTCTTCTCTGGGCTCATGTTCATGGTGGTGGGGATGGCCTTTGCGGTCGGTGCCTACAACTACGGCATGGGAGATGGCGCAAAAATGGGGCCGGGCTACTTTCCGCGCATGCTGGGCGTGCTCTTAGGCTTGCTGGGTGCATTCATCATGTTCAAAGCATTGACCGTGGCCACCAGCGACGGTGAAAAGCTGGGCAAATGGGCTTGGAAACCGATGGCCTGCATCTTGGGTGCCAACATCGTATTTGGCATTTTCCTGGGTGGTTTGCCGTCTATCAAGTTGCCTGCGATGGGCTTGATCATGGGTATCTATGCACTGACCTTCATTGCCAGCTTGGCCAGTGAGCGGTTCAATATCAAAGAGGTGTTCTTTCTCGCCACGGGGCTGGCTTTGCTAAGCTATGTGGCGTTTATCGTGCTGCTCAAATTACAGTTTCCTGTGTGGCCTGCGTTCATCGCAGATGCCTTGCGCGGTGCAAATTAAGGAGCACACACATGGATTTAATTAACAATCTCTCACTAGGTTTTAGCGTTGCCTTCACAGCGCAGAACCTGATGTACGCCTTTATTGGCTGTATTTTGGGCACCCTGATTGGTGTGCTGCCTGGCATTGGCCCTGTGGCCACCATCGCTATGCTGCTGCCAGCCACCTACTCGCTGCCTCCTATTGCCGCGCTGATTATGTTGGCGGGTATTTACTATGGCGCGCAGTATGGCGGCTCCACGACCGCTATTTTGGTCAACCTGCCGGGCGAGTCGTCGTCGGTGGTGACGTGTATCGACGGTTACCAAATGGCCCGCCAGGGCAGGGCAGGCCCGGCGTTGGCTGCTGCAGGCTTGGGCTCGTTCTTTGCAGGCTCTGTGGGCACTTTGATCTTGGCTGCGTTTGCACCGCCATTGACCGAGCTGGCCTTCTTGTTTGGCCCATGGGAGTATTTCTCGCTCATGGTGCTGGGCTTGGTGGGTGCAGTGGTGTTGGCTTCGGGTTCGTTGCTCAAAGCGGTATCGATGATTTTGCTGGGCCTGCTGCTGGGCTTGGTAGGCACCGATGTGAACTCTGGCGTAGCGCGTTTTAGCTTTGATATTCCTGAGCTGACAGACGGCATTGGCTTTGTGGTGATTGCGATGGGGGTGTTTGGCTACGGCGAGATCATTACCAACTTGGCGCAGCCTGAAGACGAGCGCGAGGTGTTTACCGCCAAAGTGAGCGGTTTGTTCCCGACCAAAGAAGACTTCAAGCGCATGACGCCTGCGGTTTTGCGCGGCACGGCTTTGGGTTCGATGCTGGGTATTTTGCCCGGCGGCGGCGCGCTGCTCGCGGCATTTGCCGCCTATACCATTGAGAAGAAAACCAAGCTCCAACCCGGCGAAGTGCCGTTTGGCAAAGGTAATATTCGCGGCGTGGCTGCGCCTGAGGCGGCAAATAACGCGGGCGCGCAAACCTCGTTCATTCCGCTACTCACCTTGGGCATTCCGCCTAACGCAGTAATGGCTTTGATGGTGGGTGCGATGACGATCCACAACATCCAGCCCGGCCCGCAGGTGATGACCAGCAACCCTGAGTTGTTTTGGGGCTTGATTGCATCGATGTGGATTGGCAACCTGATGTTGGTGATCCTGAACCTGCCACTGATTGGCATGTGGATCAAGCTGCTTACCGTGCCGTATCGCTTTTTGTTCCCGGCCATTGTGCTGTTCTGCGCCATTGGCGTGTATTCCACCAACAATAATACCTTTGATATCTGGATGGTGGCGATATTTGGCTTTGTTGGCTATTTGTTTGCCAAGCTGGGCTGCGAGCCTGCGCCGCTCTTGCTCGGGTTTATCTTGGGGCCGATGATGGAAGAGCATATGCGCAGGGCGATGCTGCTCTCGCGCGGCGACTGGACTGTGTTTGGTACGCGCGGTATCTCAGCAGGCTTTTTGCTGGCTGCGCTGGTGCTATTGATCATCGTTTTGTTACCAGCTGTGAAGAACAAGCGTGAAGAAGCGTTTGTAGAAGATTAAAGTTTGTAACTCTTACGTGCAAAGGGCAACTTCGGTTGCCCTTTTTTATTCATAATGGACATGATGAAACGCCGTACTTTGACCAGTCTCGTATTAGCCTTACCTTTTGCTCAGGTGCTCAGTGCGCAGGCGCAGAGCTACCCCAGCAAACCACTGCGTTTGATAGTGCCCTTTCCTGCAGGAGGTGCCACCGATATTTTGGCGCGTGCCCTGTCTAACAAGCTGGGCGAAAAACTCAGTCAAACGGTGCTGGTAGAAAACCGCCCCGGCGCGGGCGGCACCATTGGCGCCGACGCCGTGGCCAAATCGGCCGCCGACGGCTACACCTTGCTCTTGGCCACCTCCAGTACTCACAGCATTGGCCCCGCGCTCAACGCCAAGATTCCCTACGATGCAGTGACTGACTTCACGCCACTGGGCTATGTGGCCAGCTCGCCTAATTTGGTGCTGGTGCCCATCACCTCGCCCGCTAAAACCATGCGCGAATTCATCGAGTATGCCAAGCGTAGCCCCGGCAAGCTCAACTATGCCTCCAGCGGCAACGGCACCATCGTGCACCTGACCACTGAGTTATTCAAAGCCATGTCAGGCTCGTACATGGTGCATATTCCTTACCGTGGTACGGCGTTGGCCATTCCTGACCTGGTCAGCGGCAAGATCGATGTGCTGTTTGATTCCTTGGTCACCGGCCTGCCGCATGTCAAAGACGGCAAGCTGCGCGCGCTGGCAGTCACCAGCGCCGCGCGTACATCGCTGGCCAGTGACTTGCCAGCGGTAGCCGAGGTGTTGCCAGGCTTTGAGTCCACCACATGGTTCGGTCTTTATGGCCCCAAGGGGCTGAGTGCCGATATTGTTCTGCGCCTGAACACAGCGCTCAACGCAGCTTTGTCAGACCCAGATGTCAAAGAGCGTTTCGCCCGCCTGGGTGCGGAGCCTACCGGCGGCACAGCGCCCCGGTTTGCGCAAGTCGTCAAAGCAGACCATGATAAATGGAAGGCGATTATTGCGGAGCGCAAGATTTCGGCTGAATGAAGATCGCTCAAAGACTGCGCAAAGCTCGGGCCGCTCTTTTGTCACCCCTTGGACATCTAAAAAAGCACAATCGTGCTAAAACCTACTATTGAACAGATAGTAGTTTGGAGAGCCGTATGGATTTAGCATTTACCACCGAAGAAGAAAACTTCCGCACAGAGATACGCGCCTGGGTGCGTGGCCACTTACCGCCTGATATTGCACACAAAGTGCACAACGCGCTGCGCTTGTCGCGTGACGATATGCAAAACTGGGCCAAGATTTTGGGTAAAAAAGGCTGGTTGGGCCATGCCTGGCCCGTTGAGTTTGGCGGCCCCGGCTGGAACGCGGTACAAAAACATTTGTTTGAAGAAGAGTGTGCGCTTGCTGGCGCGCCGCGCGTGGTGCCGTTTGGCCCCGTGATGGTGGCTCCGGTCATTATGGCCTACGGCTCACCCGAGCAGCAACAGCAGCATTTGCCCGGCATAGCCAGCGGCGATGTGTGGTGGAGTCAAGGCTACAGTGAACCGGGCTCGGGCTCTGATTTGGCTTCGCTCAAATGCAAGGCGGAGCGTGTGGGCAATAAATACATTGTCAACGGCCAAAAAACCTGGACTACGCTGGGCCAATACGGTGAATGGATCTTTTGCCTCGTGCGCACCAGTAGCGAAGGCAAGCCGCAAGCGGGTATTTCATTTTTGTTGATTGATATGAAAACTAAGGGCGTGAGCGTGCGCCCGATCAAGCTGCTGGACGGCGAGAGCGAGGTCAATGAAGTGTGGTTTGATAATGTTGAAGTGCCACTTGAGAATTTGGTGGGCGAAGAAAACAAAGGCTGGAACTACGCCAAATATTTACTTGCCCATGAGCGCACCAATATTGCAGATGTGAACCGCAGCAAGCGCGAGCTAGAGCGCCTAAAACGCATTGCCAAAAGCGAAGGCATCTATGACGACATACGTTTTCGCGACGAGATCTCCAAGCTCGAAGTCGACGTGGTCGCGCTAGAGATGATGGTGCTGCGCGTTCTGAGCGCCGAAAAATCAGGCAAACAGTCGCTCGATATTGCCGGGCTGCTCAAGATTCGCGGCAGCGAGATACAGCAGCGCTACAGCGAGCTGATGATGATGGCCGCAGGGCCGTATGCAGTGCCTCTGATCGAAGACGCCATGAGCGCAGGCTGGCAAGGCGACTACCCCGGTAGCGCAGTGCACTGCGCGCCATTAGCTTCCACCTATTTCAATATGCGCAAAACCACGATTTACGGTGGTAGTAATGAAGTGCAGCGCAATATCGTTTCGCAATTTGTACTGGGCTAACACCATGGATTTTGACTTTACAGAAGACCAAGAACAACTGCGCGATGCTGTGCGTAAATATGTGGGCAAAGGCTACAGCTTTGAGCGCCGCCGCAGCATTGAGGCTGCAGGTGGATTTGACCGCGCAGCCTATACAGAGCTTGCCGAGCTGGGCTTAACGGGCTTGTGCATCAGCGATGCCTATGACGGCATGGGCATGGGCCCGGTGGAGTGTTTGGTGGTGCAAGAAGAGCTGGGCAGAGGCTTGGTACTGGAGCCTTTGGTTCAGGCGTATATCAGCGGCCCGGTGATAGAAAACTTTGCGCCTGAGGCTTTGAAAAAGCAATGGCTGCCCCGCATCGCATCAGGCCAAACCATCGTGGCGCTGGCCATGCAAGAGCGCAAGGCGCGTTATAAGTTAGAAGTTTGTGAAGCAAAAGCCAACTTTTCCGACGGCGAATATAGTCTTTTTGCTACTAAAAACGTAGTACCTGTGGGTGACCAAGCCGATGCTTTTTTAGTCCCTGCCATGTTCAATGGCAAGCTGGCATTGTTTTTGGTCGAGCGCAGCGCGCCGGGCGCAACTACCCGCGCCTACGGTTGCCAAGACGGCTCGCGTGCTGCCGACGTGCTGCTGGCGAATGCGCCTGCACACCTGGTCACGCTCGATGGCTTGGCTGCACTCGAGCTGGCTATTGACATTGGTATCACCTGCAGCTGCGCTGAGGCCGTGGGCGTGATGGACAAAGCACTGGCGATTACGGTGGACTACATGAACACCCGCAAGCAGTTTGGTGCTACGCTGGCGACTTTTCAGGCTCTGCGCCACCGCGTGGCCGATATGAAGATGCAGCTCGAGCTGGCACGCGGTATGGCGTATTTTGCGGCGCTCAAAATGGGCGCTCCTGCGCCCGAGCGCCGCCGCGCTACCGCACAGGCGAAATACCAGCTGGGCACCAGCATGCGCTATGTGGGCCAGCAGGCGGTGCAGCTGCACGGCGGTATTGGCGTGACAGACGAGTACATCGTCAGCCACTACTTTAAAAAGCTCACCCAGTTAGAAATGGCTTTTGGTGACAGCCTGCACCAGCTGGGCGAGGTGAGTCTGCGCATGCAAGACACGGCAGGCGTGTTTGCTTAGGTGAGACGCGCCTGCCGTGTCTTACGCCATGTGCCGGTGGCTTAGGCCACCAGACGCGATGTTTTAGGCAAATGCGCCATCAAAAACTCCATTTGGTCGGCCAAGATGCGGCGGTTGCGCAAAATAAAGTCTTCCCACAGGCTGGGCACATAGGGCGCATACAAGAGCGGCATATGCGCTTGCTCGGGCGTGCGGTTGGCTTTGCGGTGGTTGCATGATTGGCACGCAGTCACTACGTTCATCCAGGTGTCAATGCCACTTTGGCCGTAGGGAATGATGTGTTCGCGGGTCAGATCGTCTTCGTGGCAGTTTTGGCCGCAGTAGGCGCACACATTGCGGTCACGGGCAAACAGTTTGCTATTGGTAAGGCCCGGGCGCAGGTCAAACGGGTTGATGTTGGGCACGCCTTTGGTGCCGATGATGCTGTTAACCGTGATGATCGATTGTTGGCCTGTGATGGCGTTGTGTCCGCCATGAAACACCGCCACTTCGCCGCCAGACTCCCAGCGCACTTCCTCAGCGGCGTAATGAATCACCGCTTGCTCTAAGCTAATCCACGATTGCGGTAGCCCTTGGGCTGAGAGTTTCAAGACCTTCAAAACGAACCTCCGAGTAGATTAAACAACCTGCTTGCACACCGGAAAATAAACCATCACTGTCTTAAAGCACAATATACCTTAGTTTGATGACATTTTTAAACGCTTTAAACCCTGTTCGCCCCATGATGAATACGTGGGAGCAGCTATGAAATTGATACCTTTTCTTTGCCAGTATGCAAGTATTTAGAGGCGTAGGTCCCACCAATAGTTCCGGCGCGCAGCGCGCGGGGCAAGGCTGCGCGCTGACGATCGGTAATTTTGACGGGGTGCACCGTGGCCATCAGGCCATGATCGCCCTGCTCAAGAACGAAGCTGCCCACCGCAATATTCCCAGCTGCGTGGTGACATTTGAGCCACATCCACGCGATTTTTTTGCCGCCCGCGCTGGCAAGCCTGATGCCGCACCAGCGCGCATAGCCACACTGCGCGACAAGCTCACCGAGCTTGAGCGATGTGGCGTGGACAAAGTGGTGGTTTTGCCTTTTAACGCGGCTTTGGCCGCTTTGTCACCCCAGGCATTCATTGACGCAGTGCTCGTGGCGGGACTGGGTGCCAAATATGTGCTGGTGGGTGACGATTTTCGCTTTGGCGCGCAGCGCGCGGGCGACTATGCGTTTTTAGATGCGGCGGGCGAGCGCCAAGGCTTTGACGTGGCGCGCATGCAGAGCTACGAGGTGCATGGTCTGCGGGTGTCTAGCTCAGCCGTGCGTGAGGCACTGGCACACGGCCGCATGCAAGATGCGGCCAAGCTGCTGGGCCGACCCTACAGCATTAGTGGCCATGTCGTGCATGGTCGCAAGCTGGGGCGCGAACTGGGTGTCTCTGGCGCGTATCCGCAGGGGTTTCGCACGCTCAATTTGCGCTTTTCATCGCGCGCCCACGCGTGGAAGCCAGCGGCCAGCGGCATCTTTGCGGTGCTGGTGAAAGGGCTGGCGGATCAGCCCATGCTGGGCGTGGCCAATTTAGGGGTGCGCCCATCCATCGACCCGCGTGATATCAACGGTGGCCGTGTGCTGCTAGAAACCCACTGCCTGGACTGGCCTAGCGCTCTGGGGCTGGATGCTGGCTACGGTAAAATCGCCCATGTGGAACTGCTACATAAACTGCACGACGAGCTCAAATACGACGGTCTGGACGCCTTAACCCAAGGCATAGCCCAAGACTGCGCTGATGCACGCGCATTTTTCGCGCTGCCATCGGCTGCTGCGCCTGCGTTACATTTACCGCGAATTTGAAGGGGCTAAGGCCCCGCTGCCAGCCCCACTGTCACCATCTTCGCTGCCTTGCCTTGCAAAGCACCCTCCAGCTACACCCGCTGTTTAAGCCTCCATAACGGCTCCCGCATTCAAGAGTATTTCTATGACCGAACAAGCTACCCCCACCACTGCCAGCGCAACAGACTACCGCGCCACACTCAACCTGCCCGACACGCCGTTTCCTATGCGCGGTGATTTGCCCAAACGCGAGCCGCTCTGGGTGAAAGAATGGGACGACAAAGGCATCTACAAGATCTTGCGCGACTCGCGCTTGGGTAAGCCTAAGTTCATCTTGCACGATGGCCCGCCGTATGCCAATGGCAGCATCCATATTGGCCACGCGGTTAACAAAGTGCTCAAAGACATGATTGTCAAAGCGCGCCAGCTAGAAGGCTTTGATGCGCAGTACATTCCTGGCTGGGACTGCCACGGCCTGCCGATTGAAAACGCCATTGAAAAGCTGCACGGACGCAACCTGCCGCGCGACGAAATGCAGGCCAAAAGTCGCGCTTTTGCCACCGAGCAAATCGCTGGGCAAATGGCTGACTTCAAACGCCTAGGCGTGCTGGGCCAGTGGGACAAGCCCTACCGCACGATGGACTTTGACACCGAGGCTAACGAAATCCGCGCTTTCAAGCGCGTGATGGAGCGCGGATTTGTGTACCGAGGACTCAAGCCTGTTTACTGGTGTTTTGACTGCGGCTCATCGCTCGCTGAGTTTGAGATCGAATACCAAGACAAAAAATCGTCCACGCTGGATGTTGCGTTCTTGTGCGCTGAGCCAGAAAAGCTGTCTGTGGCTTTTGGCGGTGTCAAGATCGACAAAGAAGCATTTGCTGTGATCTGGACGACAACGGCTTGGACCATCCCGGCCAACCAAGCGCTGAACCTCAACCCTGAGCTGACCTACGCACTGGTTGACACCGAGCGCGGCTTGCTGCTGCTCGCCGAGTCCTTGGTCGAAAAATGTTTAGAGCGCTACAAGCTGGTTGGCAAAGTCGTGGCAACCACGCTGGGCAAGTCGCTGGGCATGATCAAGTTCAAACATCCGCTGGCGCATGTTCACGCAGGCTATGACCGCTTGGCACCCATCTATTTGGCAGACTACGCCACTGCAGATGACGGCACGGGCATTGTGCATTCGGCACCTGCTTACGGCGTAGAAGACTTTAACTCCTGCGTGGTGCATGGCCTGAAATATGACGAGATTTTGAACCCGGTGCAAGGCAACGGCCGTTACGAAGAAGCGTTGCCCTTGTTTGGCGGGCTCAATATCTGGAAGGCTTGTGCTGAAGTCATCAACACGCTGCGTGATAACAACCGACTGCTGGCAACCTTTGACATCACCCACAGCTACCCGCATTGCTGGCGGCACAAAACGCCGGTGATCTACCGCGCCGCGGCGCAGTGGTTTATTCGTATGGACGAAGATACATCACAAGGCGGCACAGGCGCCGCGGGCGTATTCACCAAAGACAAAGCACCTAAGTCGCTGCGCAAGCTGGCGCTCGATGCCATCGAGCAAACCAACTTCTTCCCCGAAAACGGGCGCGGCAGGCTGCGCGACATGATCGCCAACCGGCCCGACTGGTGCATCAGCCGCCAGCGCAGCTGGGGCGTGCCCATGCCGCTGTTTACCCACATGGACAGTGGCGAGCTGCACCCCCAAACGCCCGAGCTGATCGACTTGGCGGCCAGCATGGTGCAAGCCGGAGGCATCGAAGCGTGGAGCAAGGCCAGCACCGCAGAGTTGTTTGCCAAAGTGGGCGCGCAGCACGCAGGGCAGTACACCAAGAGCACCGATATTTTAGAAGTGTGGTTTGACTCTGGCACCACCCACACCACGGTGCTCAAAGGCAGCCACAAAGCGGCTGACGGTTCAACGCCTAACGCCCACACCGAGATTGACCCGCGTACCGGCCAGCCCGGCCCCGAGGCTGATTTGTATTTGGAAGGCCACGACCAGCATCGCGGTTGGTTCCATTCATCGTTGCTCACGGCCTGTGCCATGTATGACCGCGCGCCGTACAGGGGCTTGCTTACCCACGGATTTACGGTCGATGGCCAAGGCCGCAAGATGAGTAAGAGCATGGGCAACGTGGTTGCGCCGCAAGAAATCTCTAGCAAGATGGGCGCTGAAATCATTCGTCTGTGGGCAGCCTCCACCGACTACTCTGGTGATTTGAGCATCGACGAAAAAATCCTAGCCCGCGTGGTCGACACTTATCGCCGTATTCGCAATACACTTAAATTTTTGCTGGCCAACATCAGCGACTTTGATGTGGCTACTGATGCAGTGCCCACTAGTGAGCTGCTAGAGATTGACCGCTACGCCCTGAGCCGCGCTGCACAACTGCAAGCCGAGATTCTTGCGCACTACAAGGTGTATGAGTTTCACCCT
The DNA here is from genome assembly GCA_031431335.1 of Polaromonas sp. Classification (GTDB taxonomy): domain Bacteria; phylum Pseudomonadota; class Gammaproteobacteria; order Burkholderiales; family Burkholderiaceae_C; genus JAAFIP01. The sequence goes on along the minus strand of JANPDG010000151.1, from coordinate 745 downwards.
GTCGTGGCCAAGCTGCAGCTGTACTGCAGCGAAGACTTGGGCGGCTTTTACTTAGACATTCTCAAAGACCGTCTCTACACCAGCGCGGCCAAATCCAAAGCCCGCCGCAGCGCCCAAACCGCACTGCATCACATCACCCACGCTATGTTGCGCTGGATGGCCCCGTTCTTAAGCTTCACTGCTGAAGAGGCGTGGAAAGATTTTGGCAAGTCAAGCACAGGCTCCATTTTTACCGAGACCTATGTGAAGTTTGACGCCGCTGATGAAGCCTTGGTAGCCAAGTGGAGCCGCATCCGTGAGCTGCGTGATGTGGTGAACAAAGACATCGAAGCCCTGCGCGCAGATGGCAAAGTGGGCAGCTCGTTACAAGCCGAGGTGCAGCTCAATGTGCCTGCAGGCGATTTTGCATTGTTGTCTACATTGGGTGACGATCTAAAGTTTGTGTTCATTACTTCTGCTATATCATTAATAGCTGAATCGTCAATGTCTACGTCGGTAAAAGCCTCAGAAAATACCAAATGCGAACGCTGCTGGCATTACTGTGCAGATGTAGGTATTGATGCAACTCACCCTACCATTTGCGGCCGTTGTGTGGGTAACTTAAGCGGCAGCGGCGAAACAAGGAGTTATGCTTAATGGCGACTTTTGGTAAAAAATCAAGTTCTATCTGGCCGTGGCTGGGCTTTGCATTGATTATTTTTATGGCCGATCAGTTCACCAAAACGCTGATTCTGGGCTATTACAA